>JAKQEI010000195.1 GCA_029573495.1 Bacteroidota bacterium | reverse complement strand
CAACCGCTGGAGCACTTCCTGTTCATCGAACAGGCCCTTGGTAGCGCGTAACTTCATGCTGCCAAAGTGATCCATTGTGCTCCAGATCGTCAAGATCCAATGTCGTCAACCTATCAACAGGTTATTCGAGGTGCCCTTCTGAGGGATAGAGAAATAGAAACGTTCAGTGGTTGCATTAAGTCGCAAGACATTATTTCGAGTAGTTTGTATCATAGATATTGGAGCAATGTCAAGAATCAAGAACGCCGTACTAACAGAATTCTTCTTGAACTCGACAGCGCGATAATATTCTCTAGTGATCCTCACTGGTTACTATTGAGTCGGGCTTTGGATAATAGAATATACACAAAACCATACAAAGAACAGATTGCAATCTTGGCATTTGATCATGGACGAAAAGAAGCCATTTTCTACCTAAGCAATTGGCATAAGGCGGAGTATGTAGACAAGCTTAAAACAGCTCTAGTTGCGTACCTAAAGAAAACTTCATTCAAGAGTACAGGAACGACAGATTATTATCAAACGGTTGAAGAATTGTTTAAGTTCAAAGATCCCGAAATCGTAAAGGCAATAGTTGCGAAAATGAAAAATGACCGACATTGGGAAATGGAAAAAGGTCGCTTCATGTACTTACTGGAAGACAATTACATATACAATCTCGACAATGAATGAAAACGAGACCCAGCCCATAACTTGCTTTTGCCGCAAACCGCCCTCGTCCCGTTGCCAACTCCTGTTTGAAGCGATGAACACCTCGTCCAGGAACAATATCACGAAAGGCGGCCTGCGGCAAGCGCAGACCCGTTAGTACTCGGCTCCTCCAGTCACCCCCGCACCTCCGCGCCCACCCCTTCGATCGCCTTGCGGATGCGGCCCATGGCCTTGTCCACCTGCTCGTCGGTCAGCGTCTTCTCATCGTCCTGCAATGTGAAGCTGAGCGCGTAGCTCTTCCTGCCCGCCGCGAGCTTTTTGCCTTGGTACACATCGAAGAGGCCCACCTCCCGCAGGAGCTTGCGTTCCGCCCCGAAGGCCGCCTCGCGCAGCCGCTCGAAGCGCAGCTCGCCATCGATCAGGAGGCTCAGGTCGCGGCGTACGCTCGGGAAGCGTGCCACCTCGGCATAGGCCGTCTTCTTTCCCTGCAACAGTTCCAGCAAGGGCTGCTCTTCCAACTCCGCGAAGAAGACCGGTTGCGCCACATCGAAGGCCTTGGCCGTGGCGGCCATTACCTGCCCGATGCGCCCCACATGCCGGCCACCCACGAGGATCTCATGCGCATCCGCGAGCAAGGGGAAGTCCGTTGGTGTCCAGGTGATGCTCCCGGTCGCGCCGCAACGCTGCAGCAACGTCTCCACCTCGGCCTTCAGGTCGAAGAGATCGGCGGGGGCGCCGGGTGAACGCCAGCTTTCCATGTGCCGCCTGCCCGTGATTGCCACGGCGATCCTATCCGTCTCCACCACCTTGCCACGCACATCGGCATAGGTACGCCCGCGCTCCAGGAAGCGGAGGTCGCGCTGCTGGCGGTTGTTGTTATAAGCGATGGCGCCTAGCAAGCCAAAGAGCATCGTCAGACGCAGGATGTCGAGCTCCGTGCTCAAAGGGTTCTGAACGCGCACGAAGGCGTTCCCTTCCGCGAGCGGGAAACCCGCGCTCTTCGCCGCGCTCACCAGCGAGGGCGTCATGATCTCCCGGAAGCCACGGGCCACCAGGTGCGCCGCCAACTTGCCACCAAGCGCGTATCGATCCAAGGGATCATGCACGAGGACCGGCACCCGGGTATGGTCCGGGATGGGTACATGGTCGTAGCCGTGGATGCGCAGGATCTCCTCCACGAGGTCGGCAGGGCGCGCCACGTCCATGCGGTAGGAAGGCACTTCCACCACCACGCCGTGCGCGCTCCGCTCGGTCACGGTGAAGTCGAGCAGTTCGAGGAGACGCACGATGGTATCCGCGGGGATGTGCACACCCGTGAGGCGCTCGCATTGCGCGAAGGACAGGGCGATCGTGGGCACGTGCTTCAGGCGGTGATCCACATCGGTGATGGGCGATGCGATCCGCGCTCCGGCCACTTCCTTCAGCAGCAAGGCCGCACGTTGCAAGGCGAACACGGTGCCGTTCGGGTCCACGCCGCGCTCGAAGCGGAAGGAGGCATCGGTGTTGAGGCCATGGCGGCGGGCGGTACGCCGGATGGTACCGGGTTCGAAGCAGGCGCTCTCGAGGAAGACGCTCGTGGTGGCATCCGTCACCCCGCTCTCCGCACCACCGAAGACCCCGGCGATGCAGGCCGGACGCTCCGCATCGGCGATCACCAGGTCCTGGGCGTTCAGCTTGCGCGCGCGGCCATCGAGCGTGGTGAAGGGCTCCCCTTCCGTGGCCATGCGCACGACGATCCGCCGGCCGCGCAGGGTGCCCGCATCGAAGGCATGCAGCGGTTGGGCGAGTTCGTGCTGCACGTAGTTCGTCACGTCCACCACGTTGTTGATCGGCTTCAGGCCGATGGCGTTCAGCCGTTCCTGCAACCATTTCGGCGAAGGCCCCACGCGCACCTCGGTGCAGAGGAGCCCCGCGTAGCGCGGACAGGCGAAGGTGTCCATAACCTCCACGGCGATCGGATCGGCCTGTCCATCGGGCGCGAAGTCCGCGACGGAGGGTAGCTTCAGCGCGACCTCCTTCCCCTGCCGATGGATCAGCACGGCGCGCAGGTCACGGGCCACGCCCACATGGCCCATGGCATCGGTGCGGTTGGGGGTCAGACCGATCTCAAGCACTTCATCCGCCTGGAGGCCGAGGTGCTCAGCCGCAGGCCTTCCAACGGGAGCGTCGGCATCCAGCACCATGATCCCGGCATGACCGGTGCCGAGGCCGAGTTCGTCCTCTGCGCAGATCATGCCGTTGCTCTCCTGGCCGCGGATCTTGCTCTTCTTGATCACGAAGCTGGTGCCATCAGGCAGGTGGACGGTGGTGCCGATGGTGGCGACGAAGACCTTCTGACCGGCCGCGACGTTCGGCGCCCCGCAGACGATCTGGTAGAGTCCGCCGTCCCCGATGTCCACCTGGCACACGCTCAGGCGATCGGCGTCGGGGTGTTTGGCGCACTCCTTCACCTCGCCCACCACCACACCGGCCAGCATGCCCTTCACGGGCTCGAAGCGGGTGACGCTCTCGGTCTCGAGGCCGGTACTGGTCAGCAGCGCGGCGGCTTCCTGTGGCGAGATGTCGGTGGGGATGTACTGGCGCAGCCAGTTCCAGGAGATGCGCATGGTTCGGGGTCGAAGCCGCAAAGGAACGGCGCTCGCGGGGAATGCGCGTCACGACCGTACTTTCGAGGAGCCATGGACGCCATCGCGCTGGCCATCCCCTTCTTCTTCCTGCTGATGGGCGTGGAGCTGGCGTGGAGCGTGTGGTCCGGAGCGAAGGAGAAGCGCATCTATCGCTTCAACGACTTCATCGCGAACATGGGTTGCGGCATCGGCTCGCAGGTGGTGGGCGCCTTCACCAAGGCCTTCGTCTTCGCGGTCTACCTCTGGGTATACGAGCATGGCCGCCTCTTCACGCTGCCGGACACGGCCCTCACCTGGATCGTCACCTTCCTGCTGATCGACCTGTTCTATTACTGGTTCCACCGGTTGAGCCATGAGGTGAACTTCCTGTGGGCCGCGCACATCGTCCACCACCAGAGCGAGGAGTACAACCTGAGCGTGGCCCTGCGCCAGAGCTGGTGGCAGGGGTTGTTCAGCTTCTGGTTCTACGTGCCGGTGGCCTTCCTGGGCGTGCATCCGGTCATCATCCTCACCGTAGGTGCCTTCGTCACGCTCTACCAGTTCTGGATCCACACGCGGGCGATCGATCGCATGGGCTTCCTCGAGCTGATCCTGAACACCCCGAGCAACCACCGTGTACACCATGGCAGCGACCCGAAGTACATCGACCGGAACCATGCGGGCACGCTGATCATCTGGGACAAGCTCTTCGGCACCTTCCAACGCGAGGAGGAGGAACCGGTGTACGGGATCACCACCCCGCTCGCCTCCTGGGACCCGGTGACCGCCAACTTCCACTACTGGGGCGACCTGTTCCGGATCGCGAGGTCCTGTGACCGTTGGAAGGACAAGGTGATGACCTTCTTTCATCGTCCGGGTTGGCGACCGGCGGCGTTGGGTGGACCCGAAGTGCCGAAGGAGATCGACCGGGCGCGTTACCGCAAGTACGACACCCAGGTGCCGGGCGTCGTGGTGCGTTACGTGGCGATCCAGTTCATCGCCCTCATCGCGGCGACCACGGGCTTCCTCTTCGGCCAGCAACACTTGTCGCAGGGACAGGGCATTGGCGCGGCCATCGTCATCATGGTGTGGGTGATGTCCCTCGGGCTGCTGATGGAGGGGCGGCGCTGGGCGGTGATCGTGGAAGCGCTGCGGATCATGGCCTTGGTCGTGTTGCTCCTGGTCATCGGTGTTCCGTTGTTCGGTCCGCTGGTCACGTGGGCGGCGGTGCTACTGGGCGTGGTCACCACCGTGCATCTGCTGCTCGTGAGCCGCGCCTTGCGGTCCGTCGAAGGGGTGATCGGGTGATCGACCCTGTCCTTACTTTCGACCGCTCCATGGACCCGCGCAGGAACACCGGCTTGAACCTCGGCCTCTACGTGCTCGCCACGGCAGGCACCATCATCGGCGAGATGGGCGAAAAGCACGGACTGGTCTACGCCTGCAAGCCGCTGATGATGCTGGTGCTGTCGAGCTGGTTCTACTTCCGTACACGGCGCTATGGCGACCGTTTCACCCTGCTGATCCAGGCCGGCCTCTTCTTCAGTCTGGTGGGTGATGTGGCCTTGATGTTCCAGCACCTGGACGACTTCAATTTCCTGATCGGCCTGGGCGCCTTCCTGCTGGCCCAGCTCTGCTATGCGATCGCCTTCCTGCACAACGTGATGGAGATCGGCGCGCTTCGTCCGCCTTGGCTACCCCTGCTGATCACCAGTCTGCTCATCGCCTATGGCTACTTCTTCGCAGCGCGGCTCCTGCCCGCCGTGGAAGAAACGATCCAGATACCGGTCGGCATCTACGCGGTGGCGATCACCTTGATGGGTGTGGCCGCCGCCTTCCGCTTCGCACGCACCTACCTCCGCAGCTTCCTGCTGGTGCTGGGTGGCGCGCTCTTCTTCATCCTATCGGACAGCCTGCTCGCGGTGAACCGCTTCATCTGGCCCTTCGAAGCATCGGGCTGGTCCGTGATCCTCACCTATGCGCTCGCCCAGTTGCTGATCGTATCGGGCACCATGGCACATGTGCTGGACCCCGACGAGATCCGTCGGCGCGCGGCGTTGAGCACCTAGCTGATCCGGCCCCACAAAGGCTTTCCGCGCTTGCGTTCGGCCAGGGCGGATCTCATCGGCGCGTGCTTCGGGTCCTTCAGCTCCGGATCCATGTCCAGCAGGCGCATGGCCACCTGGCGGGCCTGCTGAAGCACATGCACATCTGCCACGAGATCGGCGATGTGCAGCTCGGGAAGGCCGCTCTGTTGAGTGCCCATCAGGTCGCCCGGCCCCCGCAGCCGCAGGTCGGTCTCCGCGATCTCGAACCCATCGTTGGTTCGCACCATGGTCTCGATCCGGGCGCGCGCATCATTGCCGAGCTTGTCATCGGTCATCAGGATGCAATAGCTCTGCTCCGCACCACGCCCCACGCGCCCGCGCAGTTGGTGCAGTTGCGACAGCCCGAAGCGCTCCGCGTTCTCGATCACCATCACACTGGCGTTCGGGACATCCACGCCCACCTCGATGACGGTGGTGGCCACGAGGATGTTCGTCCCGCCCTTCTTGAATCGTGCCATTTCATAATCCTTCGTGGCCTGGTCCATGCGTCCGTGCACCATGCTCACCGCGTACTTCGGCAACGGGAAGCGACGCGAGATGCTCTCGAAGCCATCGGTGAGGTCCTTCAGTTCCTTGCCCATCATCTTCTCGGGATCGCCTTCCTCGATCAGGGGGTACACCACGTACACCTGACGGCCCTTGGCGATCTCCTCCTCGAGGAATCCGAAGACCGCGTTCCGCGAACTGTCGAAGCGATGTACGGTCCTGATCGGCTTGCGGCCGGGCGGCAGTTCATCGATCACGCTGGTATCCAGGTCGCCGTACAGGGTCATCGCCAACGTGCGAGGTATGGGCGTGGCGGTCATCACGAGCACATGGGGTGGCACCGTGCTCTTCGTCCAGAGGCGTGCACGCTGGGCCACGCCGAAACGGTGCTGCTCGTCGATCACCACAAGCCCCAGGCGTTGGAAGACGACACGGTCCTCGAGCAGGGCATGCGTACCCACGACGATGTGGATGGCACCTTGCGCCAGCGCGGTGAGGATGCTCTTCCGTTCAGCCTGTTTCGTGTTGCCCGTGAGCAGGCGCACCTCGATAGGCAGGCCTTCCACGAAGCGGCTGATCGTGGCGAAGTGCTGCTGCGCCAGGATCTCCGTCGGTGCCATCAGCGCGCTCTGGAAGCCGTTGTCCAGGGCGATCAACATGCTCAACAGGCCCACCAGCGTCTTGCCACTGCCCACATCACCTTGTACGAGGCGGTTCATCTGGTGGCCGCTGCCCATGTCCTTGCGGATCTCCTTCACCACGCGCTTCTGCGCACCGGTGAGTTCGAAGGGCAGATGCTCCTGATAGAAGCGGTTGAAGTGATCCCCGACCGTGGTGAACACGTTGCCGCGCAGACTTTGTTGCAATAACAGCTTCTGTTCGAGGAGCTGGAGCTGGATGAAGAAGAGCTCCTCGAACTTGAGACGATGCAGCGCCGCATCCAGCCTGGCCTGGTCCTGTGGCGCATGCACCTGACGGATCGCCTGCTCCCTGCTCACCCCGCCGAGCCAGTCGACCAGTTCCGTGCTCAACACTTCAGGAAGCTGGCCTTCCAGTTGCGGAAGCAGGGTCTTCATCAACTTCCAGATGGCCCGGCTGCTGAGCCCCTTGGCGGTGAGCTTCTCCGTGGTGCTGTACACGGGTTGCAGCGCGGCGTCAAGTCCCTGTTCCCAGGTGGCCGCCAGTTCCAGTTCGGGATGTGGGAAGTTGATACGGCCCTTGAACGCATTGGGCTTGCCGAATAGGATGTACTCCTGACCCGGCTTCAACGATGACTGGAGCCAGCGCGCACCCTTGAACCATACGAGGTCCACACTTCCCGTCGCATCGGTCAACGTCGACACCATGCGTCGCCCCTGTTTCTCGCCGATCATGTGCAGTGGCCCGAGGATGCCACGCAACTGCGCTTGAGGGAGGTCCTCGCTCAACTCAGTGATGCGGTGGAAGCGACTGCGATCCACGTAGCGGAACGGGAAGTGCTGGAGCAGGTCCAGATAGGTCGCGATGTTCAGTTCGGAACGCAGCAAGGCCCCTCGCTGCGGGCCCACACCCTTGAGGAATTCGATGGGCGTGGCGAGCACCTCCTGCATGGCCGAAAAGTACCACGGCGGCCGGGCTACTTTCGCCGCCATGCCGCTGGGCGAAAGGCGAACGAGGGATGGATGGTGGAACACGGACCGTGCAACGGACCTGTTCTGTTGGGGTGCCCTGGCCTTCATGGCCTGGTTCGCGGTGCACTTCGCGGCGGAACGCATCCTGAACGATGCCTCCTACTTCCTGCTCTGCATGGTGGATCGCGGCGGCTTCTTCGTGAACCAGGGCCGCTGGATCATGCCGCTATCCCAATGGTCGGCGGTCATCGGCATCAAGGCTGGGATGTCCATGACCACCGTGATCACGTTGTATTCGTTGGGCAGCGTGATGGTAGTTACTTGCGCTTACCTCTTCGTACGGTACGCCTTGAAGGACCGTCAGGCAGGCCTGGTGGTGATCGGCACACAGCTCGTTGGTGTGGGGCATGCGGTCTTCTGCCCGGTGTTCGAGTTCTATTACGCGGCTCCCCTGCTGGTGGCCTGTCTCGCCTTGTTGAAGAGCACACGCCTAGCGCCACTGCCACGTACGGTCATCTTCGCCGTGCTCCTGTTCCTCGTTTTGTCCGCCCATTTCCTGGCGATGATCGTCACCGTAATGGCCGTGGCCGCGGCAGGCATCCATCGGGAGCGCAGGATCGCACTGGTCGCGCTCGCGGTCCTTGCAATGCACACCATCATCCGCGTGAACGTATTGTCCGCATATGAGCTCCGCGCCATCAGCTCGTTGTGGATCCGGCTCGAAGGGCTGGGCTGGGCCTGGCTCTTCCGGCCCGGTCGTCTGATCGGCCATCTGGAGCACGCCGTGTCGGTCTATCCGGATGTCATCTTCCTCAGCGTGCTGTTCGCCACGGCACTGGTGAAGGCGCGTCGCTGGTATCCACTGGTCGTTCTCGTTGGTGGGCTCTTCGTCCTCTACGTCCTGCAATCGTTCTACTTCCCGGACGGCACCCATTCGGTGTACCGTGAGTTCGTGGACTTCCCGTTCGCCGTGTGGGTGGTGATCGTTCCATGGGCGTTATGGCCTCAGGAACTGGTGGGCGCTGCGAGGTGGAGGCGTGTCCTGTGTATCGCGCTGGCGTTCCGGTGCCTGCTATGGATCGTCCTTTCGCCGACCTATGTGGACCGCGTGGATTGGATGCGCGATCGCATAGCAGCAGCGCACGACCAGGGCATCCGCCGGGGCTTGGTCGCGAAGTTGCCCACCTTCATCGCGCACTGCTGGGGCCGGGTGGAGGTGGCACCCCTGAACGCGATGGAGGTGATGCTCTTCTCCGCGGAGCAAGGTCCGCAGCACACCGTGGCGCTGGTGCCGATGCACGACCCATCGATGGATAGGCACACGTTCGAGATGGAATTCGAGGAGAAGTTGCGTGCCGAGAACGTGCCGCTCATCTGGAATTCACCATCACCCTACTTCGATCTGCCACCGGAACCGTTCCGGGTCCTGCGGTGATCCAGGTTCCGGAGGGACGGCTACTTCTTGGTGCCCGCGTGCACCACTTCGCTGCGTAGCAGCCCGTACCGGAACACCGACTCCGCATCCATGCGCGCGGTCATCGCATCCTCGATCACCTCGAAACCGGCGGCCCTCAACCGATCCATGTAATCCCGACCATAGAGCCGCACATGGTCGAACTGCCCGAAGCGCTTGATCCGTTCATGTGGATCGATCACCGAGGGGTCCTCATCCGTGGTGGCCCGCTCCAGTGCGATGGGCACCATCAGGATCGCCATGCCGCCGGGGGCCAGGACACGGAACAATTCCTTCATCGCGGTGCGATCATCAGGCACATGTTCCAGCACATGCGAACAGAGGATCAGGTCGAAGGAGTCGTTCGCAAAGGGCATGGCCGTGATGTCCAGATCGATGGTCCCGGGCGGATAATCATAACCCGGCGTGAACTTGTCGCCGGCGGTATACTTCACACCGGGCAGGCTGGTGAGCCGCTCGCTGAGGCAGCGCTCCGGAGCGACGTGCAGCACACGCAGTCCCGCCCGCAGGACCTTGCGCTCCTTCAGGAATAGCCAGGCCATCCGTGCGCGCTCGCGCGATCCACAGAAAGGGCACAGCACATGGGGACGAGGGGGTGAGCCCGACGGCAGGAAGGTGATGGCACCGCGCTCACAGACGGGGCAGTGCACGGTGTCGCCGCGCAGGACCGCCTTGCGGATCAATTCCTTGAGCGGGGCTGGTGTGAGAAGCTTGAACAAGTCCTTCACGGTGCGGCGTGAAGGTCGGAAGATCCGATGGACCAGGTGTCAGTCGATATCGGCATCGGTGAAGTGGAACGTGCAGATGTGGCTGAAGCTACCCCGAATACCCTTGCCTTTGCTGTCTACGGCCCACTCCGCATCGCTCCGGAGATCGCGGTTCAAACTACCTCCACCTTCGACCTCCACATGCACTGAGTCGATGCCTTCAGCCGGCCGGCGGTAGTCCCTTCGCCCACCGCGCATATCGTTCCATCCCACCCGCGTGACGGAGCCTGGAGCAAGTACCAGCGTATCCCCTTCGAAGCCGTGGTAGGCGTCAGCATGGAACACCATCCGTACCGTGTGGGAGCTGGCATTATCCACCCGATGCTCCACGATCGTCTGACCGTCGCAACCCATCAGGAGCGCGGTGATAATAATGGCTGGCATGGTCTTCATTGGTTGTAAGAACGAAAGGTCCAGCCGGGAATTGCCTGCCCTCAGATCGCTCCGACACCCAGCAACAACGCCGGCTCCTCCAGCAGGCTCTTCACGGTATTAAGGAACGCCGCGCCCGTGGCGCCGTCCACCACGCGGTGGTCGCAGCTCAGGGTCACCTTCATCGTGTGACCGATGACGATCTGCCCCTGCTTCACCACGGGCTTCTCCATGATGCCACCCACGGCCAGGATGCACGCATCGGGCGGGTTGATGATCGCGGTGAACTCGTCGATACCGAACATGCCGAGGTTCGAGATGGTGAAGGTGTTGCCCTCCCAGTCCGATGGTTGCAGCTTCTTGTCCTTCGCACGCTTCGCCAAATCGCGCACTTCATTGCCGATCGTGCGCAGCGGCTTGCCATCAGCGTAGCGCACCACCGGCACCAGCAGGCCTTCATCCACCGCCACGGCTACGCCGATGTGCACGTGTTCGTTGTAGCGGATCCTGTCGCCGAGCCAGCTGCTGTTCACCTTCGGATGCTGCTTCAGCGCCACTGCACAGGCTTTGATCACCAGGTCGTTGAACGAGATCTTGTCCGGTGCGATCTGCTTGTTGATGGCCTCGCGGACGCTCATCGCACGCGCCATGTCCATCTCCAGGGTCAGGTAGAAGTGCGGCGCGGTGAAGAGGCTCTCGCTGAGGCGACGCGCGATGGTCTTGCGCATCTGGCTCACCGGCACCTCCTCGAACTTCTCGATCTGCGGCGCTCCGATGTAGCCGCCACCGCCGAAATTCTCGATGTCCTGCTTCGTCACTCTTCCGTCCGGACCACTGCCGGTGACCCGGCCGATGTCGATGCCTTTCTCTTCCGCGAGCTGACGGGCCAGCGGGCTTGCTTTCACGCGGCCGTTGCCGGCTTGCGCAGGTGCGGCGGCTGTGGCAGGACCGCCGAACATCGGCTTCGGCGCGGGAACGCTTCCTGAGGCAGCGGGTTTCGCCTTTTCAGGAGCAGGTGCAGGGGCAGCAGCAATGGTCTCTTGCCCCTGCGCCTGCTCCTTGCGTTCATCCTTCTTCGGTGCGGCCTCGGCTTTGGGTGCCGATGCGGCCTCTCCGGCCAGCAATGCGGTGATGTCCTCTCCCGCTTTCCCGAGCACCGCCAGCACACTGTCCACCGGCGCGGCCTTGCCCTTCTCCACTCCGATGTGCAGCAGCACCCCGTCGGTGAAGCTCTCGAACTCCATGGTGGCCTTGTCGGTCTCGATCTCCGCGAGCACCTCACCGCTCTTCACGGCATCCCCCACCTTCTTGTGCCAGGCGCTCACCACCCCTTCGGTCATGGTGTCGCTCAACTTCGGCATGCGTACGATCTCGGCCATGTCGTTGGGGCGTTCAGTCTTTCTCGAATGGGTAGTTCTTCTCGGCGTACACGTCGTTGTACAGCTCGTCTTCCGTGGCCATGGGGCTCTCCTCGGCGAACTTCACCGCGGCCTCCACCTCCTTCTTCACGTCTGCATCGATACGCTCAAGCTCCGCCTCACTGGCCCACTTGTTCTTCAACAGGGTGGCGCGCACGCTTTCGATCGGATCCTGTTTCTTGTAGGCCTCCACCTCCTCCTTCGTGCGGTACTTCTGGGGATCGCTCATGCTGTGCCCCTTGTAACGATAGGTCTTGATGTCCAGCAGGTAGGGGCCGTTGCCATCCCGCGCATGCGCGCAGGCCATCGCAATGGCTTGGTGCACATCCTCACAGCGCATGCCGTTCACGCCGAGGCCAGGCATGTCGTAGCTCTCGCCGATGGTGCTGAGGTCGTGCACATTGCTCGTGCGCTCCACGCTAGTCCCCATCGCGTAGTTGTTGTTCTCGATGATGAAGACCACGGGCAACTTCCAGGTCATGGCCATGTTGAAGGTCTCGTGCAACATGCCCTGGCGGATGGCGCCGTCACCCATGAAGCAGAGGGTCACATGGTCCTCCCCGCGATACTTGTCGGCAAAGGCGATGCCCGCACCCAGACCGATCTGCCCCCCCACGATGCCGTGCCCACCGAAGAGGTTCCGCTGCTTGTCGAAGTAGTGCATGCTGCCACCCTTGCCCTTGCTCGTTCCGGTCATCTTGCCGAAGAGCTCCGCCATCACATGCTTGCTGGGGGTGCCGAGCACGAGCGGATGCGCATGGTCACGGTAGCCGGTGATGAGCCGGTCCGTGGGGCGGATGGCGGTGATCATGCCCGCGAGGATGGCTTCCTGCCCGATGTAGAGGTGGCAGAACCCACCGAACTTCTGCATGGTGTAGAGCTGGCCGGTCTTCTCCTCGAAGCGGCGCATCAGCACCATCTCCTTGAACCAGCGCAGGTAGGTCTCCTTCCCGAAGCCGGTCTCGCCGCCTTTTCCGGTCTCCGCTTTCCTGGACTTGCTGCCCTTGGCGGCAGCGGCTGTCTTCGTGCTCATGAGGTGAGGGCAAATATAGCCCGGCCCCTTCCGGTAGGATGGCGGTTCACCCGTTGAGGAAGGAGGCGTCGAAGGAGAGCGGCAGCAGTTGTCCGGCGCTCCGTACTTCATACACTGGGCCGTTCGGCACGCCCATCAACAGTCGCAAGGGCTCGCGTTTCTGACGCATCTCCTGCTCCAGAAGAGCCTGCCGGCAGATCCCACAGGGGGTCACCGGCCGCTCACCCGTCACCGAAGGCACCACGATCGCCATGGTCTCCGCCACACCGTTCGGGTCGAAGGCCATGGCGGCGTGCAAGGCTGTTCGCTCCGCACAGGTCCCGGCCGGAAAGGAGGCGTTCTCCTGGTTATTCCCAAGGACCACACGACCATCCCTCATCCGCAGCGCCGCGCCCACCTGGAAATTCGAATACGGTGCATAGGCCCGCAGCGCCGCCTCGTGGGCGGCGTTCAGCAGCGCCTGGTCCGCTTCGGGCAGGTCCGACGCCGAGGCATGGATCACCAGATCGAGAGGTACGCTGTGGGGAATGCCCATGGGTCGTGGTAAAGGGGGCTAAAAATAACGTGGCGCCCAGCCTCTTCGGATGCCCATGGCCTCCCGCCGACCCCGGTATCCTTAAGTTTGGCGGCTGCTTTCGGCCATGACCACCCCCGCAACGCTCCTCGAACGCTTCGAACCCATTTCCTTGGAGGAAATGGACGGGGTGAAGTTGCAGGACCGTGTGGATACCAAGTACGTTTTCGGGGAGGGAAGACTTGCCGAGGTGCTCGAGGCCATGCTGCCACACTACCGGTTGTTGGAAGTGGACGGCAAGCGTGGCACCCCGTACCGCAGCCTCTACTTCGACACACCCGACCTGCGCGACTATTATGCGCACCACAACCGGAGGACCTTCCGGAGCAAGGTGCGCTTTCGCGAATACATCGGTAGCGACCTTGTCTTCCTGGAGGTGAAACGGAAGACCGGTCGGGGCCGAACGGACAAGAAACGGATGCGGGTGGAGGCGATCCCGGAGGAATTGACCCCTGAGCAACAGGCCTTCGTGGCCCAGGCCAGCCAGAGCGACGCACCGCTCCAGGCCACGCTTTGGAACCACTTCACCCGCTACACCTTCGTGAACCGGACCAGCCCGGAGCGGCTCACCATGGACATCGACCTGCGGTACAGCAGCGCTGGCGAGGACCGTCGTCTGGGTGGGATCGTGATCGCGGAACTGAAGCAGGAACGCGCCGATCGCACCTCCCCTTTCGTCAGGATCATGCGTGAACGCATATTCGCCTCCTCGGGCATGAGCAAGTATTGTGTAGGCCTGCTGCTATTGGGGAAACGGGTCAAGCACAACGCGTTCAAGGCCGTGCTGCTCAAACTGGACCGGATCCGCCAGGCCGCCTAAGCCCTATCATCGCACCATGAAGATCTTCGGAATGCCGCTCATCCACGCCGACATGTGGGAGCTCCTGTTCAAGTTCAACATCAACACGATCGTTCTGTTCGTGCTGATCCGGCTGATCTACTACCCCATCCACCGCAAGAAGGACTACCTCTTCACCTACTTCCTCTTCAACACGCTCATCTTCTTCCTGTGCGTGCTGCTCAACAGCGTGAAGCTGAGCATCGGCTTCGCCTTCGGCCTCTTCGCCATCTTCGGTGTGCTGCGCTACCGGACCGAGCAGATCAGCATCAAGGACATGACCTACCTCTTCGCCACGATCAGTGTGGCGGTGATCAATGCCCTTGCGAGCAAGAAGGTGAGCCTGGCCGAACTGCTCTTCACCGATGGCATGATCCTGCTCATGACCTACGCACTGGAACATGTCTGGCTCACGCGTCACGAGGCCGTCAAGTTCCTGATCTACGAGCGCATCGATCTGATCAAGCCGGAGAACCGGGTGGCCCTCTACGAGGACCTGCACCAACGACTGGGCGTGAAGACCTCGCGCGTGGAGATCGGCAAGATCGACCTGCTCAAGGACACGGCTGAATTGAAGGTGTTCTACTTCGAGGACGAGCAGGGGTATGCCTCCTTCTCCGCGGCGCCCGCCGACGACGGGGACGATTAGGCCTTCTGGATGAGGGCCACCGCATGCGCGGCCACTCCCTCCTGGCGCCCCACGTAGCCCAGCTTCTCGTTCGTGGTGGCCTTGATGCTCACCGCATCCTCGGCCACTCCCAGGATGGGGGCGATGATGGCGCGCATAGCAGGTACGTGGAGCATGATACGCGGCTTTTCCAGGATCAGCGTGCAGTCCACGTTGCCGACCTGCCAGCCCTTCTCCCCGAGCAAACGCACCACCTGCTTCAGAAGCAACTTGCTATCAGCGCCCTTCCACCGGTCATCGGTATCCGGGAAATGCCTGCCGATATCCCCGAGACCGGCGGCGCCGAGCAGGGCATCGCAGAGCGCATGCAACAGCACATCGGCATCGGAGTGACCGAGGGCACCGACATGATGTGGGACCAGAACGCCACCGAGCCAGAATTCACGGCCTTCCACCAGCTGGTGGACGTCGAAACCGAAGCCGACCCGGAACATCAATTGGACTCCGGCTTCTTCTTGGCCTTGTCGAACTTGAAGCCCAAGGTGAACCGCAGGGTATTGGCCAGCGGGCTCCGTTGGGTGTTCGCGATCAGGTAGCTGAGGTCAAGGGTGAAGATGCTGTACTTGACCCCGGCGCCCAACGTGAAGTACTTGCGGTTGCCCTTGGTGTAATGCTCCCAGAAGTAACCCGTGCGGAAGGCGAACTGCTCGGCGTACCAGTACTCGAAACCACCGGCCAGGTTGATCTCACGTAACTCCTCGCGCAGGCGGCTGCCGCTCTCCACGTAAGGCTTGCCATTGTCATCATAACCCACGTTCCCAGGTGCATCGGTGAAGGAACCCAGGATGCCGCTCATCACCCCCACGTCCGGGTCCCGGCCGCTCGCCACCTGGTAGTTGCCGGTGACGGGATCGATGATCAGTGCACCGTTCTCATCAAGCAGGTACACCGGCGGGGTCGGCACCAGCAGCTTGTTCACGTCCATATTGAACGCGATGCTGTTATACTGGTCGAGCTCGAGCTTGATGGAGGGGCCGAGTCGGAGATTGATGGGGATGAAGTTCTGTGCGGCGGTCTCCGTATAGGACATCTTCGCCCCGATGTTCGAGACGTTCACGCCGAAAGCGAAGGTGGCGTCCTTGTCACCCATCTGCGCCTGGTCGTTCATGTAGAAGAAGGACACGTCAGCAGCCACTGATTGACCCGCCTTGGAATTGGCCCCCTGGACGCTGATCCCACCGGTGAGGTTGCTGTTGATGTACCGGATGGCGATGCCCCCGGAGAACCGATCGCTGAACTTCTGGGCGAAGGCCAGGTCCACGGCGAACTCGGCCGGCTTGAAGTCACGGATGGTGGACCCGTTGACATCGGTGAACAGGATGCTCCCGAGATTGAAGTAGCGCAAGGAGCCGCCGATCGCGCTGCGCTTGTTGCTCAATCGCTTGTACCCGGCCAGGTAGGCCAGGCTCATGTCGGGCACCAGGTTGCGCAGCCAAGGGCTGTAGCTCATGCTGAACTCACCATCGTTCTCCGCGAACGCCAGTTTCGACGGGTTCCAATGGATGGCGTTGGCATCCGGCGAGATCGCCACGCCGGCATCGCCCATGCCGCCAGCCCTGGAATCAGGGCTGATGAGCAGGAAAGGGACTGCCGTGGTGATCGTGTTCAGTTGGTCGTTGCACTGCTGCCCGGAAGCGCGGAACTGAGGATCACAGGGCTGGGCGAAGACCGACCCCGGCAAAAGACCCAATGCGGTGACGACAGTGACGGCGGAAATGGGCCGGAGGAAGGTCATACGCGGGTGATTCGGAAAAAGGACGGCAAATATACGCTGCACCCCAGGGGTTTATTGTGTCAGCGTAGGATCACCAGCTTCTCGAACTTCTCCGCCCGCTCCCCATCCGGTGTGGTCACGTTGAGCCGGTACACGTACACGCCACGGCCCAACTTGTCGCCGTAGTCGTCCAGGCCGTTCCAAGCAAGCCCCTCGCTCCGATAGCCTTCGCAGGCCAGCTGCCGGCTCAGGGTCTTCACCAAACGGCCGCTCACGGTGAACACCTGCACCTGTACCTCCAGATTGGTGCAGGGGCGGTTGTGCTCGAAGAAGAACTCCGTATAGGTGGTGAACGGGTTCGGATAGTTCAGCACATGGTCCAGCGCCAGCCCCTCGGAGGAAGCGACCACGAAATCCGTGGTGGCCTCGGAGGAGTTGTTGAAGGTATCCCACGCCTTCAGTCGGATCGTGTGCCCTCCCTCCGCAAGCTCGCTCAGGCGATAGCGCACCTCACCGCTCTTGTAGGTGTCCATATCCGCCTGATACAGGTCGTTCAGGACAATGGCCTGATCGGTGCTCTCGTCCAGCACGGCGAGCAGGTCATGCCCGATGCTCGAACCGACGGTGTTGATCCCATTCTCATCGAACAGCTTGGCGAAGATCAGGGGATTCTCGTCCGTGATGCCACCGCTCACGAAGTTGTCGTCGTTCATGTAGAGGTCCACCTGCGGACCCGACCCATCGGCCGCGACATCGGTCGCCGTACCACCGACGAGGGGATCATTGGTGAAGCCACATGCGTTGGTGGTGGCGTTCTCCGCGTAGCAGCTGACCCGTCCCGATCCCACTTGGTAGTTGATATCCCTCGGAACGACGAAGGTGAAACTGAACTGGCCGTTGGTCACGGTCGCACGACCCCGGTACATGACGTTCTTCCGAAGTTGGTAGGGGAAGGGATTGCCTCCATCGTTGGCCAGGGTGAACTGCTGCTGGGACTTGTCATAGACGATCGGAACCACGACCCCGTTGAAGTCTTGCATCGGCTGCCCGGACCCGTCGTCCACGAAACCACTGATACGGACGGTGGACAGGGCCTTCAAGGTATCCACCGGAGTCCCCAGCGTATCGGTGATGGAGGTGATGCTGAGGCTGTTCCGAGGCAGTGCCAGGCGCAGGCTCGGATCACCCAGCAGGCAGAAGTTCATGTGATTGAACGAGTTCGGATCCGCGGTGGCGATGGAACGCTTGGTCTGGCGGTAGATATCCCCGAGCCGCTCATCGCGTCCCAACTCATCCACCCGCCGGAACACGTGATCATAGAACTTACTGCCCAGGTTGAAGTTCTGCAGGGAATAGGCCAGCCTGGAGGTGGTCATCAACCCGATACCGCCACCGTTCGGATTGAGGAAGACGTACTCGCCGGCCGAGGTGCGTGATGGGTCGTCCCAGCGCGTGAATTCGCAGGTGGCGGTCATGAAGAGCGGTAGACGGTCCCCATTGGTCCAGCCGAGGATGGTGGTATTGTCCAGGAAGCGCTCATGCGCCCAGCCCACCTCGCCACCATGGCCGATGTAGTTCACCAGGAGCAGGCCGTTCTCCACGGCATCCTCCAGATCGGTGGCGGCTTGCGGATAGCGGGCGCCTCCAGGTGTGGAGATCTGCTGATAGGCATCCAGGTACACCTTGTCCACGTTGAGGTAAGGATGCTCATTCACGACCCGTTGGGCCAGCGTCTCGCTCTGTCCCAGATGGATCGTGTTCTCGAACGACTCGCCGTTCTGATCGTCCGAGGCGAACAGGACATGTGTGCGCCAGTCCGGCAAACCTCCATCCCCGTTCGCGCTACAGCTGCTGCCAACGAAGCTCAGGGTGCGCGTGGCATCGTAGCGCAACAGTTTGGCCACCGCCTGCTGGGCCTGTTCCACCGAACTCACCGGCAATCGTCCGATACCGATGTCCACCAGGTCGCTCGTGCGCTCACCCTCGTTCTCGTCGAGGAAGCCGTAGTAATCATCGGTGCCATAGGAACGGGCGGGGTCGAGCACGTTCACCGTCTGGTAACTGGGGATCCAGTTCTGGTTGCTTTCAGCAAGTGAAACGTTGTTGTAGGATCCATCCCCGAACAAGAGCAGGTAACGCGGCAGCTCCTCCGGCGTGCTCGCACGGTCGTATTGCATGCGCATGTACCGTTTGATGGCCGTGCCATCGCGGGAGCCGCTGGAGAACTCGTTGTATACCTGCTGCGGGCTGACGATGATGACATCGAGCCCTTCGCCCATCCGACGTTCCGCCAACATGCTCGCAGCGCCCTGGAACTGTGGTGGGCAGATGATGGTCAGATCGATGCCTACCGGGGTCGCATGCAGGTTCTGGTTCTCCACGCGCCCGATAGGCGTGGGTTCCGGGTAGCCGCTGTTCCGGAAGGCGATGAACTGGCGGAGGCTGTCGGTGGCCACGGTGAATCGCAGGTTATTGCCGTCCGCAGTGGTCTGCACTACGCGGACTTGGGCCGGATCGGTGATCTCCCAGATCCGATGTACGTTCTGTGCCTGCTCCAACACGAACTCCGAAATGGCCCCTGGGCCCACTGACCGGAGGTCGCGGAAGGACTGTTGGTCGCTGAACTGCCGCAGTTGCCGGCGGCAGTTCAGTTCAAGGAAGTCCATCCAGGCCACGGAAGTGACCGGATTGAACTTGTTGAAGGTCATGGTGACCGAAAGGCTGCCACTGGTCGGGAGGAAACCATAGGTGCGGTCGAAGAGTTGACCATAGACGCTCGTGTAATTCTCGGGCACCCCATTGACCGGGAAATTGGCAGTGAACTGGCCGGGAATGTTCAGGTCGAAGGTGCTCGAATTCCCGGTACCGATGGTGCGGGCCGCGCCCGCCACCCGGACAAAGGCCGAGTCGGTCAGAATGATGCCCGGCACGCTGAAGGCGTAGGGATACGAAAGCGTTTGATCGAAGACCTCGCCGAACCATGTACGCCCGCTCTTCAGGAGATTGATGAGGTCCCGTTCGATGAAAGCGCGCTCATTGAAGGAGGTGACCAGCTGGTTGGGACCATCGGTGGATTGCGAAGCCGGGCCCACACGGACCGCAGGCTCAACATCGATACCGATGAAGTAATGGGCGCTGTCGCAATAGACGTTCTTGGTGTGCACGAATCCCTTCCCTCCCGTGGACCAACGCTGTGGACCACTGGCATAGAAGAGCAGATGATCACCCGGACCGAAGACACCGTCCCCACCGTCGACCACCTCGATGGCATTGGCGCGTAGATCGGTGGCCGGGAGTTCGCTGTTCTGGAAGGGGAGCATCCCGGTATGGTTGCCATAGACGTTGATCCGGTCCGAGCCCAGGTTGCCGACATCGACCCCGAGTTGCACCAAGGTCTGATAGGTCACCTTGTAAACGCCATCATCCGGCACGCTCATGCGGTACCAACTACCACTGGCCAGCTTGGAACTGGGTGGGTAGCTCTTCCGCTGGACCGGCCCTGCCGGAACCACATCGAAATACCTGAGCCGGGCTTCCAGCAGGCGTTCGATCCGGCCGGTGGTGCTGTTCCGTTTGAAGGGTTCAACCACCACCGAGGCAACGGTCTCCTTTCGTTGGGTCGCGACCTGGGTCCGGATAACGGGGGACTCCCCCACTTTCTCCAACAATGGATAGCGCTTCAACAAGGCCTCTGGAACGGGCTCCCAAACGGCATCCTCTAGTGCCACTTTGAACGAAGCGGAGCCCTGAGGAATGGTCACGGCCGGTGTCCATAAGGGGATCCCGCCTCTACCCATGTCCAGATACACATCCCCCGACATGAGAGCGGGGTCCTCCTTCACGGACTCCGGGATCGGGGGGGTGACCACGCCTTTGGTCGAGGCCGGGTCCACGTTGCTTTTCGTGGTGGCCGTCCAAGGAACGACGCGCCTTTCCGGCAGCTGAGCAATGGCGGTCGTCGCCCCGCCACAAGCGAGGATCAGGACGAGGGCGTGAAGGCGCTTCATGAACAGTGATGAACAGGTTTTCAACAGATCGGACCGAAAGTTATACCTTCGACCCTTGCGTTCCCGGACCACCCACCAACGGCAAGTGCATCAGGTTATTGCGGGGGGTGGGGGAACCGTAACTGGAACTGCTTCGTATACTTGGCGCTTGGCCGCTAGGCCTCGATGATAACGAGCATGATGGAATGGACCGTTAGGCGTGCGGCCCTTGGGTGTGCACTGATCGTGATCGCGGCTCTGCAGGCTTCGGCCCAAGACCCACAGTTCACACAGTTCTACGCCAATCCCCTTTACCTGAACCCCGCGTTCGCAGGCACCGCGAGGTGTCCACGCGTGGTGTTGAACTACCGCAATCAGTGGCCGGCGCTCACGGGCACCTTCGTCACCACCAGTGCGAGCTATGACCAGCACGTGGATGGCTTGAACGGGGGTCTCGGCTTGCTGGTGACCCATGACCAGGCGGGAAAAGGCACCCTGAACACCACCACGGTGAGCGGCATCTACAGCTATCAGCAGGCCATTTCCCGGAAATTTTCGATGAAGGTGGGATTCCAAGCCACCTACTTCCAGAAATCGCTGGACTGGAGCAAGCTCACCTTCGGCGATCAGATCGACCCACGCCGGGGTTTCATCTACCAGACGAACGATGTGCCTCGTGGTGGTAGCGTCGGGAACGCCGATTTCAGTGCTGGTGTACTGGGCTATAGCGACGTGTTCTTCGTTGGCTTCGCAGCGCACCACTTGACCGAACCGAACGAATCCCTCATCGTGGGCACGAGCAAGCTGCCCATGAAATTGACCGGTCACGCCGGTGCCGCCATCCCCATCGGCATGAAGGGGAAGTATGGTGAGGCTCGCACCCGCATCTCCCCGAACGTACTATACCAGCAACAAGCCGCGTTCCGTCAGTTGAACCTTGGTCTGTACGTGGACCATGGCCCGATCACCGCCGGAGTCTGGTATCGTACCCGCGATGCCTTCATCGCCTTGATCGGTTTCCAAGCGGACAAATTCAAGTTCGGATACAGCTACGACGTGACCACCTCGAAACTGACCACGGCCACGGCGGGCTCGCATGAGATCAGCATGCAGCTCACCTTCAACTGCAAGCCCAAGAAGCGCCGCTTCCGCGTGGTGGCGTGCCCGACCTTCTAGATCGCAAGGAACCCAGACCGAACGGAACCAGACAGAACCATGAACCATTCCAGGAACATCGCCTTGCTCACGGTGGCTGCCGCCGTGCTCAGCGGGTGCCAGTTCGAGAAGAGCGGCGCCACAGGCTGGAATTACAACGACTCCAAGAACGGCGGGTTCGAGAAGACCGAGTTCGCGGACCAGGAGACCGGACCGGGCCTCATCCTCGTGGAAGGGGGCCAGTTCACCATGGGCCGGGTCACCGATGACCTGCGGCACGAGTGGGACATGATCCCTCGCACCGTGACGGTATCCTCCTTCTATATGGACGAGGTGGAGGTGACCAACTTCTACTGGCTCGAGTACCTCTACTGGCTGGACCGGGTGTTCGCCGCCGACTATCCCGAGATCTACAAGAAGGCCCTCCCGGATACCCTGGTATGGCGCAGCAAGCTGGCCTTCAATGAGCCATACGTGGAGTACTACCTCCGTCACCCGGCCTACCGCGACTATCCCGTGGTGGGCGTGAACTGGCTGCAGGCGAACGACTATTGCGCCTGGCGTACGGATCGCGTGAACGAGATCATCCTCATCCGCGAAGGTCTCTTCGAGCACTACCCGAACCAGATCAACGAGGACCACTTCAGCACGGATGCGTACCTGGCCGGGCAGTATGAAAGCGGCAAGAAGGTGGATGGCGTGCAGGATTTCAACCCGAACAAGGACACCCGGAACATCCGCATGGAGGACGGGGTGCTGCTCCCCCGCTATCGGCTGCCGACCGAGGCCGAATGGGAGTACGCTGCCTACGGCCTGGTGGGGAACACTGTCGACGAGCGCGTGGTGGAGCGTCGCATCTATCCTTGGAACGGTCACTGGGTGCGTTACGACAGCCGCAAGAAAGGCGGGGCGTTCTACGGAGACTTCCGTGGCAACTTCATGCGCGGCCGCGGTGATTACATGGGTGTTGCCGGCAGCCTGAATGACAACGCGGACGTGACGGCCCCGGTGTTCAGCTACTGGCCGAACGACTATGGTCTGTACAACATGGCCGGCAACGTGAGCGAATGGGTGATGGACGTTTATCGTCCGCTCAGCCCGGAGGACAAGGATGACTTCCGCCCCTTCCGTGGCAACGTCTTCAAGACTAAAGTGCTCAACAGCGATGGCGTAGTCCAGGACAAACATGACATCGTGGTGTACGACGTGGACGGCATCAAGTACTACCTCACCGAGTTCCAGACCATCATGCAGGGCCGTGCCACGGATGAGGAAGCCGCGCTCATCGATGAGCTCTTGACCGCGATCGATCAGGCCATCGAGTTCAATAACACCCGCAAGCAGGATGCCGCCATGCAGCGCGTGCAGGACATGGTGGACAACATCAAGAGCAAGGACCTGGAGATCTGTCCGAAGCTGTTGAGTGGCATCAGCGATTACCAGAGCGACCAGCCAGGCGATGTGCGGGTGCGTAATGTGACGGTGGAGGAGAACATCGACCGCCGGAACTACCGCCAGAGTGACAACATCGACTTCCGCGACGGTGATGTGGAGAGCAGCATCTACTTCGAGAACCCCGATTTCGAGGGCAATGCGATGTACGACTGGGGTAAGACCAGCCTAGTCAACGACCGGAGCCGTGTGTACAAGGGAGCCAGCTGGGCCGACCGGATCTACTGGGCCAGCCCGAGCACACGCCGTCATTTGGACGAGCGTCAGAGCACCGCCACCATCGGCTTCCGGTGCGCCATGACCCGTGTGGGCAGCCCGCGCGGTCTTGGTGAAGAGAAGAACAGTAAGAAGCTGGAACAGAAGCGCTGATCCTTCCTCGACCTAATTTGGACCCCCGGCCCCCGCGCCGGGGGTTCTTCGTTCATGCCTGGTCAACCCTCCATCGCGGATCTGCACCGCCACTTCCTGGCCTGCAACGGCACGAGCACGGACACGCGGACCATCAACCCGGACAGCATGTTCTTCGCATTGAAGGGCCCGAACTTCGATGCGAACACCTTCGCTGCGGAGGCCTTGGCCAAGGGTGCACGGTGCGCTGTTGTGGATGACCCCGACGTGGCTTTGGACGACCGTTACCTGGTCGTACCGGACGTGCTGGGAGCCTTGCAACAACTGGCCACGCATCACCGAAGACAGTTCGATCTGCCTGTGATAGGGATCACCGGGTCGAACGGCAAGACCACGACCAAGGAACTGGTGCATGCCGTGCTCGCCGCGGATCGATCCACACTGGCCACGAGCGGCAACCTCAACAACCACATCGGTGTCCCGCTCACCCTGCTGCGCCTCGATCCGGAACACCGGGTCGCGATCATCGAGATGGGGGCGAACAAGCCGGGTGATATCGCCGAGCTCTCCGGCATCGCCGAGCCCACGTACGGGTTGATCACGAACATCGGCAAGGCCCACCTCGAAGGCTTCGGCAGCTATGAAGGGGTGATCGCGACGAAGACGGAACTGTACGCTGACATCGGCACGAGGCAGGGTGTGCTCTTCGTGAACGCGGATGATGAACTGCTCATGCGCAAGAGCGAAGGGCAGCGGCGCGTCACCTATGGTCGTTCAGCCGGGGCCGATACCAGCGGGACCGTGAATGGATCGGGTCCCTTCCTGGAGGTCGTCTTCGTGGGAGGGGATGAACGCGCCTACCATGTGGTCACGAAGCTCATCGGCGCGTACAACCTGCCGAACGTGCTCGCGGCCGTGGCGGTGGGACAACACTTCGGCGTTCCGGACGACGTGATCGCGGAAGCCTTATCGACGTATTCGCCGAGCAACAACCGGTCACAGTTCACGGATACGGGGCGGAACCAGCTCGTGCTAGATGCCTACAACGCCAACCCCACGAGCATGGCTGCGGCGCTGGAGAATTTCGCCGCCATGCGGAGCGACCGGCCCAAGCTGGCGATCCTCGGCGACATGCTCGAGCTCGGTGCGGACAGCGCGAAGGAGCACCGGGCCATCGTGGATCTTGTGGCGCGCCTGAAGCTCGACGTCTGGTTCGTCGGTGGTGAGTTCATGAAGGTCACTCCCGAAGCGGTGCGATCCGCCGCCGATCTGAATGAGCGGTTCACAACAGCACCGGTCAATGCGAGGTTGATCCTTGTGAAGGGATCGCGGGGGATCAAGCTCGAGACCCTGGTGCCCTTGCTCTAGGTCGCCGAAGTGGTGGCCTGGAGGTCGGGCCTATCGGGCCATGCTGGAAAAGCCCGGATGGGCTCAGCCCTTCAGCACCCCACGACTGATCACGATGCGCTGCACCTCGCTGGTGCCCTCATAGATCTGGGTGATCTTGGCATCGCGCATCAGGCGTTCCACGTGGTACTCCTTCACGTACCCGTAACCACCATGGATCTGCACCGCTTCCACCGTGGTGCGCATGGCCACCTCACTACTGAAGACCTTCGCCATGGCGCTGGCTTGATCGTAGTTCAGATGCTGGTCCTTCAGCCAGGCCGCCTTCAGGCACAGCAGGCGCGCGGCCTCGATCTCCGTGGCCATGTCCGCCAGCTTGAAGGCGATGGCCTGGTGCTCACTGATGGCCTTGCCGAAGGCCTTGCGCTCCTTGCTGTATGCCAGGGCGAGTTCGTAAGCTCCGCTGGCGATGCCCAATGCTTGTGAAGCGATACCGATCCGGCCACCGCTCAAGGTCTTCATGGCGAAGGTGAAACCGAAACCGTCCTGGCCGATGCGGTTCGCCTTGGGCACCTTCACATCCTGGAACATCAGGGTGTGGGTATCACTGCCACGGATGCCGAGCTTGTCCTCCTTGGCACCCACCACGAAGCCGGGCATGCCCTTCTCGACGATCAGGCAGTTGATCCCTTTGTGGCCTTTCGCGGCATCCGTCTGCGCCATCACCAGGTAGGTGCTCGCGCTTCCGCCGTTGGTGATCCAGTTCTTGGTACCGTTCAGCAGGTAGTGGTCACCCATGTCGATGGCGGTGGTGCGCTGGCTGGTGGCATCGCTGCCGGCCTCCGGCTCGCTCAGGCAGAAGGCGCCGATCTTCTCCCCTTTCGCCAGGGGCACGAGGTACTTCTGTTTCTGCTCCTCGTTGCCGAACTGCTCCAGGCCCCAGCACACGAGTGAATTGTTCACGCTCATCACCACGCTGGTGCTCGCATCGATCTTGCTGATCTCCTCCATGGCGAGCACGTAGCTGATGGTGTCCATGCCACCGCCGCCGTACTTCGGATCCACCATCATGCCCAGGAAGCCCAACTCGCCGAGCTGCCTGATCTCGTCGGTGGGGAACTTCTGATCCCGGTCCCGCTCGATCACGCCGGGCTTCAGCACGTTCTGGGCAAAGTCGCGGGCTGCATCGCGCACTGCGATCTGTTCTTCGCTCAATTCAAAGTTCAATCCGGCGAGGGTGGCGGTGTCTTGCATGGCGGTACGTGTACCGGGCAAAAGTAGCGGATACCTTCGCCACGATGGCCGCTCCGGAAGAAGTTCGTTATACCGCCCTCGGCGTCATGAGCGGCAGCTCGTTGGACGGCCTGGACCTGGCCCTGTGCCACTTCGCGCTGCGGGGTGGACGATGGTCGTTCACCCTCGAGGATGCTCGAACCGTCCCTTATGATCGGGCGTTCCAGCAGAAGCTCGTGGCCGTGATGAACGGGTCCGCATTGGACCTCGCCCGGCTGGACCGTGACCTCGGCGATCGCATCGGCCACGCAGCACTGGACTTCCTCATTGGCCGCCACGTGGACCTTGTCGCTTCGCACGGCCATACCATCTTCCACAAGCCTGACGAGGGGCTGACGGTACAGATCGGCCATGGTGCGCGCATCGCGGCCGTCACCGGCAGGCGTACGATCACCGACTTCCGTTCGTTGGATGTGGCCCTGGGTGGGCAGGGTGCACCGCTCGTACCCCTGGGCGAACGGTTGCTTTTCCCCGACCACCGCGCTTTCCTGAACATAGGCGGGATCTGCAACATCGCCCTGCACGGTGGAAGGGATGTGTTGGGCTATGACGTCTGCATCGGCAACCAGGCGTTGAACCTGCTCGCAGCGGAAGCCGGGCAACCTTTCGACCGCGATGGCGCCATGGCCCGGACCGGATCAGTGGACGAAGGACTGCTGAAGCAGTTGAACGCCCTGCCCTTCCATCACCGAACACCGCCGCGTTCGCTCGGAAGGGAATGGTTCGATGCAGAGGTACTACCGTTGATCAAGGATGAGCGGATCGCCTTGAAGGACCGCATGCGCACGGTTGTCGAACACATCGCCTTGATGGTGGCCGGTGTGGTAGCTGCGGGAACCGAGGAACTCCTGGTGACCGGTGGTGGCGCGCATAACAGCTTCCTCATCGAGCGGATCCAAGCGCAGACCCGGGCGCGTATCAACGTTCCGGAGAAAGGTATCGTGGACTTCAAGGAGGCGGTGATCTTCGCCTTCCTCGGGGTGCGCCGGTTGCGCGGTGAGAGCACGGCATTGGCCAGTGTGACCGGTGCACGGCGGGAGGCATCGGGTGGGAGCCTGTTCAATGCCAATTAACAGCGTGTCGGGATAACCTTCCCGGCGTGCTTCCGGAGCCGCCCCGAGGGGCTGGTTACTTTCGCCCCACCTGACCTGGAACCGTGATGCGTGAAGCCCTGCGCCGCTTCGAGGAGCGTGCCCCTGAGATCGTCTTCGAATGGAACGACGCGCCCACGGGCGCCAGGGGCTGGGTGGTCATCAACAGCCTGCGCGGTGGTGCGGCCGGCGGCGGCACCCGCATGCGGAAAGGTCTTGATCGCCGCGAAGTGGAGAGCCTGGCGAAGACCATGGAGGTGAAGTTCAGCGTCTGCGGTCCGCCCATCGGTGGTGCCAAGAGCGGCATCGACTTCGACCCGGCCGACCCGCGCAAAGGCGAGGTGCTGGACCGCTGGTACAAGGCGGTGATGCCTCTGTTGAAGAACTACTACGGCACCGGTGGCGACCTCAACGTGGACGAACTGCACGAGGTGATCCCCATCACGGAACGATACGGGCTCCAGCATCCGCAGGAAGGGGTGGTGAACGGCCACATCGGCTCGGCCGATGAGGTGAAGCGCACGGCGATCGCACAGCTGCGCACCGGCGTGAGCAAGATCGTGGACGATATCTCGTACGTGCCTGTGGCTGGAAAGTACGCCGTGGCCGACATGATCACAGGCTGGGGTGTGGCCGAGAGCGTGCGCCACTATTACGCGGTGAAAGGCGGAAGCGTGAAGGGGAAGCGGGTGATCGTACAGGGATGGGGCAATGTGGCGGCGGCGGCCGGTTACTACCTCGCACAGCAAGGTGCACTGATCGTGGGGATCATCGATCGCAACGGTGGGCTGATCGACGCGAAGGGCCTGGATGCGGAAGCGGTGAAGATGCTCTTCGTGCAGAAGGAGGCGAACCAATTGCGCACCGCCAGCCTGCTGTCGTTCAATGAGGTCAACGATGCGATCTGGGGGATCGGCGCGGAGGTCTTCCTGCCTTGTGCGGCCAGCCGCCTCGTGACCCGGGAACAGTTGGACCGCATGACCGCTGCGGGGCTCGAGGTGATCAGCAGTGGCGCCAACGTACCCTTCGCCGATCCGCAGATCTTCTACGGACCTGTCGCCGAGCATGCCGATGACCAGGTGAGCGTGATCCCGGACTTCATCGCCAACTGTGGCATGGCCCGTGTGTTCGCCTATTGCATGCAGCCGGGGAACGACCTCGGCGACAAGGCCATCTTCGAGGACGTGAGCATGGTCATCCGCAAGGCGATCGAGGCCGTTCATGCACGCAACAACACCTCCCGACATTTCACCAGGACCGCGTTCGAGATCGCGCTGGAACGACTTACCTGACAATTAAGAGCGGCACCCCCGCGTTCCACTTTCAACCTGCAACCATGTCCCTCGAACTCTTCGCCCAGATCCAGGACGCCTCCGAGGCCGCCCGCCAGATGTTGGACAGCACCGCCACCACACCGGTGGTCCCCCAGGAGACGACCCTCTCCGTGTGGGAGCTGATCAAGATGGGCGGCTGGTACATCATGGGGCCCCTCGCTCTCATGTCGCTCACCGCTGTCTACATCATCATCGAACGGAGCATGGCCATCAACCGGGCCCTGCGCGATGAGAAGGACTTCATGGCCAAGCTCCGCGACTACATCCGCGATGGCAAGATCGACAGTGCCCGCAACCTGTGCCAGACGACCAATTCGCCGGTGGCCCGCATGTTGGAGAAGGGGATCAGCCGCATCGGCAAACCGCTGAAGGACATCGAGGTGAGCGTGGAGAACCAAGGCAAGTTGGAGGTGTACCGCCTGGAGGCGGGCCTGCCCATCCTGGCCACCATATCGGGAGCCGCCCCCATGATCGGCTTCCTGGGAA
This sequence comes from Bacteroidota bacterium, assembly GCA_029573495.1. GTDB lineage: Bacteria > Bacteroidota > Bacteroidia > Flavobacteriales_F > PHOS-HE28 > PHOS-HE28. The sequence continues at coordinate 42,470 of JAKQEI010000195.1, read as the reverse complement.
CGGTGGTAGGCATGGTCGTCACCTTCCACACCATGGAGGTGAGCGGCGCCGGTGTGGAGCTGAGCCAGCTGAGCGGAGGCATGATGCAGGCCATGATCACCACGGTGGCAGGTCTCATCATCGGCATCCCCGCGTACGTGGGCTACAACCTGCTGGTGGCGCGCGTGAACAAGGTTGTGCAGAAGATGGAATCGCGCAGCATCGAGTTCATGGAAGTGCTGGAGTCCCCGGCGAAGTGATCATCCACCGTGAAGCTGCGGAGCAACAATAGGATCGACGCGGGCTTCAGCCTGAGCAGTATGACCGACCTGGTCTTCCTGCTGCTCATCTTCTTCGTCATCATCAGCACGATGGTGAGCCCGACGACCATGCCGGTGGACCTGCCCGTAAGTGCCAACAAGACGAAGGAGAAACCGCGCGTCGGAGTCCGGATCGATGCGGACGGTGCCTTCAGCGTGAACGACAAGCCTGTGGCTCCGTTGGACCTCGAAGGTGCGTTGAAGGACAAGATGGCCCTGTTCGAGGCCAAGGACCCGAGCCTGGTGATCCATGTGGACCAACGCGTGCCCGCCGGGGTCACCGTTGGGGTGATGGACATTGCCAAGCGCAACAATTGGAAGGTCATCATAGCCACCCGACCGAAGTAACATGGCCATACGCAGCACACACCGGGTGGACGCGGGCTTCAGCCTGAGCAGCATGACCGACCTGGTCTTCCTGCTGCTGATCTTCTTCGTGATCGTGAGCACCATGGTGAGCCCCTTCGCCCTGCCCGTGGACCTGCCGAAGAACAAGACCAGTTCGAGCAAGACCCAGCCCAAGGTGGCGCTGCGGCTCATGGATGAACAAGGCGGCACCCTCAACGGCTCCCCCATTGGCATGGATGCCATCGAAGGCGCGCTGGTGGCTGAGATGGCGAAGCACACCGAGAGCGATGCCATCGTCCTCAGCGTGGCACAAGATGTGCCCACTGGGAGGATGGTGGACGTGTTGAACATCGCCAAGACGCACAAGTGGCGGATCGTGCTGGCCGCAGCACCCACCCCGCCCGGCGAACCGAACGCACCGGCGAAATGAGCACGGCAGCGCTATACCCCCACGAACGACGGGATAGGACCACGGGTCTGGTCACCACCATCGTGGTGCATGTGCTTCTGTTGATCCTCTTCCTCTTCATCGGGCTGAAGCACTTCGATCCACCATTGCCGGAGGAAACGGTGGAGGTGGCCATGGCGGACTTCGGCACCACGGATGATGGCGGTGGCGATACACCCACCAAGGATCCCGGCGGCGAACAGAGCGCAGCCCCGGTCGTGCCTGAGGAGCACGAGGACGTGGCCACGGAGGAGAACAGCGACGTCGAGGTGGTGAAGCCCAAGCAACCCAAGCCCGTCACCAACCCGAAGCCCAAACCGGACAAGCCCAAGGAGCCGAAGGTGGACACGCGCCTTTCCGATGCCCTGAACAACTGGAACAAGCCGGGCCAGCAGCCGGCCGACGGACCTGACAACAGCAAGCCGGGTGACCCCGGTGCTCCGGATGGCAAGCCGGGAGGCCTGGGCGCCATGCGTGGCAATGGATGGGAATTACGCGGTGGTAGCCGCGGTCTGGCGCGTGGTCCGGACCTCAGCGAGCGCCCCCAGTTGCAGAATGCGACCTGGGTGGAGGTGAAGGTGGTCGTGGATCGCGCTGGAACCGTACTTCGGGTGTCAGTGGCGAACACGGGAACGGCGGATGTCGCCATTCAGAACGTGGCCTTGCGAGCCGCCAAGACCTGTCGTTTCGTGCCACTGCCGGACGGACCTCCTGAACAGGCGCACTACATCAAGCTGCGCTTCTTCCCCGGATAGCGATGGATTACACGGAAACGCTGGCGTACCTCTACGCACAGCTTCCCATGTTCCAGCGGATCGGCAAGGCCGCATACAAGCCTGACCTTTCGCGCACCGAACAGTTGATGAGGTTGACGGGCCACCCAGAGCGTGGCCTGCGCTGCGTGCATGTGGCCGGCACCAATGGAAAGGGCAGCACCAGCCACCTCCTCGCCAGCGTACTGCAGGAGGCCGGATATACGGTAGGTCTCCACACCTCGCCCCACCTGAAGGACTTCCGGGAACGCTTCCGGATCAACGGCGAGATGATCCCGGAGAGGGACGTGGTGCGTTTCGTCGAATGCTATCGCGAGGGTTTCGAACCCATCCAGACCTCCTTCTTCGAATGGGGCGTAGCCCTGGCCTTCTGGTGGTTCCGTGAGCGGAAGGTGGACATGGCGGTGCTCGAGACGGGTATGGGCGGCCGCCTGGACAGCACCAACGTGGTCACACCGGAAGTGAGCGTGATCACCAACATCGGCTGGGACCATATGGACTTCCTCGGGAACACCTTGGAGGCCATCGCGGCGGAAAAAGCAGGCATCATCAAACCCGGCGTTCCCGTGGTCATCGGGGAGGCCGATGGAACGATCGCCGAGGTCTTCCTGAACGCGGCGCTGAAGGCCGGCTCGCCGATCACCTTCGCCGACCAAGGACCACGGGCACCCTACCCCAGTGGATTGCCTGGCGACCATCAGGAACGCAACGCAAGAACCGCGTATGCCGCCGTGCTCAAGTTGCGTGAGGGCGGTTGGTCCATCCCGGAGGTCGCGGTCAGCGCCGGCTTCAAGCATGTGGTCCGGAACACCGGTCTGATGGGCCGTTGGCAGGTATTGGGGGACGCGCCCCTGATCGTGGCCGATGTGGCGCACAATGTGGATGGTATGCGCACCCTGATGCGGATGGTCGAATGCCAGCCGTTTGAGCGACTGCATATCGTGTTGGGCATGGTCAACGACAAGGACATCGGTGGTGTCCTGGACATCCTGCCCCGATCGGCCACCTACTACTTCTGCAAGGCGGACATCCCCCGTGGCCTGGACGCGGCGGAATTGGCTCATGCTGCTGTTGGAATGGGGCTCACCGGTGCCCATTTCCCCACGGTCCAGGAAGCCATGCGAGCGGCCTCCAGGGCTGCAGGGCTGAACGACTTGATCCTGATCACCGGAAGTGTGTTCGTCGTGGCCGAGGTTGTTTGAACGGTTCCGCTATATTTGCCGCCCCTTAGCGCCGACCGGCGCTTGTTCTTTCAAGTATCAGGAGGCATAGCTCAGCTGGTTCAGAGCATCTGCCTTACAAGCAGAGGGTCGCTGGTTCGAATCCGGCTGCCTCCACACCGCGGAAGTGTCGAGCACGACCGCACTTGACATATTGGGACCTTAGCTCAGCTGGTTTAGAGCGCATGCTTCACACGCATGAGGTCACTGGTTCGAATCCAGTAGGTCCCACAAGCCCCGACCATGGTCGGGGTTTTTTGTTGTGGACTCGTTCGATCCTACGCACCACCGACCTGGGTATGTATTATGTAGGGCACCCGGAAGTACCCTTGGCCGAGCGGCTGCGTAATCACCACGGCGAGCACAAGGCATGGACCTGACCGGCGAAGGACGGGCGGACCGTGTTCGTGGAGGATCGTGCTGAAAAGGTCTCTGCCACGCGCCGCGAACATCAGGTATATGAGTAGAAGCCCCGCTTGCGCATTGAGCGGCTAGGTGCAGTTAATTGAATGCGCCCTGCCTCAACCGCGGCAAGGTCGATCTGATCAAGGCTCTTCCTCCCATGGACACAAGGATCTCCTGCTAGTGGGCTCAACTGCGCTGAAAATCATTACCTTGGAGGCGCTGGGAGCGAACGGAAACCAACCGCAGCTACACTCGTATTTGTCTGGTATACAGCTATTTAAGTTTTGCAAAGGACAATTCCCCGCCTCCCGTTAAACAATGTCAATTTCCTACCCATTACCGGTAGGAATGCGAACTATGCAAGCCGCTTGGACGTTCTTGGGGCAGCAGGACCGGTTCAGCACCCGTCAATGGGATACTCCCAGGTCCGCTTGGTAACCCAACAAGAACAACAAGATGCCACGCAAGAAGAAACAGCTCATCCTGAGCCAACCGGTGAAAGAAGGCTTGAAAGCGATCAAGGTCCGGTTGGACGCACGTACGATCATAACGGTAGCCAGCAAGAAGGCGTTGGAGTTCTGGCGTCAGCGCTACCCCAAACTGGAGGTGATCGGTTGATCACCAACGCAACGTAAGCAACATGCCACGCAAGAAACCCGCGCTCATCCTGGAACGTCCGATCAAAGCGGGAGTGAAGGAGATCAAGGTCCGTCTCGATTCGCGGACGGTCATCACTGTTTCCTCCCAGAAGGCGCTTGCCGCCTGGAAGCAGCGCTATCCGAAGCTCGAGGTCATCGGCTGATACCATGGCCCGCCACGTGCTGGAACGGTCGCAGACCCTGCCCATCACGTTGGAACGTGCGTGGGACTTCTTCAGCACCCCTCGCAACCTTGCCCTGATAACACCTCCGGGACTTGGGTTGAGCATCCGTGAACCGTTCGACGACCGACCGGCCTTCAATGGACAGCTGATCACGTACACGGTACGCCCGTTGCTGCGGATACCGCTCCGCTGGGTGACACGCATCGAAGAGGTGAGCGCCCCGGTACGCTTCGTGGACACCCAGCTCCAAGGGCCTTATCGGCTGTGGCGGCATACGCACGCGTTCGAGGCGGTCCCGAATGGTGTACACATGAGGGATCGTGTGGAGTACGAGCTACCTTTAGGACCGTTGGGCGAACTCGCACATATGCTTTGGGTAAGGCGCGAATTGGACCGGATCTTCGATCATCGGGCGCTGACCTTGGCGACCATCCTCTTACCGGAGAGCGAACCAACTGGCGGGTCAGACGTTCGATCTTGACATGGGCACGTGGACCATACTAGCCATCATCACGCTCACCTTCGTCCTGATGGAAGGTGTGGCCTGGGCCACGCACAAGTACGTGATGCATGGCTTCCTGTGGCACCTGCACGCCGACCACCACAAGAAGGACCATTATGGCTTCCTTGAGCGGAATGACACCTTCTTCCTGATCTTCGCCGTGCCCTCCATGGCCTTGTTCGCCATTGGAAGCTGGCTCGGGTTCCACACGCCCTGGTTCTGGATCGGGCTCGGCATCCTCGTCTATGGCATCGCTTACTTCCTGGTGCATGAGGTCTTCATCCATCAGCGGATCAAGTGGCTCCGCAACACGCACAACGCTTACTTCCTTGGGATACGCAAGGCGCATAAGGTGCACCACAAGCACCTGGGCAAGGAGGATGGCGAGTGCTTCGGCATGCTCTGGGTGCCGTTGAAGTATTTCCGCGAAGCACGAAAGGCCCTGGCCAACCAGCGCCACTGAGTCCGATAGGCTCCGGTCCGCCCGGTCGGCAGGGAAGTGATCTTCCGCACGGGTGACCAGCTACCTTTGAACGGGTCCATGGGCCTGGGTACATGGGCGAACACCTGAAACGGATCGGAAGCTACCTGGAACACCTGGTGAAGGCGCGGACGCGTCATGGGGTACATAGCCCCTTCGTCTACGACCTGATCACACACGTGCTGCGACATGGAGTGGACGTGCCGCAGTTCGAGGAGATCGAGGCGCTTCGCGAGGACCTGCTGGAAAGCGATCAGACCATCACGGTGAACGACCTGGGAGCAGGCTCCCGGGTCTCGCAACGGCCCATCCGGGTGGTATCAGGGATCGCCCGCACAGCGCTGAAGCCGGCCGCACAGGCCCGGCTGTTGTACCGTACGGCGCGTTATTTCCAGGCCACCCGTGTACTGGAACTCGGCACCTCCTTCGGGATCACGACGCTTTACCTCGCCACGGCTGCGGAGGATGGAACGGTCCATACCATTGAGGGCTGTCCCCAGACCCAGCGCATCGCCCAGCACCATTTCGATCACCTCGGATCGGAGAATATCCATGCCGTTCTAGGCAGCTTCAAGAGTAAACTGCCGGAAGTGCTGAAGCACATGGGTCGTGTGGACCTCGCCTTCATCGATGGGCATCATGCCCAGGAACCGACGCTTGCGTACTTCGAGACCATCCTACCCTTCGCACATAACGGCACGGTGTTCGTTTTCGACGACATCCACTGGAGCCGCGGCATGGAACAGGCTTGGGCGGCGATCAAGGACCATCCGCTCGTAACGGTCACCGTGGACCTGTACGACCTCGGCCTCGTGTTCCTGCGCGCCGAGCAGGCGAAGGAGCATTTCACGCTGCGATACTGAGGTACGACATGAAGATCTACACGCGAACAGGGGACCAGGGAGAGACCAGCTTGCTTGGCGGGCGACGGGTTGCCAAGGACGCCTTGCGCATCGAGGTGTACGGCACCCTCGACGAACTGAACAGTCACATCGGCCTCCTCCGCGATCACGCATCAGGCGCTCGCGATGCGCTGCTGGTGCCCATTCAGGAGAAGTTGTTCAGCCTGGGCTCACGACTGGCGAGCGGCAGCGAGGAACAGGCGGATAAGTTCAAGGTGCCACAGGTGTCCGAAACGGATATCACCACATTGGAAGCAGCCATGGATGAAATGGACAAGGAGCTTCCCGAGATGCGCAACTTCATCCTACCCGGTGGCCACCTGGCCGCATCGCAGGCGCATGTGTGCCGCACGGTCTGCCGCCGTACCGAACGCCTGCTGGTGACGCTGGCCAACGAGGAGGAGGTGCCCGCCATGGCCGTGCGCTACCTGAACCGGCTGAGCGACCTCCTTTTCGTGCTCGCCCGCCACCTCGCCCATGTGGATGGGGTGGCCGATACGCCCTGGAACCCGCGTCCGTAGGGCTTTCCTGGCCGGTTGATAAGTCCGGAGGCCCGGCATGACGATCCGTCTATATTTGCGGCCAATTTCACGGACCCTAACACGGCCTATCGATGTATTGGACACTTGAACTCGCGTCGTACCTAGAGGATGCGCCCTGGCCCGCCACCAAGGACGAGCTGATCGATTTCGCCATGCGCACCGGCGCACCGCTGGAGGTGGTCGAGAACCTGCAAGGCATCGAGGACGATGAAGAGGTCTTCGAGACGATCGAGGACATCTGGCCCGATTACCCCAGCAAAGAGGACTTCTTCTTCAACGAGGACGAATACTGAGATCCCCTCCATTCTGGGAACCCCGGTCCGAGCGCTGCTCACGACCGGGGTTCCTGCTTCAAGGCCCGTCCTGACGGCTTGGCAGGGACCTTCACCCCGGCAAGGTCTGTGCTCGGACCAGCCTGCTACCTTTGCCACCCCATTAATAGGACCTGCTCGCCCCGGCCTGCCGCTCCACCAGTTCCCATGATCGGTTCATTCACCAAGGCACTCAAGAAAGTATTCGGCGACAAGGCACAGCGCGACCTCAAGGAGGTGATGCCATTGGTGGACCGGACCAAGGCGGCCTTCGCCGAACTGCAAGGGTTGAGCAACGATGAACTGCGCGAGCGCACCACGGCGCTGAAAGCCCGGATCAAGGAACGCACCAAGGTGAATGACGACCGCGTGGAGGCGTTGCGCGCTGAGATCGATGGGGATCCGCACATGGACATCCAGGAGCGTGAGCAGCGCTACCAGGAGATCGACAAGCTGGAGGAGGCGAGCCTGAAGCAGATCGAGGAGGTACTCCTGGAGATCCTGCCCAAAGCCTTCGCCGTGGTGAAGGAGACGGCCCGACGTTTCACGGAGAACAGCGAGCTGCGCGTGCGTGCCACGGACCTTGACCGTGAGCTGGTCGCGAAGCGCCCGGATGCCATCCGGATCGAAGGCGACCAGGCCATTTGGAAGAACACCTGGAAGGCTGCAGGCATCCCCATCACATGGGACATGGTGCACTACGATGTACAGCTCATCGGTGGTGTGGCCCTGCACACCGGGAAGATCGCCGAGATGAGCACCGGTGAAGGGAAGACGCTGGTGAGCACCCTTCCGGTGTTCCTGAACGCCCTGCCCGGCCGTGGTGTGCACGTGGTCACCGTGAACGACTACCTCGCCAAGCGCGATGCCGAATGGATGGGTCCTCTGCACGAGTTCCACGGCATGCGGGTGGACTGCATCGACAAGCACCAGCCGAACGGAGCCGAGCGCCGGAACGCCTACCTGGCCGACATCACCTACGGCACCAACAACGAATTCGGCTTCGACTACCTGCGCGACAACATGGCGCATGCGCCTTCTGCACTGGTGCAGCGCAAGCACCACTTCGCCATCGTGGATGAGGTGGACAGCGTGCTCGTTGACGATGCGCGTACACCGCTCATCATCAGCGGTCCCACGCCGAAGGGCGAGGTGCACCAGTTCGACGAGTACAAGCCGCGCGTGGAACGCCTCTACAGCGCCCAGCGCCAGCTCGTGACCAGACTGCTGACCGAGGCGAAGGACAACCTCAAGGCCCTTGCCGAAGGTGGATCACCATCGAAGGAACAGCTGGAGAAAGGGGGCATGGCCCTGCTCCGCGCGCATCGAGCACTGCCGAAGAACAGTGCGTTGATCAAGTTCCTAAGCGAGAACGGCGTGCGCGCCCACCTGCAGAAGACGGAGAACTTCTACCTGCAGGACCAGGGCAAGGACATGCCGAAGGTGGATGCGGAGCTCTATTTCACCATCGACGAGAAACAGCACGGCATCGAACTCACCGAGAAAGGGGTCGACCTGATCAGCGGGGATGTGAACGACCCGAGCTTCTTCATCATGCCCGATGTGGGTGGCAGCATCGCCGACATCGAGAAGAGCGGTGCGAGCGCGGAGGAGAAGGCCAAACGCAAGGACGAGCTGCTGCGCGATTTCGCGATCAAGAGCGAGCGGATCCACACGGTGAACCAGCTTATCCGCGCGTACGCGCTCTACGAGAACAACGTGGAGTACGTCGTGATGGACGGTAAGGTGAAGATCGTGGACGAGCAGACCGGTCGTATCCTGGAAGGCCGACGTTACAGCGACGGGCTGCACCAGGCCATCGAGAGCAAGGAGAAGGTGAAGGTGGAGGCGGCCACGCAGACCTACGCCACCATCACCCTGCAGAACTATTTCCGGATGTACCACAAGCTGGCCGGCATGACCGGTACGGCCGAGACGGAGGCGCAGGAATTGTGGGACATCTACAAGCTGGACGTGATGGTGATCCCCACGAACCGGCCGGTGGTTCGGAAGGACAACGAGGACATGGTCTTCAAGACCAAGCGTGAGAAGTACAACGCGGTGATCGAGGAGATCGAGCAATTGCGCAACGCAGGCCGTCCGGTGCTGGTGGGTACCACGAGCGTGGAGGTGAGCGAATTGATGGGCAAGATGCTCACCATGCGCAAGATCCCGCACAACGTGTTGAACGCGAAGCAGCACCAACGTGAAGCGGAGATCGTGGCGCAGGCCGGGCTGGCAGGCACGGTGACCATCGCCACGAACATGGCGGGTCGCGGTACCGACATCAAGCTTGGGCCCGGCGTGAAGGAGGCCGGCGGACTGGCCATCATCGGTACGGAGAAGCATGAGAGCCGCCGCGTGGATCGCCAGCTGCGCGGTCGTGCGGGTCGCCAGGGTGATCCCGGTTCGTCGCAGTTCTACGTCTCGTTGGAGGACGATCTGATGCGCCTCTTCAATAGTGAGCGCATCGCCAAGCTGATGGACACCATGGGCCTGAAGGAGGGCGAGGTGATCCAGCACAGCATGGTCACGCGCAGCATCGAGCGGGCACAGAAGAAGGTGGAGGAGAACAACTTCGGGATCCGGAAGCGGTTGCTGGAGTACGACGATGTGATGAACAGTCAGCGGACGGTGATCTACAAGCGCCGCCACCACGCCCTATTCGGGGAGCGTTTGAAGCTGGACATCCTGAACATGTTCTACGAAGTGAGCGCCAGCGTGGTGAACGAATATCAGGACAGCGGCGACTTCGAGGGCTTCCAGCTGGAACTGTTCCGCCGTCTGAGCTGCGAGAGCCCGGTGGACGCCGAAGGCTTCAAGAGCATCAAGCCGGAGGAACTCGCGGAACAGGTCTACGAAGCCGCGTTGTCAAGCTATGAGCGACACGGCAAGCTGACCGCGGACCAGGCCATGCCGGTGATCACCGATGTGTTCCTGAACCAGGGTCAGCAATACCAGAACATCGTGGTACCCATCACCGATGGCAGCAAGACCATGCAGGTGGTGACCGACCTGGCCAAGACGTACAAGAGCCAGGGCCGGGAGCTCATCGCCAGCATCGAGCGCTACATCACCCTCGCCATCATCGACAATGAGTGGAAGGAGCACTTGCGCGAGATGGACGAACTGCGTCGGAGCGTGCAGAACGCGAGCATCGAGCAGAAGGACCCCTTGCTGATCTACAAGCTGGAGAGCTTCAACCTGTTCAAAGCGATGATCGACCGGATCAACGGCGAGGTCGTCGGATTCCTCGCGAAGGCCGGACTGCCCACGGCACAACCGCAGGTGCGCGAAGCACAGCAGGCGCCGCCTCCCCAACAACGGGTGCAGACCAGCCGTACGGAGGTGCCGCAATATGCAGGTGCACGTGCGGCGGCCGGTGCAGCACGCCCGACCGCTGGCCCTGCCGCGCCAGGGCGTGGTGCCATGCCCCCTCCCCCGCCACGGCCGAGCGCACCGGTCCGTGTGGAGAAGGCTCCTGGTCGGAACGACCCCTGCCCTTGCGGAAGTGGCAAGAAATACAAGCAGTGCCACGGCAAGGACGCCTGACCACGACACCATTGGAACGCCGAAGGCCCCCGATCGCTCGGGGGCCTTCCTGCTTATGGTGTATGTAGTTGGGTTCTAGAACTGGACCGGCACGCGCATCTGCACACGCACGGGAACACCCTTGTCAACGCCCGGTGTCCAGGGCGCGGTGGACTTGATCATGTCCACCACTTGATCATCCACCTCCTTGTCCTTCCCTTCGATCACCTTCACATCGCTCAGATCACCGTTCTTCTCCACCACGAAGGCGGCCACCACCGGACCTTTCACGACCGTTCCCGGAGGAAGTTTCACCCCCTCCCTGATCACGCGCACCAAGGCACGCTCATCGCCTCCCTTGAAGGTGGGCATGGTCTCAGCACGTGTGTAGAGGATGTTCTCGAGCGGTTCCGGATCGTACACCTTCTCCGCCAGCGCCCCGCCCCAGGGATCATACCGCAACCAAACACCCGTCTTCTTCCCTTTGACGTACTCACCCTTGCTTTCCACCTTCCCGTTGGGATGATAGAATACGAACGTACCCTGCTCCAAGGTCAACTTCTCATCGAGGAACTGGCCCTCGGCCTTGAGCTTCCCGTCCATCGTGAAGATCTTCCCGATGAACAGCTCCCCCATCTTGCCATCCGCCTGCATGTAATAGGCAGCCCGCCCCTTCGAGGTCGGCTCAAGCACCTCGCTCAGGTAGATCCGTCCGGACTTCGGGTCACCGGCGGTGAGCGCCGTGCTGGTCAGCGTTAGGACAAGGAAAGGAACTGCAAGGAATAGGCGCACGGCGTCGGAAGGGATTTGTTCGTCCCCCTCGAACGGTGGATCGGGCGAAAAGGTTTCGCTCTACCCCGCCCAGCCCTCGCGGTCCAGGCTCCGGTACTGGATGGCTTCGGCCAGGTGCTCCGTGCGGATGTCCGCGCTGCCGGCGAGATCGGCCACGGTGCGGCTCACCTTGAGGATGCGATCGTAGGCGCGTGCACTCAGGCCGAGCCGCTCCATCGCCTTCTCCAGCAGGGCCTTTCCAGCAGCATCGATGCGGCAGATCTCGCGCAATTCCTTGCTCCCCATCTGCGCATTGCAATGGATCTTCCTGCCGGCATATCGGTCCTGCTGCACACGGCGGGCCGTGATCACCCGCTCCCGCATGTCCGCGCTCCGCTCGCTCGGTCGTTCGGCGCTCAACTCCGCGAAGGGCACGGGCGTCACCTCGATATGGATGTCGATCCGATCCAGCAATGGACCGCTCACCTTGTTCAGGTACTTCTGCACCACGCCCGGCGCGCACACGCATTGCTTTTCCGGGTGGTTGTAATAACCACAGGGGCACGGGTTCATGGCGGCCACGAGCATGAAGCTGGCCGGGTACTCCACGGTGAATTTCGCCCGGCTGATGGTGACCACGCGATCTTCCAAGGGTTGGCGCAGTACTTCCAGCACCTGACGCTTGAACTCAGGAAGTTCATCCAGGAAGAGCACCCCATTGTGTGCGAGGCTGATCTCACCCGGTTGTGGGAACGAGCCGCCACCCACGAGCGCCACATCGCTGATCGTATGGTGTGGTGAACGATAGGGCCGAACGCTCAGCAGGCTGTCCTCCTTCCTCAACTTCCCGGCCACGCTATGGATCTTGGTCGTCTCCAGCGCCTCGTCGATGTTCAACGGTGGCAGGATCGTGGGGAGCCGTTTGGCCAGCATCGTCTTACCCGCACCGGGAGGCCCGATGAGGATGATGTTGTGTCCACCGGCCGCGGCGATCTCGAAGGCGCGTTTGATGTTCTCCTGCCCCTTGACATCGGCGATGTCCACGGGGTAGCTGCGGCTGCTGTTGGCGAACTCCGCCTCCACGTCCACGATCGTCGGGGCGATGGTCGGTGACCCCTTCAGCAGGTCCACCACCTCGCGCAGGTGTTCCACACCGAACACCTCCAGTCCACTCACGATCGCCGCCTCACGCGCATTACCGGCAGGAAGGATGATGCCCTTGAAGCCCTGCTTCTTCGCTTCGATGGCGATGGGCAAGGCGCCTTTGATCGGCCGCACGCCACCGTCCAGTGAGAGTTCACCCATGATCAGATGCGTGGTGAGGAGATCCGCCGGCACCTGCTCCGTGGCGGCAAGCAGTCCCACCGCGAGCGGAAGGTCGTAGGCGGTCCCCTCCTTGCGGATATCCGCCGGTGCGAGATTGATGGTGACACCCTTTCCCCGAGGGAAATAGAGACCGTTGTTACGAAGCGCTGCGTCCATGCGCTGCTGGCTCTCCTTCACCGCACTGTCAGGCAGGCCCACAAGGAAGAAGAAGGCACCGTTCTCCACGTTCACCTCGGCGGTGACGATGGTGGCATTGATGCCGAAGACAGCACTACCGTGGACCTTGACGAGCATGACTTCGGATTAGGTGCGGTCCGCGCGGCGTGGTTCGGCGAGGTCGCGTTCGATGTGATCGATGATGGCGTGGATGACCTTGATATGCACTTCCTGGATGCGATCGGCATAGCCCTCGTGCGGCACACGGACCTCCACCGTGCTCAGGTCGGCGAGTGCGCCACCGTCCTTGCCGGTGAGTGCGATCACATGCATATGCTTGCCACGGGCGACCTCCGCAGCGCGCAGCACGTTCGGGCTGTTCCCGCTGGTGCTGATGGCGAGGAGCACATCGCCCTCACGACCATGAGCCTCCACGAAACGGGCGAAGACCTGACCGAACCCATGATCATTGCCCACACAGGTGAGGTGGCCGGGGTCGCTGATGCTGAGCGCGGCGATCGGCGGGCGGTCATCCCGGAAGCGTCCGGTGAGCTCCTCGGCGAAGTGCATGGCATCGCACATGCTGCCGCCGTTGCCACAGCTGATCACCTTGGCGCCCTGCTTCAGGCAATAGCTGATGAAGGCTGCGGCCTGCTCCACGGCGGCGATGTTGGCAGGATCGGCGAGGAAACGGCCGAGCACATCCTGGGCCTCGGTGAAGTGGGAACGGATCCGGTCGACGCTCATCGTTCAAAGATGCGTCAGATCGGGGATCCGACATCAAAGGCTCGCCTGTGCGGTGAGCATCTTCATGGCATCCAGTCCACGGCGCAGGAAACCGGCGTACTCCTCCTTGTCCGGCGTATAGCCCACCGGATCGGTCAGCAGCTTCCCTTCGGGGCTCAGCAGTACATACAGTGGCTGGCTCGCACTGGCGAAGTTCTCAGCCTGCAAGGTGGCCCACTTGTTCCCATGCGTGATGATCGGCTTCTTCGCTCCGGTGGATGTTTCGTGGATGAACTGCTCCTCCTTGGGCAGCTCCCGCTTGTCGTCGACATAGAGCGAGACAAGTACATAGTCGTTCTCGATGATCTCCTTCACGCCTTGTTCGGGCCAGACATGCTCCTCCATCTTCCGGCAGTTCACACAGGCCCATCCGGTGAAGTCCACCATGACCGGCTTGTTGACGGATCGTGCGTGTTCCATCGCCGCCGCCAGATCGTGAAATGCTTCGGCCTTCTTGGGCAGCACCCAGCTGTAGCCGGCGGGAGGTGCGAGGCCGCTCATCAGCGCCACCGGACGGAAGGTCTTCTCTTCCTTGTCCACCCGTAGGCCGAAAGCGAGGTACCCCGTGGTGATCGTGAACAGGGCAATGAAGGCCCAGCGCACCGTGGAGCGGTTCTTCACCGGGCTGTCATGCGGGAAGCGGATGAACCCGAAGAGGTAGAACACGATCCCCAACGCACAGAGCACCCAAACGACCATGAACAATTCGTACGGTACGATGCCCCACTGCTTCACCAGGTCAGCGTTACTGAGGAACTTGAAGGCGAGGGCGATCTCCGCGAAACCGAGCACCACCTTCACGCTGTTGAGCCAGCTGCCACTGCGGGGCAGGGAGTTGAGCCAGCTCGGGAAGAGGGCGAAGAGCGCGAAGGGCAGGGCGAGCGCCATGCCGAAGCCACCAAGACCGGCGGTAAGCTGCCACGCGCCACCATCGGCCGTGAGCGCCCCCGCGAGCAGGGAGCCGAGAATGGGACCCGTGCAGCTGAAGGAGACCAACGCCAGGGTGAGCGCCATGAAGAAGATGCCGATCATGCCGCCGAACTTGGAGGCCTTCTGGTCCATGCTGTTCACCCAGCTACTGGGCAGGGTGATCTCGAAGTAGCCGAAGAAGCTCACCGCGAAGACCAGGAAGATCACGAAGAAGAAGATGTTCAGCCACGGGTTCGTGCTGATCTCGTTGAAGATCTCCGGGTTCACCGAACCGAGCAGGTGGAATGGAAGGCTGAAGAGCAGGTAGATGCCCAGGATGAAACCGCCGTAGGTGAGCGCGTTCCGCAATCCCTTCTTCTTGTCCTCGCTGCCCTTGGTGAAGAAGCTCACCGTGAGCGGGATCATCGGGAACACGCACGGTGTGAGCAATGCAACGAGCCCTCCGATGAAGCCGAGGAAGAAGATGGACCATAACGACTTCGTTTCCGCCACGGTCGCTTCACCGCCTTTGATGACGGGTGCGGCAAGGTCCACATTGGCAAGCTTGAGCTCGGCCGAACCAGAGCGCGTGGCCAGCCCTTGAAAGCGGGTGTCATTGGGATCGAAGGGGATGGCACCCAGTTCGAAACGACCGCTTGCAAGACCTGGAACGATGAAGTAGACCGTGGCCGGAGGCAGGCACATCTCATCGTTGCAGGTCATGTACTCGAAGGACCCGGTGACGGGGGTGGTGGGATCGGCCACCGTGATGCGCTGGGTAAAGACGGCCTCATCCTTGAACTTCTTCACGAACATCCCGAAGATCTCATCCACCCCTTCGATGACCTTCGCTCCGGTCTCCGCAGGCTCACCGACCACGGCCAGACCGGCCACGCTGTCCACATGGATGGATGTCGGCCAGGGGCCCATGTCCCCGTAATTGTTCATCGAATACACGGACCAACCATGTTCGATGGAGGCAGTGACCTTGATATCCCATGAGGTGCCGTTCCGCACTGCGGACACCGCAAGCTTCACCGGTTCCTCGGCGGCATCCGCCGACGGTGGTTGCGCACGCAGAAGCCCGAACGCCAGGAAGAGGAGGATCGTGAGTAACTGCTTCATGGATCAAGGCTTCACTTCGACCGCAGGCACATCGATGCTGAAACGGACCACCTCCGGTGGCAAGCATGTCTTGTCGTTGCAGACCATGAACTCCACCTCACCGCGCAATGGATGCACACCAATGGTCGAAGGCTTGAACCGTTGCACGAAGACGGGCGAACCGGAATGATAACGCACCTGCATCTCGAAGTTGGGATCGAAGACCTCCTCCGGCACCGGCTCCGCAAGGCCGCCGACGGGGGTCCACTGCTCGTTCGCATCGAAGCGGATGCTGGTAGGGATGGGTCCCAGGTCGTTCTCCAACCGGGTAGCGTAGATGTGCCAGCCCTCGTCCACTTGGGCGGTGATCTCCACGGCCACCTGGCCATCGATGGCCGGACGTGCTAGGAACGACCAGCTCACAGGACCGTCTACCGGACCGAGCGCCATGGACAAAGAGAGCAACAGCGGGTACATGCCGAAGTGTGAAGCAAAAATAGACCCGCACCAGCGCAGGACTCCCAGCCGTTAACAAGATACTAGGACTCCTACGCCGCGGCTTCCTTAGGGGATATCCACACTGACCACGCGGCTCACGGGAATGGTCATGCCGTACTTGAGCACGATATTATCGGGGTCATAGGTCCAGATCGTGGTCTCCACTGCCTTGAGCCCTTCATCATCCTGGAAAACGATGCGGCATTTCCCGTGCTCTGCATTGCCCAGCCGGGTGGCCTCCTCCATGTTCTGCAGGATGTCCCTGCGCTCACGCTCGCTCAACATCAGGGGTTGACGCGGGAAACGCAGCGAAGGGATCCGTTCCTTCGGAATGATCTGTACGTTGAACGCGAGCATGGGTCCGGGGTTGAAAGTGCCCTGAAGATAGGTACCGTCCGACCCGGAACCAAGAACCGTTCAAAGCTGCCGCTTCCGTCAGGCCCCAAGGAGGTCCAACCGGAGCACCCTTGAACCAGCTGCTGTGGCCTTCGCACCCTCGGCGATCCGATGACCACAAAGCCATAGTATGCGTTCCGCATCGGCAAGGACGAGCACCCGGTCCTTCCTGTCCCCAGGGACCTTGGCATCGATCAGGATATCGCTGATCAACTTGCTGCCACCCAGACCATCCGGACGCATGCGATCACCTGGGCGCCAGGGGCGCAGGTCCAATGGCCACGCGATCCGTTCCGCATCCAACCAGGCCGTCAATGGGCCCATGGCCGGATCCACCTCTTCAAAGGCGGCGGCAGTGATCCGCAACGGAGCATCCGGATGCACGTCGTCGACATGCTCGAACCGCCACGGACCGGGGCGCGATGCTCGTGGCATGATGACCAGTTCCTCGCGGTCCACGAGCGCCTCCACCCCATCGGCCGGGAAACGCGTACCAGTGTGCTGGTCACGGATGGCGGCGAGGATGTCCTCCAAGCGGTCGGGATGGAAGCCCTTGTCGCGCAACAAGCGATGGAGGACGATGAGCGGCGCACCGTTCAAGATGGTCCGGAACGGTATCCTCGTCACACCATCCGCATCGATCGTGATCTCCTTCATCGCCGTATCGCCGGCTTCGCGCGCGAGGTGGTCCAGTTCAGCGAACAGCCGCATGTTCCGCGACAGGTTGTGCCGTGTTCCCGGTCGCCATTGCTCGAAGAGCGGAAGCAGTTCATGTCGGACCCGGTTGCGCAGGTAAGTGCCGTCCGCATTGCTGACGTCCTCACGCCAGGGTATCCGATGCGCTTGCGCGTATGCCAGGATGGCTGCACGATCCACGCCGATGAAAGGTCGGATGAAGGCCTCGCTCTGCGGACGGATCCCGCTCCATCCGCCGGCGCCAAGCCCGCGCATCAGGCCCAGGAAGAAGGATTCAAGGGCATCATCGACATGGTGTGCGAGCGCCACCCGGTCCGGTCCTGCTGCGGCCAACTCCCGGAACCACCCGAGTCGCAGGGCCCGTGCGGCCATCTGGGTGCTTTCACCGGTGATGCGAGCACGGCCGATCACATCCACGCGGCGCACCTCACAGGGTATCCTCAGTGCAGCACACTGTGCCACCACGAATTCACGGTCCTCATCGCTTTCGGATCCGCGCAGACCATGGTCCACGTGAGCCACATGGCAGGGATGACCAAGTGCGCGGAGCACATGCAACAGCACCATGCTATCAAGGCCCCCGCTCACCGCCACCCATAACGGCTGGCCCGGCTGCGCGAGTTCGTGGACCCGCATCGTGCGACGCACCTCACCGATCATCATGGAGGGCATCGATCACGGATAATGCCTTCACCTGACACTCCTCAAACTCCTGCCCGGCATCACAGCGTGCGGTGATCGCACTTCCCGTGGTGAGGGACAGGTGCCCACTGCCGGCATTAAAAAGAAGGGAGCGGATGACCACATTGAAGTCGCCGGTGCCATCTGGTGCCAGAAAACCGAGACTTCCACTGAACATCCCTCGTGGGCCATCCTCCACCTCACGGATCAGCTCCATGGCCCGGACCTTGGGCGCGCCTGTCATGCTGGCCATGGGGAAAGCGGCGCGGAGCATATCGAGCGGTGTGCGCCCTTCGGCGATCAGGGCGGACACCGTACTGACCATCTGATGCACACGCGGGTAGGACCGCACTGCGCACAACTCCTCCACCTCCACGGTACTGCTCGCTGCGATCCGCGAAAGGTCATTACGCATGACGTCCAAGGCCATGATGTTCTCACTGCGTTCCTTGGCATCGGACTCGAGCTCCTCCTTGTAGCGCTGATCGGTCGCCGATTCGAATGATCGGGGTCGCGTGCCCTTCATCGGTTGGCCGGTCACTCGCCGACCGTCGAACGCGAGAAAGCGCTCGGGACTGGCGCAGAGCACGTAGCCATCATCGGAGCGAGCGAACGCCGCGAAGGGGGCATCGGCATGGAGCAGCAGGGTGCGGAAGACCTGGAAGGGATCGAGATCGGGAACGGTCGCGGTGCGCGTCGTGCAGTAGTTGATCTCGTAGATGTCACCGCGTTGGATGTGAGCCAACAAGCGTCGCACGTTGGCGAGGTAACGTTCACGTTCACAGCGCAAGGTCCAGGCGATCCGTGGCATGCTTCCTTCATCCGCCGTATTCACCAAGGCCTTCTCCGCCCATTGCCGTGCCCCGTCCTCATCCGATGGTCGGACATGGATCCAGGCTTCCTCGTTCTTCCACTCCACCACGAAGCGCGGGACGAACCAGGTACCGGGCGCGGGATCCGCCTCCTCCTTGTGATGGATCGCCTCGTCCCATTCATAGGGAAGGGTCGCGAAGTACCAATCACGCGCACGACCGAACTGATCGAAGTCAGGCGCTTCCACGCGCTCCAACTCGCCCACGGCCAGCACGGCGCGATGTCGGTCAGCGATGCGGCGGAAGAGAAAGTGCCGCTCCTCCCGAAGTACGGACCAGTCGAAACCTGGCAGGCGACCAAGGGCGATGGAAACGCGCATCGCGGACCAAGTTACCGGCTGTGCTCCAGCATGGGCTTGCGGAAACGCATGACCAACAGGTACACGAAGAGCAGGCCCGAGAGCGAGACCGCCAGGCGACCGATCAGATCACCGTGTTGAACGAAGAAGGTGATGTCCTCGTGGAGCTGGACCGTGCGCCTCAAGGCGGTCGGCACCCACCAGGACGAGGCTTGATGGATGATCCCGCGTCGGTCCACGAAACAGGAGATGCCGGTATTGGCCGAACGCACCACTTCCCGACGGGTCTCGATGGCACGGATGGACGAATAGGTCAGGTGCTGGCGGTATCCGGGGGAATCGCCCCACCAGGCATCGTTCGTGATCACGGCGATCAGGTTCCCTCCGTTGAGGACATGTGCGGCCACATGCTCACCAAAGACGGATTCGTAACAGATGGCGGGAACCAGTCGAAGGCTGTCGCTGTCGTCCACCAGCACTTCCCGGTCATCCTGCATGCCCAGACTTCCGGAGACACCGCCCAGATCGATGGAGAGATCCGCAAGGTGACCGAGCACCCCTTCGAAAGGCATGAGCTCCACCCCGGCCACGAGCTTCGACTTGTGGTAGATCTCCACCGGACCTTCAGCCGGAAGGAAGAGCGCGGCGTTATACGAGGTGTACCAGCGCTGTGCACCGGGCGGCAGGCCTTCCTCCCGGAACAACGGTCGCGCGAAGGCGGGCGCTTCCTCTTCCGATCCGTACAGGGTATCTGACGACATGCCGGTGAGCAGGGTGACGCGGCGATGCGACCTCTGGAAGCTGCGCAGTCGGATGGTGCTTCGTGCTGCATCGATCCCGTTCTCCCAAAGCCCCTTGTAGATCGGTCCCTCGCCGCTCAAATCGAGCGTGGCGGTCTCCTGGAGGGCGGTCTCGGGCATCACCACGAGCGCCGTCGAGTCCGTCATCACGCTGTCGGCCAGGGCCAGCATCCGATCGAGCTGTTGCAAGGGATCCATCCCACCGAACTTCTGCGTGTATGGATCGATGTTCGGCTGGACCACGACGACCTCGATGGCACGGACGCCAGCGGTGCTGATGGTGTGGAAGCGGTAGTAGGAGCCAATGAGAGGTACGACCAGCAAGCCGAACGCCACCGAGGCATTGGCGACGGCGGTGCGACGGTCACGGATGCGGCGTACGATCGCCCTGTCGAGGAACATGGTGATGAGCAGGACCCACGCACTTCCACCGAGCATGCCGGTGAACTCATACCACTGGACCCATGCCGGGCGGGTGCCGAACACGTTGCCGATGGAGAACCAGGGCCATTGCAGGTCCCAATCATGGTGCAGGCGCTCGAAAGCCAGCCAGTAGGCGATGAAGGCCAGCGCCGAGATGTTCGCACCGGCGATGCGACGGGTGACGCGCTTGAGCCACCAGGGCACCAACATGAACAGTGAGTTGAGGGTCATCGGCGCCAGACCACTGACGAGCCGCGTGCCCATCGGTTCACTCACTTCGAAGAACCACCAGGAACAAGCCGCGTTCCATATGAAGACGGCCAGCAACGCATAAGGGGTGAAGGCGCGCTTCCGCCCCGCGAGGCGCTTGTCATGAAGGCGCTCGGCGTGCAGTAGCGGCAGCCATGCGATGAAGGCCAGGAAGGTCAGGCCACCGACGGCGGGCCAGGCCAGGGCCCAGAGCAGGCCGCAAAGGGACGCCCAGAGTATGATGTGCGCACGCCGCAGTGCCATCGGGCGTCGAAGGTACTTGGCCCTTCGATCAGAGCTTGTACATCTTGCCGAAGCCCTTGTTGAAGTAGCTGGCAGCGTCGGTGGCGCGGTATTCGATGTCCTCGCCGTTGATCTGGGTGATCACGCGGTAGAGGTAGACCCCACGCGCCAGTCGATCACCGAACTCATCCGTGCCATCCCAGGCGTACTCGGTGATGTTCCGACCCACGCGCAACGGACCGAGCTCGTGCATCCTCACCTCGCGCACCACCCGACCGGTCACGGTCATGATCTGTATCTTCATGTAGGTGGGCACCGTGCTGCCGGTGAGCGTGAAGACGAAGCGCGTGCTCGTGGTGAAGGGGTTCGGATAGTTGAGCACCTCGGTGATCGTGCTGCGGTTGATCACCTCGAAGGAGACCTTGTAGTCGTTGTCGCCGGAGGGGTTGCGGCTAAGGTCCATGGCCTGCACGGTGAGCAGGTACTTGCCGTCATCCGCGAAGCGCGGCCGGTAGAGGATCCGCGCTTCGTTATCGGGACCATCCGCCGGGATGAACTGCAGCACTTCATTGCCCTGCCCATCGCGGAAGAAGACGCGTTCGATGGGCCTGCCGGGGCGGGTGAGGAAGACCTTGAACTGGGCCGTGTCCGCCGGTGAGTCGAGGAGCAGCACCGTGTTCTCATCATTGAGCAGGATCTCGATCTCCGGACGTGCCGACACGATGTCGCCGTCGAGGATGTGAATGCCATCGAAGGTGACATCGAGCAAGGGATTCTCGCGGTCCACGGCCACATCGAAGCGCCATTGGGCGATGTTGTTGAAGTGGTGTTGCTCGGGCTGGTCGTACTCCCCTGTGAGCGTGTCCACCGGGTTCGCTTCCACCACCAAGGTGTTGAGCCCACCGAAACCCCAGGTATTGAAGCGGATGGTATCCAACAGGACGGCACCCGCCGCAAGTGGTTCGTTCCGCTTGTACCACACCCGATGACGCTGATTGCTCGCGTTGACCACCCAGGCCGTCACGAGCAGGCTGTCCATGTCATGCGGACTGATGTTGTGGATGGCCACCGCCAGCGCGGCTTCCTCACCTTGGAACAAGCCCTCGAGGCTGGTGAGCAGGCCGAGCTGTGGGTCGATGGCACATTCCGGCACCGGCGAACTGAGCAACTGCCAACGGTCCATCTGCGCGGGTCGTGGGTCCGCCGCTGCCAGGTCATGGAACTTTCCGCGGATGCGCAAGCGAGGGTACTCGGTGGCATCGGCGATCGAACCAAGGTCCAGGAACTCTCCCAGTTCATCAGGCCATTCACCCAGTGGCACTTCCAGGCCTGTGTTCGTGATGCCGCGGACCTCGATCACCGTACTGTCCGATGCGCTCAACGGACGATCGTGCCAGTACAACGCGTTCCAGGCGAGCGCGGGGCCTGCCTCCATGGTGGTGATGCTGCCGCGGTCCCCGTTGCTCTGGGCGTATGCCGTCAATGTGATGTCCGTGGTCTGCGTGGCGGCGATCGTATCCACGAAGGTGCCAGCGAAACCCTTGCGGACGTAGAAGATGTACGGCACACTATCCTGGAGGGTGGCGAAGGATGGCACCCCGAGGCCGTTCAACGCGGCCACGGCTGGTGTGCCGGACATGCCGTCCTGATCCAAGTAGAACCAGGTGTAAGCGAGGATATGGTAGCCATCCGGAATGGTCTCGGACAGGAAAGTGGCCATGGCCGCCATCTCCTCCGGGGAGTTCTGCCGGAAATGGAAGTAGAGACGCGGCCGCTGGAAGGTGCCGCATGGGGTGAAGTTGCCGAAGTCGTTGTCCGGGTTGTAGATCACCGGTGGATCGACGGAGTTGTCCACGAAGCGAGTGCCCCACGCTTCATAGGTGTAGGGGTCGATCACCGCGATGTTCCAGGCCGGGTTCCCCCAGCATCCCCCGAAGTCCTGGTTCACCAGATCAAGGCGCCATCCGATATCACCATAGGGGTTGGATGAGGTGAAGGCCGTGAGCTCATGGGGTGCACTGCTGAAGTCGAAGTCACGCTCCGGCCTGTCATAGACGATGGAGTTGTAGTCGTCATCCTTGAACTGGAAGTAGTGGGACTGACCCCAGCCGTAGCGGCCATCGATGTATTGGAAGGAGCGTTCGTACCAGTTGTACCCGTCATTGCCGGTGCTGTCGATGCTGCATCGCCAGAAGAATACCGTGCTGTCCTGGGTGTTCAGCGAATAGATGCTCTGTGGCTGCCAGCTCACGACACCACCGGGTGCGGTGACACTCGCCATCTCCAGCATCGGACTGTTGAAGAGGTCCGTGGTGTCGATCTGGAAGACATAGGTCCGCTCGGCCGCGAGGGGATCACCGGTACTGGCGCGGAGGAAGGGTTGCGGATCCGGGATGATCGCGAAGTCATAGGGGTAGATCGGCACAAGATCACCGGAGGTGATGAAGAGCGTGGTGGAAGCCTGGTTCGACCCGTATTCCGGAGATAGCTCCGTGATCAGGTCCGGGTCCAGATCGACCCGCGCGGTGATCTGGTTCACGCCCTGTCCACCGGTGAAGGCCAGCGTGGGTATCCGGAAGGCAACGGTATCCTGGAAGCCCATCCCGGTGATCTGGGTGTTGTAGATACCGACCTCCGCCAGGCCCTGGTTCGAGCGCTGCAGTTGCACGCCGATCTGGCCCTGGTACATGCGCCCGATGTTGCGCACCACCACCTTCACCGTGAACGTGTCCACATCGGCGGTGACGGTCTCCGGTTCGAAGAGGATGTCCTCGGCCCGCACATCGAAGTCGGGTTCAAGCGGGGAGTTCATCACCAGCATGGGGTCGCCCTGCAGCGTGAAGGTGTGCACCGTATGGATCGTGCCCCAGTTGTTCGTATTGGCCAGCAGGTTGTAGGCCGCGTGCTGCATGTGCTTGCCGTAGGGCTTGCCGTAGTTCACACTGCCGATGCTGTTGTACAACCACCGGCCGTACAGCGCCAGGTCGAAGTCAACGCCCACCTTGGTGGTGGCCATGAAGGTCACCGGTCCCGCAGCAGGACGCATCACCCAATCCTCGCTCGTGCTGGCCCCGTCATCGTTGAGGTGGACATTGCCGATATAGCAGGAGTTCCCGATCACAAAGGGATAACGCCCGTTCCATTCATAGTTCGAGGGGTCGTCTATCGTGATGTCGAAGCTCTCCGAATAGGCGTGCGCGAAGAAATTCATGAGCGTCACCCCGTTCTCGATCAGGTTCCGCACTGAATCGGCCGCGGCCGTGCTGAAGATGGAGGAACTGCTCTTCCTGAATCGCCAGAACTGTGCACCGAACTGAGTGGTATCACTGATCATGGGTTCCATGAAGCGGAGACGGTTGGCCAGGCTCTCCTGCTCTGCCGCATCGAACCCACCGCTCAGATGCACCACGTTCTTCATCCACGCCGCCGGATCCTGGCTCTCCAATGTGCTCACCTTGTCGAGGTAGTCGAAGACCTGCTGCTCGTTGACAGCACTCAGGCGTCCCACGGGAACCTCCACCTTCCGCGGATCGGCTGTGGGGCCGATCCCGATGGTGAAGCACTGATCGCATGCCGGGGCACCGTAGCTCGGCACGAGCATGCGTTCGTATGCGCCGTTGACGTTGGGGCGCGCGCCTTGTGGTTCGAAGAAGGTGCTGAAGGAGGATGTCGACTTCCCGATGAGGAAGAGCCCTTGCGGCACCTGATCCCAGGAGACCACCAGATCGCGGAGAAACGACCGTATCGCCAGCGGATGCTTCGGCACACCACCGCCGTACTGATCGTATAGTTCATCCACGTCGACCAACACCACGGGCACCGGTCGCGGGGCTTGTGTGGAGCGATAGGACGCATAGGCCATCGCACCGTTCCAGAGCGATCGATGGCTGACGATCACCATGGCCGAATCCAGATCGAGCGCGACTAGATCGGTGAAGTAGCCACTGCCGTTCACCGGCGTGAGCGAGGCCACCTGGAATACCGCGGACTCCGTGTGCAGGTACGCCGGCGTGCGGGTGCTGTCCGGGTGCGTGGGAACGGCCAGTTCGTAGTTCGCACCGACCAACTCGGGCACCACCCGGCGTGGCACATCACCGAAGCAATAGAGGATCGGCGTACTTCCCGCGCCTCCGAGCTGCAACCGCGCGGAAGCATCTGCAGGATCATGTGGGATCCACAGGTCGAAGGGTCCGTCGCCGAGGCCTTGCAGATCACGCGGGTAGGTGACGTCCACGGCGAAGGCCACCTGGAAATCCTCGTAGCTCGGGTTGCTCTGGCCGATCGGCAGGTCGTGGAGCACACGCATCGTCACAGAGAAGAAAGAGGCGATCTCGGAGGCCGGAACCTGGAAGTCGCTTCGGATCACACGGTTCCCGAGGAAGATGGTGTCCTTACGGACCGTCTGCGCAGGACCGGAGACCAACTGGAGATGGTGATCGGGCAGTGCGGTCGGCCATCGTTGCTGCCCGCCGGTGGTCACCCGCACGTTCACGTTGGGTGCATCTGGTCCGGCATACGCGCGCGGGGTCGGTGCGTACAGGTCGGCGGACTGAACGCCGTCCGTCACGATCAACCCGGGTCCCCCGAATCCCTCGCTGGCGAGCATGGCTCCACTGGTGAAGTTGTAGGGTTCCATCACCACCCCATACCAATAGGCATCGCCGTAACCATTGAGGCCGCGGCCCCAGACCCATGGACGAACGGTGTGCGAGGTGAGGTCGGGATCGGCATAGGACACCACGCGTTCCTTCTGCACACCGGGGTCCGGGTCCCAGGTGAGGAAGTAGTGGATGGTGTCGTTGATGAGGCTGTAGTGCGGATTGGAGTGGTAATAGGGCGAATCGTACATCCGTTCATCGATCCAACCGTCGTTCTTCCGCCCGATGAACTCGATGAAGTCGCCCGCGTTCAGCACGCCATCCTCGCCGCCCTCGATGTAGATGGGCACCTGTTGTTCACGCCCGAAGAGCATGATGTACGATGGATCCACCGAAGCGACGGGAAAGCCGGAGGCCGCAAGGGTCGCGGAGTCCAGGCGATGGAGCCCGGTGCGGTACACGTCGAAACGCCAATACTGCCGGTCGTGGTCGATCCACTCGTTGCCCACGATCTGGGCAGCGGCTGCGACCGCCTGCAACAGGACCAGTACCAGCGTTAGACGTCTCATCATGAACCGGACTTCTTGAACAGATCGAACTTGAGCGAGAATATGTTGGAGTAGAGCGCCACACTGTTGTCACCCACATCGGTCAGCGCATAATCGAGCGAAACGCTCTTGATCTTGAGGCCGAGGCCGATGTTCGGCTGCATGGAGAGCTGCTCCTTGTCGCTGATGTCGGTGACGTACTGGATGTTGCTGATGCCCGCACGCACGTAGACCACACCGGCATAACCCAGTTCGATGCCCACGCGCGGGTCGGTGCTGATGGCATCCGACTTGATCAGGGTGTTCCGCTTGCCGTCGAAGGTGTTCTCCAGGTCCACGGCGGCGAGCAGGTCGAACTTGCTGCCGAACTTGAACTCGCGCACCACACCGAGGTGGAGGCGCGGCAGGGTGACCTCGATGCTGTTGGCGGGGATCTCGTTGCCGGTCTGGGTGAACACGTCGATGGTGCGTTGGTCCAGCGAATAGCTCCAGGCGTTGAAAGTGCTGGTGACATCACGCGCCACGGCACTGAAGCGCCAGCGGTCCTTCTGGTATTGGGCACCGGCATCGAGTCCGAAGCCCCAGGCCTTGCCGAAGCTTCCAACGCGGCGGTAGATCACCTTCACATTGCCCCCGACCTGCAGGCCGGGCACCTTCAACTTGCGGGCGTAGGAGATGAGGAAGGCGTGGTCGGCGGAGCTGAAGGAGGTGATGCGGTCGTAGTCGATGTTGCCGCTGGGATCGATCAGGTCGATGGTGTTCGGGATGTTGTCGATGCCGAAGCGGATGAAGGTGAAGCCGATGGTGCTGGCGGAATCGATGGGCTTGGCCAGGCCGATGTAGTCGTACTTGGCGATGCCCGCGAAATACTCGCTGTGCATGGCCCCGATCTGCAGATCGCCGCGCACACCAAGCAAGCCGGCGGGGTTCCAGTAACCGCTGGTCACGTCGTTCACCGCAGCCGTGTAGGCGCTCCCCATGCCGAGGGCCCGGGCACCCACCCCAACGGCCAGGAATTCGTTGCTGTACTTCGGCGCGTCGGTCTGGCCGAGGACGGCGCCGACGCTCATGGTGCTCAGCAATGCCAGGAAGCCGACGCGCATCCCCTTGATCTTCACGCTCTTCATTCGCTAAATGGTTGACGCAGCTTCCAACGGCGGGTGGCCTTGATCATTGCCCGAAATTATCCCAACTTCGGCCCGTTCCGCGCCGTGAACGTTCACGGCCGGGTAACGCCTGATGGCCCGCCTTCCAAGGATCCCCGACCTGCTCACCACCGCGAACCTAGCCTGCGGGGTCGCATCCATCCTGCTGGCCTCGCAAGGACAGCTAACATGGGCGTGTTGGCTGGTGTTCGCCGGGGCGCTGTTCGATGTGTTTGATGGGCTGGCCGCCCGGGCTTTGGGCGGGGGCACGCCGCTGGGGGCGCAGTTGGACAGTTTGGCGGATATGGTGACGTTCGGGGTGGCGCCGGGGATGTTGTTGTTCTCTCTTCCGTTCATGAACGGAACCGCTGCGCTCCTCGAAGGTGGTTCTTTCTACATGTCGGACGTATACCTCACCGGTGAATTGATTGAAGCCGGACTTTCCCCTCATCCACCGCACCACCCGTTCATCTGGGCTGCCGCCGTTCTCATTCCCATCTGCTCAGCCTGGCGTCTTGCGAAATTCAATCTTGATACGAGACAGACGAGCGGATTCCTCGGCCTTCCTACACCGGCCAATGCACTCTTCTGGGCAAGTTATTCACTTGCAGCTTCAGCCTCCGTACTTCCCGATGCCACTGCAGGGACTGGTTCGACCGTAATTCTATTTCTAGCCGGAATGAATGACCCGTCCGTGATCCTCGTTAGCGCGCTCCTCCTCGGCATCCTCATGCTCTCCGAGCTCCCCCTCCCCTCCCTCAAGTTCAAGCATTTCAAGTGGAAGGGCAACGAGGTCATCTACCTGCTGTTGGGGATCGGGGCGGTGCTGGTGGTGCTGTACGGGGTGCTGGCCTTTCCGTTGATCCTGGTGGTCTACCTATTGTCGCCGTTATGGGGGCGGCTGTTCCCGAAGGCAGCGTGATCCGCAGCCGTCCGCGTTCGTACCGCACCATCTAGCGTGTCGACCCGTTGGGTCGACGCTACGGGTGCGATCGAACCACCGCACCACGATGCCGAACACGGTGCATTCCATTGCGCATTCACAATTCCCTGCGACCTTTGCACCCTCCGCGCCTCTGCGTTGGATCAGGAACCCATGAAGACCTTCCGCGCCTCCATCGATGTGATGCCTCACGACAACCTGCTGGACCCGCAAGGCAAGGCGGTGAGCGGCAGCATGCAGAACCTGGGCCTGCCCGAGATCACCGGTGTACGCATCGGCAAGCACATCACCCTGCACGTGGAGGCCAAGGACAGGAAGACCGCCGAAGCGAAGGTGGACGAGGCCTGCAAGAAGTTGCTGGCCAACCAGATCATGGAGAAGTACAGCTTCTCGTTGGAAGAGACGGCATAGCAGTCTGGTATACCAGGTCTCACTAGGCCTCTAAGCCTTTCGCGCGATACAGGCGCAACGCCGGTATGACATCACCCTTTGTTCGGGTCCGAGATCACAAAGTCACACACCCGGCAAACGATCTTCTCGACCATCGGCACCTGGCCACCAGTGGCCGCCGAGAGTGCCTCATTACGGCGGGTATCGACCTTGGCCTCCATTGTCTTCAACAACTTGCTCGACCCACATCGTGGACAGCGTCCTTCGACCGGAGGGCCGGCCACTCTTAGCGCGACAGTGATCAAAGAAGCCGGCGACAACTCCAATGAGGCGAGGTATTCATCGACCAGCTGTTTGGAGGCTGTGCCAAGTCCCGGATACTTGAATTTCATCATGAACGCGAGTTCCTCCTGACTCAGGGAACCGAGGAATTCACGGGTATCATCGCCGCGGCCTGCACGACGCAACTCGAAGTTCTTCCCGAGGTACACCCGCCGCACGGTCTCATCGGCTGCGAGCTCTTCTGCGGTCCCCTGCTTCAGGATCTTGCCTTCGAAGAGGAGGTAGGCCCGGTCCGTTATGCTCAGCGTTTCCTGCACGTTGTGGTCCGTGATGAGGATGCCGATGTTCTTTTCCTTCAACTTGGCCACGATGCCTTGGATGTCCTCCACGGCGATGGGATCCACCCCGGCGAAAGGTTCGTCCAGGAGGATGAAACGCGGCTCGGTGGCCAAGGCGCGCGCGATCTCGGTACGACGACGTTCGCCGCCGCTGAGCACATCACCCATGTTCTTCCGCACGTGCTGCAGGCTGAACTCGTTGAGCAGTTCCTCCAGCTTCGCCGCTTGTTCGGCCTTGCTCTTGCCGCTCACTTCCAGGATCGCTTTGATATTGTCCTCCACGCTGAGCTTGCGGAAGACGCTCGCCTCCTGCGGCAGGTAACCGATCCCCTTCTTGGCCCGCTTGTACATGGCCAGGTCGGTGATGTCCTCGGTATCCAGGAAGATCCGGCCCTCGTTCGGTTTGATCAATCCGACGATCATGTAGAAGCTCGTGGTCTTGCCCGCACCGTTGGGGCCGAGCAGCCCGACGATCTCGCCCTGGTTCACCTCCACGCTAACGCCGTTCACCACGGTGCGGCGCTTGTATCGTTTGAAGATGTTCTCGGCGCGGAGCATCAGAAGTTGATGTAGAGCTTGGCGCGCAGGGCCCATGGCGCGGTGCGTGGATGATCGTTGTAACGCAGGCGCCAGATGATGTCGAAGCGGAGCACCTTCAGCACGTTCTCGATGCCG
This sequence comes from Bacteroidota bacterium, assembly GCA_029573495.1. Taxonomy (GTDB): domain Bacteria; phylum Bacteroidota; class Bacteroidia; order Flavobacteriales_F; family PHOS-HE28; genus PHOS-HE28. Next base: position 12,757 of record JAKQEI010000195.1, on the reverse strand, counting down.
GCGCTGGCTTCCATGAAGGGGCCGTTGTAGAGCGAGTACATGCCTGGCAGGAAGAGCAACGCATCACTGTGCTTCATGTCGAGCGAACCGGCCACGGCCTTGAAGGTCGCCACTTCGCGCCACTTGAGCCGACGCAGCAAGGGGATGCGGTTGAAGAAGAGGCCTTCGAAATGATGCTCGGCGAAGAGCTGCACGTAGCGGTCGCTGATGAATTCGAAGAAGTTCATCGTGTTGAAGGAGGCATCGTCCAGGTAGAAGGTCTCGTTGCCGCTATGGATCACGAGCAATGGATAAGGCAGGGTGCCGAAGATGCGACCGCCTTCGATGGTGGTGCGTGTCCAGCCCGCGGTACCCAGCTGCCAACGCTTGTAGCTGCGTGCCACCACCTTCGTGTATTCGTAGTCGCTGTTGAGCAGACCGGGAACACCGTAGGCGAGGTGCAGTTCGATGGTCGGGTACTTGAGGATGCCCACCGCGATGCGATCGAACTCACCGCTCACGTACTTCTCCCCATAGGCGAAGCGCGTGTTCAGGCTCACCTCAGCGGTGCGGATGCTGCCTATGTTGTCCAGTCGTGGCAGGGGTTCGAACGAGAGTCGCGTATACCGGAGGTCGCCGAGCGCCTGCAGGGTCCGGTAGCGCACCATCACCTCGCTGGTGAAGCCGCTGAACCACTCGCGCTCCAGGCTCGCCTTCCATTGCTCCACATCGGTGAGCTTGGTGTTGGGGTTGCGGCGGAAGAAGCTCCCAAGGATATTGTCGTTGCGGAACGCGTTGGTGCTTTGCCCCAGCTGCTCCACGTCGTGCTTGTACGAAGCGCGGTAGAGCATGCGTGGTTCCTTGCTGATGAAGCCCCGCGTGGCCAGGCCGAACTTGAACCGCTCATCGAGCAGGCCATAGGCCGAGTAACCCTCGAACTCCACCCAGTTGCTGAAGCTGTTGCTCGTGCGTCCCCCCAACCGGAAGCGCAGGCCTTCCACCGGGTTGTAGCTCATCGTGGTGAAGTAGGGTCCGATCTCGACCTTCCCCTTCTCGTAGTAACCCGTGGCGAGGGTGCTGATGATGTCCACATAGGTCCGGAAGCGCGGGATCGTCTTCATGGTGTCCACCATGTGGTAGATCGCGTTCTCCTTGGCCGTCAAGGGCACGTGACGGTGCTGGTCCCAATAGTCCGCGCCCAGGCTCAAGGGGTCGAGTTCCACCACCACGTCGTCCACGCCGTCGTAGAACGCGTCCTCACGCGGTTCGTTGATGACGAAGTCGCGGTAGGTGGCCGTGCGCCGCCCGTAGAACCCCTGTACCGCGTTCTTGTTCTTCTCGCCGGTATCGCGGATCACGTTCAGGTCCACCACCAGCTCATCGCGCGTGAGCATCCATACCTCGTTCTGCACCTGGTCGTATTGTTGCTTCACCCAGAAGCCCTGCACGAAGTTGAGGTTGGCCCCGCTGGCGATCCCCGCCTCGATCCGGTGCACGGCATAGGTGGTGTCGCTGATCCACATCTCCCCGGTGAAGGCGAGCTCCTGAACGCGTTTCGGGGTGAACGTGAGCTTGTAGCACCAGTTCTTACCGACGAAGGCGCTATCGGTCAGGTAGTAGTCATAGTACCCCCGGCCACCGTCCGCGATGGGGCTGATGAAGTTCTTTCCGAAGATCACCAGGAAGTTCTCGTAGATGTTCACGTTCTGGTACATGTCGCCCATGAAACGGGCGATGCTCTCGTTCTCCACACCGCTCACCTTGGTTCCCCGGATGAACTCGCGTTGCTTCTTCGGCTGCTGCCGGTAGTAGACGTCGCTCAGCGTCTCCGTCATGAAGATCGGCAGGTAGGGCTTGGCGTCCGTGCTGTCGATGTTGTCGAAGATGAAGGCGAAGGGCTTGAAGATCTTCTTCTGGGTGAAGTCCTCTGTGATGTTGTTCAGGTCGAACTCGATCTTGTTGTAGGCATGATACTGATAGGCTGAGAGCTTCTCGCGGTTGTTCACCGGCTTGTTCTTGATCACCCGACGCAGGATGCCGAAGGCTGGATTCTCCTCCGTGGGCTTGATCACCACCTCGGCCAGTTCGAAGCTGTTGGGCTGCAGGGCGATGTCGATCACCTGCACCTTGTCCTTCTTCACGGCGAAGGAGCGTGCCACGTAACCCACCGTGGATACCCGGATGCTGTCCGTGGCGTAATAGGTCTCGATCGCGTAGCGCCCGTCCAGGTCGGTGCTCGCGCCGATGCGGCTGTCCACGAAGGCGATGCTCGCGAAGGGTATCGGCTCACCGGTCTTCGCATCGGTCACCAGGCCGCTCACCTTGGTCGTCTGCGACCAGGCCAAGGGCGCCAGCACGAAGGCGATCAGGGCGGCGAGGGAGCGGAGCGCGGCCATCATCGGGTGGTTCGTTGCTGCACGGCACGGGTCTGTGCCGCGCGTTCCATGCGTTTCACGGTGCGGGAGGAGATGAGGATGCCGAACTCGTAAAGCAGCATCAGTGGACCGGAGACGATCAACTGGCTCACAACGTCCGGTGGGGTCAGGATCGCCGAGATGATCAGGATCCCCACGAAGGCATGCTTGCGGTAGGTGCGCAGGATGGCGGGGGTGATGAGGCCGGCACGCGTGAGGAAAAGGATGACCAAGGGCAGTTCGAAGACCAGACCGGTCCAGAGCGTCACGGAGGTGACCATGGCGATGTAGCTGTCCAATGCCACGGTGTTCTGTACGGTGGTGCTCACCTGGTAGGTGCCGAAGAACTGGATGCTGAGCGGGGCGAGCAGGAAGTAGCCGAAGGCCACCCCGAAGAGGAAGAGGATGGACGCGGAAAAGACCAGCCCACCCACGGAGCCTTTCTCGGAATCGTGCAGGCCAGGGGCGATGAAGCGCCAGATCTCCCAAAGCACATATGGGAATGCGATGATGAAGCCACCCACGAAGGAGACGATCAGGTGTGTGAAGAACTGGCCGCTCATACTGATGTTCTGCAACGTGAACACCAGATCGCCCACGCACATGGCATCGCCCATGCCCAAGCGGTGGCCCAAGGCGCACATGGCGCGGTAGGTGATGAAGGAGGCATCCTTGGGAGCCAGGATCACCGTATCGAAGAGGAGATCCTTGGCGATGAAGCAGGCGACCATACCAAGGGCGATGGCGATCGCTGCGCGCACCAAGGTCCACCGGAGCTCTTCGAGGTGCTCCAGGAAGGTCATTTCCTGACTGTTACGGGATGAGGCCAAAGCTTGGAGCCGCGTGGGCCAAAGATAGCCGCGGGTCCTTGGGGCTTTCGGCCTGCCGGCCTCAGTTTTCAACGACCCTTGGGCACCCTATCGGTGGGAAACCCACGATCGTTAAGTAGACATAATAATACTGGTCCGGAAAAGTCGCGCACCGTACATTTAAGCTCGCAATCAAAGCGCGGCCTATTCCTCCCGCCGCCACTGTAATGATCAACGTAGACACCACGCCTCGAGAAGCCCTTGAGCGATTTTTCGGCTTCAGCCAGTTCAAAGGCGAACAGGAAGCCATCGTACAGAACGTCCTGGACGGCAAGAACACCTTCGTGATCATGCCCACCGGCGGTGGCAAGAGCCTTTGCTACCAGCTTCCCGCGCTCATGAGCGAGGGCACAGCGATCGTCGTCAGCCCGCTCATCGCTCTGATGAAGAACCAGGTGGACGCCATCCGGGGATTCAGTTCGGATGACGGAGTGGCGCACTTCCTCAATAGTTCGCTCACTCGCAACGAGTCGCTGAAGGTGAAGGCCGACATCAAGGCGGGCAAGACCAAGTTGCTCTATGTGGCCCCCGAGTCGCTCACGAAGAAGGAGAACGTGGAGTTCCTCAGCGAGATCCACATCAGCTTCTTCGCCATCGACGAGGCCCACTGCATCAGCGAATGGGGGCACGACTTCCGACCGGAATACCGGCGGTTGCGCACCATCTTCGACGAGATCAAGCGGGTACCGGTGATCGCCCTTACGGCCACGGCCACGGACAAGGTCCAGGAGGACATCCTGAAGAACCTGGACATTCCCAACGCGGTCACGTTCAAGGCCAGCTTCAATCGCCCCAACCTCTATTACGAGGTGCGCCCGAAGCGCAACGTGAACCGGGAGATCACCAAGTTCATCAAGCAACACAGCGGACGCAGCGGGATCATCTACTGCCTCAGTCGCAAGAAGGTGGAGGAAGTGGCCCAGACGCTCAATGTGAACGGGATCAAGGCCCTGCCCTACCACGCCGGCATGGACGCCGGGCAACGCGCCGACCACCAGGACAAGTTCCTCATGGAAGAGGTCGATGTCATCGTGGCGACCATCGCCTTCGGCATGGGCATCGACAAGCCGGACGTCCGCTTCGTCATCCACCATGACATCCCGAAGAGCCTGGAGAGCTATTACCAGGAGACGGGACGCGGTGGTCGCGATGGTGGCGAGGGCAAGTGCGTGGCCTTCTACAGTTACAAGGACATCGAGAAGCTCGAGAAGTTCCTGCAGGGCAAGCCGGTGGCGGAACAGGAGATCGGCAAGCAATTGTTGCAGGACACGGTGGGCTATGCCGAGACCAGCATGTGCCGCCGGAAATACCTCCTGCACTACTTCGGCGAGACCTTGAAGGGGGACAACTGCGGTTCGTGCGACAACTGTACCAATCCGCAGGAGACCTACGAAGCCAAGGACGACCTGGCACTCGTGCTTGACGCCGTGGTGGAGAGCAAGGAACGGCATCGCGCCAAGTACATCTGCGACCTGCTCACCGGCACCGAGACCAGTGAGATCAAGAACTACAAGGGCGACAAGCTTCCCATCTACGGCAAGGGTGACGAGAAGGAAAGCCAGCACTGGATGGGTGTGGTGCGCCAGGGTCTGGTGCACGGCTTCCTGCATAAGGACATCGAGACCTACGGCAACCTGAGCCTTACCGAGGCGGGCAAGAAGTTCAGGAAGAAGCCGGTCTCCATCAAGTTCGTGAAGGAGCGCGACTACAGCGACGATGAGGTGGGCGATGACGAGGGTCCGAGCGCCTCACGCGGTGCCGCGGACGAGAAGCTGATGGCCATGCTCAAGGACCTGCGCCAGCAGGTGGCCAAGAAGCACAAACTGCCCCCTTACGTGATCTTCCAGGACCCCTCGTTGGAGGAGATGACCATGCGCTACCCGGTCACCATGGACGACCTCACGCAGGTGAGCGGCGTGGGCCCGGGCAAGGCGGCCAAGTACGGCAAGCCCTTCGTGGAATTGATCGCCAAGTACGTCGAGGAGAACGATATCGAGCGGGAGGACGAGGTCCTGGTGCGCTCGGTGGTGAACAAGAGCGGGAACAAGGTCCATATCATCCAGAACATCGACAAGCGCCTGCCGCTGGACGCCATTGCACGCGGCAAGGGCCTGACGATGGACACCCTGCTCACGGAGCTGGAGAGCATCGTGACCAGCGGCACCAAATTGGACATCAACTACCACATCAACGACATCCTGGAACCCGACTCGCAGGACGAGATCATGGACTACTTCCGGGAGAGCGAGACGGACGACCTTGAGACCGCCGTACAGGAGTTCGACAGCGCCTACAGCGAGGAAGAGTTGCGCCTGGTGCGCTTGAAGTTCATGAGTGAGGTGGCGAATTAAGTGCAAGGGGCAGGAGCAGGCGGAGGGTCAATGATCCGGTGCGCCGTTGCCAACCACTACTGCTCCTGCCAAATGACATCAGATGAGCCCCAACGACCTCACACTCGTCGCCAAGCATGTGATGAGGCTGCTCGTTGAGCGCCGTTTCGATGAATTGGAGGAAGCCTCGGGCGGCGAGGGCTTGAGCGCGGACGACATGGAGGGCGCGGTGGATGATGTAGGCAGCACGTTGGTGATGCCGCCTGAGAACGTGTGGCGTGAGCTTCGGATCACCCCGGTACGCAACTGGCCGGGCGCCTTCAACCTGCGTCTTGACCTATGGACGGCGCGTGGCCGTACTTCGAACACGGTGGAGCTGACCGTTCACAGCAAGGACGGAAGACCGGTGATCGAGGTGGACGACATCATCGTCGCTTGATCTTCAACCCTCCAGTTCAATGATCGCCCCCCACGCCATCATCCCTGCACCGATCGCGAGGGCATCCTCATCAATGTCCATCTCTGCGCGGTGAAGGCCGCTCTGGGTTCCCGGCTTGGCCGGGTTCCCCGTCCCGAGCCGGAAGAAGCAACCGGGCATCACGTGGGTGTAATAGGCGAAGTCCTCAGCCCCCATGCGGATGTCCATGTCCACAACGTTCGATCCGCCGATGAAGTCCACGGCCGCAGCACGGATGCGCGCGGTGAGCTCCGGATCGTTCTTGACCACCGGCGACCCCTTCACGAGCGTGAACTCCACCGTGGCGCCCAGGGCTTCACATGTACTGCGCACCAGGTCCGGAAGCATCCTGTGCAGCTCCGATCGCCAGCCTTCATCGAAGGTGCGCATGGTGCCTTCGATCCGCACTTCATCGGGGATGATATTGGTCGCGCCGTTGGCGATCACCTTGCCCAAGGACAGCACCATGGGCTGACCGGGCTTGTTGCGGCGGCTCACCATCTGCTGCAGGGCGAGTATCAGTTGCGCTGCGATGGGTACGGGATCAATGCACAGGTGCGGCGAACCGGCGTGACCGCCACGACCTTTCACGGTGATGTATAGCTCATCCGCCGCCGCCATGAACGGACCGGAACGGAAGCCAACCTTGCCAATGGGCAATTCAGGTGTCACGTGCTGACCGAGGATCCCGGAAGGCTTCGGATCGTTGAACACCCCTTCCTTCACCAGCAAGGAAGCGCCGCCAGGTTCCTTCTCCTCGCCCGGCTGGAACACCAACATGACGGTCCCGCTCCACTCCTGGCGAAGGCGGTGCAGCGCGATGCCGGCGCCCAGCACCATGGCCGTATGCGCATCATGACCACAGGCGTGCATCACCCCGGGGTTCTTCGAGCAATAGCCCTCCTTGCCCACTTCAGTGATCGGCAGGGCGTCCATATCGGCGCGCAGGGCGATGCAGGCCTTGTCCTTCCCCTTCTCCCCGCGTACGAATGCGATCGCTCCGGTACCCGGCGCATCCGGCGTGAGCCTCCCCACCCCATCGCGCACCTCGATGCCCTCTTTCCGCAGCTCGTCCACGACGAAACGCACGGTGCTCGTCTCATGGAACGAGAGTTCGGGGTGTTGATGGAGGTGGCGGCGCCAGCCGATCATGTCGGCTTCCAAAGCGGCCACTGTCGACTTGATGCGATCGATCACTTGCTGAAGATCATCTTGAGGGCCACGAGCAGGATCACCGCACCGAAGACCTTGCGTACGGTCTCCATGGGCAGGGCCAGTGACCATTTGCTACCGAAGTAGGAACCGACCACGAAAGCGACGGCGATGAAGCCCACCACCTTGGGGTCTATCGCACCGGCCTTGTAATAGTTGCGCACCGCCAGGAAGACGACCGGGAACATCAGCACGGCCAGGCTCGTGCCCTGTGCCTGTTGTTGGGAATAGCTGAGCAGCCAGATCAGTGCCGGTACCATGATCACACCGCCTCCGATGCCGACGAAGCCACTGAGGACACCGGCCACAAGGCCGACAAGGAGAAGAAGCACGATGGATTGGACGTCCAGTGTCATCAGATATCGAGGCTTAGGGAGAAGTGGAAGACACGCGGCTGTATCACGCCATCATCGATACCCCAGGCCCAATCGGCGCGCACGAAGTAGCCGAGCAGCCGCGTGCGCAAGCCGAAGCCGTATGCCGCCACCACCGGTTCACGTTTGCTGTCGAGGGTGATGGTGAGGGGATTGCGACGGATGATGACCCGATTGAAGCTGTTGTCCTCCGAATACGGCTGTGTTCCGGTCCACGCGGAACCGACATCGCCGAAGCCCACCACTTGGAAGTTATGGATGAGGTCGGAGCGGATCGGCTTGTTGATGAGGTAACGGAAGATGGGCACACGCACCTCGGTGTTGAACACACCGAAACTGCTTCCGTTGCGTGCGTTGTAGAAGAAGCCACGCATGGGCACCGCCATGGACTGGTAGAAGTAGTTCTGGGTGAAGTCGATGGGGATCGAATTGTCCACCTTGGCGAATAGCCAGTTGTCCACACCACCCAGGAAATAGGCGACTTTCCGACTGCCGAAGGAACTGCTACCGGCCAGGCGTGCCACCCAGATCATCTCGCGGTGGATCTTCAGGCTGTGGCGCAGGTCCATGCCCACCACCTGCATGTCGCTGCGGTTCTCGGGTTGCTGGTAATACTCCGCGAAGAACTTCAGCTTCCAGCCGGTCCAGAGGTTGAGTCCGCGCGGCAAGCTGCTGTCGTAGATGTACTCGAGCTTGGCACCGGCCATGTGGTCGTACGTGTTCGGTTCACGCAGGCTCAGCGGGTCGATGGCCTGGATCACGCGACGATCGTTGCGGTACATGACCGAGGCCCGGATGCTCGCCAGTTCGCTGAAGGGCCAGCTCACCTGGTAGCGGACGTTGTGGGTGCTCACCTTCTCAACGCCGAAGTCGGTGATGTTCTGGTAGGCCTGCCGCTGAAAGGAGAAGCGCTTGTCCAGCCTACGTTTCAGGTTCTCGTAGGCGATCAGGTAGTCATTGTTGTTGAGGTCCAGCGCGAGCCGGAAGCCACCGACGATGCGGTGATCCTCGAACAGGTCGCTGATGCCCATGCGGGTGAGTCCGCTCAGACCCGGGTTCAAGGAACCGGGACCGATGAAGGGCTGGTAGAACTGATTGGAGAACGAGTTGTCCAACTGGGTCACCACCCCATCGATGGCGAAGTTCACGTTGTAGTTGCGCTGGTCGGGATAGGCGAAGGGCTTTGTGGCAGCAGAGTCCTGCGGGGTCGCCTGCACCTGGTCGGGTCCCTGCTGACCGCCGTGCCGCCCCTGCGGGGTCGTTGCCTGTCCAGGCTCATCCGAGAACACGTAGTTGCGCACATCGATGGCGCCCTCTCCTGTCGGTCGCGGATCACGCGGTGGCACCTTCACCACAGGGCTCATGTCATCGGTCAGCGATGTGGGGGCGGTCACCCGTTCGTCGGGATCGCCAGGCGCTATGGCGCCGCCCTCCGCGGACCGGTCATCACCGATCCGACCGGCATAGAAGTGATAGCGACCATCGCGGTACTGCAGCTGCGTATAGCGTCCGCGCCCCGCGTTCACATCCTGTTCCAACAGGGACCGACGCAACTCGGTAAGCCTCTTCTCCACCGTGAAGTACCGGTAATGGATCACCGTATCGATATGGCTGATGGTGCTGTCGTAGCGCACGATGAAGCGGTCCTGGATGCCATCCGCATCGCTCAGGTAGGTGTAGCTGGTACTGTCGTACTGGGCCGGCTGGCGCTCGTCGATCTCCGGCGTGGCCGAAAGCCGGGTAAGGAGGTTGGAGCGCGTTTCGAGGTCGAAGAGGTAGATGTCCTTCTGACCGTTCACCAGGGCGACATCGGCGTTGGCACGAAGCGTATCGTCCTGCCGGTCGCTGCTGAAGATGATGCGCCGACCGTCATCCACGAAGCGGGGATCCAGGTCATCGAACTGGTCATCCGTGAGCTGCTCCTGGCGGTTGCCGATCAGGTAGTAATAGTACAGGTCCGTCCGCCCATCACGAACCGCACTGAAGACCATGTTCCGACCATCCGGGCTGTAGGACATGTCGAGTATCTTCTCCAGAAGAAAGACCGGTCGCTCCTCGGTGCGGCCGTTCTCCAGGGTGTAGGATCGGAGGAAGAGCTCACCTTTCCGCTCCAATGCATAGCTGAGCACCTGACTGTTCGGGTGCCAGGCCAGCACGGGGAAGCTGCGGTCCACGATGCGCTCCAGCTTCTTCTCGCCCTTCACGATCCGCTTCACCTTCTTCGTCGCGATCTCATACACCCACACCTTGTACTGCCCCAGCTCATTGCTCACCCAGGCGAGGTAGCGGCCGTTGGGGCTCTGTTTGAACTGACTGTACGCCCGGGAACGTTTGGTGCGTATGGGAAGCTCCTCCAGCGTGATCTCCTTGCGGAAGCGGTCCTCCTCGGCAAAGCGGCCCTTGTAGTAAGCGAGGCATTCCTGCGTCAGGGTCTTCAGTGAAACACCGAGCACGAAGAGGAAGCCGCTCTCGGGATTACGGCTCACACGGGTCATGTAAAGGATGTTCGGGATCACACCCTGACCGTACACGTCCGCCACGTACTTCCAGATCATGTGGCCCGCATACTTGGACTCCTCGCCCTGGATCCGATTGAACTTGTCGTAACGACCGCTCATCACCCCATCCCGGATCCGGTTGTTCAACTCGGCATCCCAGGAGCGCGAATGGTAGGAGATGATCCCATCGGTGTACCAGTCCGGCAGGCTCATGAACGTGGAGCTCTTGAGCATGTCGCGCCAGTTGCCGCCGAACATCATCTGGTCCACGATCACATGCGCGATCCCCGATCGGATCTGCTGATCGAGCAGGACGTGATCCCCTTCGTAGTAGACGAAGATCTTGGTGCCCACGATGCGGGTGAGACCACCGATGTTCTGCTGACCGTCGACCCCCGAGATACCGATGTTGCTCTGCCGGAAGTCGGTGAGCGAGTTGTACACGATGAACTGGAGCCGCTCATCCAGCACGAAGTCGAACCGCTTCTCCAGTTCCTTCTGGTGCACGATGGCGGCCTGTGCCACGTAACGGGCGAGGTCCCGGCCCTCCTTGTAGAAGAAGACCTCCATGCCCTTGAAGCGGTATTGCTGCCAGAGGAAGTCCTGATACTGCACCCGGTTCTTCCCGTACTCCTGCTGAGAACCGGAGTAGAACTGCGCGGTGGCGGGCAGCGCGACCATCCCCACCAAGGCCAGCATGGCGGCCAGGCGATGGGTCTGGAACGAGCGGAACATTGCGCGCACGGGTTGAAGTTAGCTTTGAACCGCCCGGGACCGAGCGCGAGGTGCGAATTTCGGGTAATTCCGACCATGCTACGCATCGCCAAGTTCACCTTCAACCCCTTCCAGGAGAACACCTATGTGGTGCACGATGGCACCGAAGCGATCGTGGTGGATCCGGGATGTTGGAACCGCCAGGAGCAACGCGAACTGGAGGAATACCTCCGGCAGAACGCGCTGACCCCGGTCCGTCTTGTGCTCACCCATGCGCACATCGACCATATTCTCGGCTGTGCTTGGATGCATGACCGGTATGGCCTGCTGCCCGAAGTGCACCGCGCCGACCTGCCCACGCTGGCCATGGGCGAACGCACCGCGCAGATGTACGGTGTCCCTTACGACCCTGCTCCTGAGCCCAAGGATCTCATCACCGAGGGATCGACGATCACACTGGGCAAGGAGGAATTGAAGGTGCTCTTCGTGCCGGGTCATGCGCCCGGGCACATCGCCTTGTACCACGCAGCCGGTCCCTTCGTCCTCAGTGGCGACGTGTTGTTCCAGAACAGCATCGGCCGCACGGACCTGCCCGGTGGGGATACCGACACCTTGCTGCGCAGCATCCGCGAGCAGCTCTTCCCGCTCGGCGATGAGGTGGTGGTGTACAGCGGTCACGGCCCGGAAACGACCATCGGGCGGGAGAAGCGGAGCAATCCCTTCCTGCGGTGAGTGTGAGGTGGCTGGGACAGGGTCGATCCGGACTGCGAGGTCGGATGAGTCCGACTTGAACACCCATCCACGCTTCGAGGGGCTTGGGTGTGTCTTGCTCCTGCCGTACTCCTGTCTATGGGTGGTACCCGTCCTGCTTGTAGCTCTTCATCTGTCCCTTGTGCTTGATGGGCGGAGGGCAATCGAAGCCTTTGCGCGGTCGCAGGAAGAGGAAACGCACGCTGAAGATGATGGGGCGGTAGTCGCTGCTGAACCACTGCAGTTCCCCGAAGCGGCCGTCGTCCGCGGGCTGCATGCTGAACACCGGTGTTTCCAGCGTGGGGATGACAAAGAGCTTGCCCGTGAGCTTGAAGCCGTAGCCCACCTTGAAATGTACTTGTCCCCATAGATCGGGAGGGAAGGCATGGCTGTTCAACAGCGAGTCGCCGGTATGACCGTAGTCGCTGCCGAGGCGGAAGTCCGCGTTGGCGCCGAGCGAGAGCTGCACGAATTGATAGCGCCAGGTAGGGATGAACTTGTTCGCGTTGAAGTGCAGGGTGAGCAGGCGCTCCGCGAAGGTGCCTTCGTTCGTCAGGTCCACGGCACTGTCCGCGATGGCATAACGACCGGTGAGATCCTCGCGGCCGCGCAGGTTCTTGTAGGCGATGCCGAGATCGAGGTAGTCCACGATCACCGGATCGCGGGTATACCACGACAGGCCCCCTTCGAGGTAGAGGCCGATGCGACCGTTCGGATCATAGGTGGCGACGTAGGAGGTATCCCCACGGCGGAAGACCTCCTCTTCTTCATCGTTGAAGCGTGGCAGGGTGTAGGTGAGACCGGGCGCCACGAACCAACCGATGCGGCGCGCTTGACCATCCAGCGGTATCAGGTCCGGTCGTTTGCGCTCCATCAGGCGCTGGGCCGAAGCCTGACCGACAACCAGGAATGCGCAGAACAAGACGACGCACCGGAACATGGAAGCGAAAGTGGGACGCGGCACGGGAGGAAAACGCCTTGCCATGCTGGAAAGTGTCAACGCGAGGGTGTGGGTGTAGGCTTCCCCTGTTTTCGGTCCGATCATAACTGGAGGTTCCAAGGGGCGTGTTAGGGTTGTGTTTGCGCCGGTGATCGGTAGCCGAGCGCTTTATGAGGTCTGTGGTTGTTGTAGTCGTCCATCCATTCTTCGGCCTTGTTCC
>JAKQEI010000167.1 GCA_029573495.1 Bacteroidota bacterium | reverse complement strand
CCGTTGATCGACCAGTTCGAACCGTCGGTCAGCCAGTTGTTGTCGTCAAAGTTACCCAGGCTCCAGGTCTCCATGAATTCCAGTTCAAAGCAGTAGTCAACCACCACTTCCACCGGCCCTTCATGCATACTTTCACCGGTCTCTCCCGGGAACCCGTAGCGGGCCAGGTCGTAAACCGCCGTCACCGAGTACATGTAGATACCCGGATCCAGGTTCTCGTCGACATAACCCTGCTCCACGTATTCCTCTTCCGGGGTATGGGCCGTGTAAGCCACAAACTCCATGTCGCGGTAAACGTTGTATCCCAGGATGTTCTCCGGCAATTCAGAAATCGGGCCTATATCCAGTGTTTCGGCTTCCACCAGGTAAACCGTATTGGTGCTCTGGTTGGGGATCCACAGGTATCCGGCATATTCGCCGCTGTTCTTGATCTCCAGGCCCGCGCCCGAATAACCCTGGTCATCCGGCATCACAAACGCCATCACAGTCGCCCAGCCGTTGTTCGGATCCACTTCCGTCACATTGTCCGTGGCCGCATTCACGATCACCCACAATCCGCCTTCGCCGTCAGCTCCGTTAGGATGCCAGGCCAGGCCGCTCACTCCGCTGAATCCGAAGGTAGAGATGGTATTGCCTTCCCAGTCGGTCCGCCAGATCTGGTTGGAGTTCCAGCCGCCGATATAGAATTCTTCATTCTCAAAGTCGGCACCCAGTCCGCGCTGGCTCGTCACCGTGAAGTCGCCGCCGATCGTTCCGACAGTCTCACCCGTTGCCAGGTCTACCTTCACGATCGAGTTCGGTCCGCCCACCAGGCAGCCGTACAGGAATTCGCCGTCGGAGACCATGTCTCCCACCCAGCTCTGTCCCTGGCTGATGGTGATCGTGTTGCCCGTTACCGTCCCTTCATAGTCCACCTCATAGATCACCGTCGCACTCACGTTCGGGTCGCTGATCCACAGGTTCTCGGTATCGTCGCAGATACCCCAGCACAGGCTGCCGCCTGTCCACGGGAAGCTCAGCACCACATCGCCAATGTCGCGTGTGCCGGTTTCGCTCAGGATCACATCCTCGGCGCCCCGGCGGCTGATGGCTTCCTTATTGGCTACCTCGCCGGCTATAAAGTTGATCTCGCTCTTGCCGTATTGCGGTCCGTTGGCCAACACCGGCCAGTATTCCAGCGGAGGCCACCACGTCAGAATGGCTGCATCGTCCGGTGCAA
>JAKQEI010000153.1 GCA_029573495.1 Bacteroidota bacterium | reverse complement strand
TTCAAGGATGTGACGCGCGAGAACATCAACAAGCGCATGGCCATCATCCTGTTCGAGAAGGGCAAGGGCGAGGTCGTGACAGCGCCGGTCATCCGCTCCGAGATCGGTGGTGGCCGCGTGCAGATTTCCGGCCGCATGACCACCATGGAAGCCAACGACACCGCGCTGCTGTTGCGCGCTGGCTCGCTGGCCGCGCCCATGGAGATCATCGAGGAATTCACCATCGGCCCGAGCCTGGGCGCGGACAACATCGCGCGTGGCATCAACAGCGTGGTCTGGGGCATGCTGGCCATCGCGGCCTTCATGTGCGTGTACTACATGCTGTTCGGTGTGTTCTCAAGCATTGCGCTGGGGGTGAATGTGCTGATGCTGGTGGCGGTGCTGTCCATGCTGCAGGCCACGTTGACCCTGCCAGGCATTGCCGCCATGGCGCTGGCCCTGGGTGTGGCCATCGACTCGAACGTGCTCATCAACGAGCGCATCCGTGAGGAATTGCGTGAGGGTGTGTCACCCCAGATGGCCATCCACGCCGGCTACGAGCGCGCCTGGGCCACCATCTTGGACTCGAACGTCACCACCTTGATCGCCGGTCTGGCACTGCTGGCTTTCGGCTCGGGCCCGGTGCGCGGCTTTGCTGTGGTGCACTGCATCGGCATCCTGACCAGCATGTTCTCCGCCGTGTTCTTCTCGCGTGGACTGGTCAATTTCTGGTACGGCGGCAAGAAGAAGCTCAAGAGCCTGTCCATCGGCCAGATCTGGAAACCCGGGGCCGACGGCACCACCGCCGTCAAGCCGGAATAACGGAGGAAGACCATGGAGTTCTTGGTTCCAGCATCACATGCGCTACGCGCATATGAGCTTCCTCTGAAATTCCAAAACAAGGATAAGAAACATGGAATTTTTCCGCATCAAAAAAGACATTCCGTTCATGAAGCACGCGTTGGTCTTCAACGCGATCTCCTTCATCACCTTTGCGCTGGCGGTTTTCTTCCTCTTCAGCCGTGGTTTGCATCTGTCGGTGGAGTTCACCGGCGGTACGGTGATGGAGGTGGCCTACAGCCAGCCAGCGGACTTGGCCAAGGTGCGCAGCACGGTGTCAGGCCTGGGCTATGGCGATGACGTGCAAGTGCAGAACTTCGGTACGGCGCGCGATGTGATGATCCGCCTGCCGGTGCAAAAGGGCGTTTCCTCGGCGCAGCAGAGCGAGCAGGTGATCGGTGCGCTCAAGGCAGCCGACCCTGAAGTCACGCTGCGCCGCACAGAGTTTGTGGGTCCGCAGGTGGGCGAGGAACTGGTCCATGGCGGGCTCATGGCCTTGGCCATGGTGGTCGTGGGCATCGTGATCTATCTGGCCTTCCGCTTCGAATGGAAGTTCGGTGTCGCTGCCATCATTGCCAACCTTCACGATGTGGTCATCATTCTGGGCTTCTTTGCCTTCTTCCAGTGGGAGTTCTCGCTGTCGGTGTTGGCGGCGGTGTTGGCGGTGCTGGGCTATTCGGTCAACGAGTCGGTCGTGATCTTCGACCGGATCCGTGAGGCGTTCCGGCGTTACCGCAAGATGACGACCACCGAGGTCATCGACCACGCCATCACCAGCACGATGAGCCGGACCATCATCACCCACGCATCGACGGAGGCCATGGTGCTGTCGATGTTCTTCTTTGGCGGTCCCAGCCTGCACAATTTTGCGCTGGCACTGACCATCGGCATTTTGTTCGGCATCTATTCCTCGGTGTTCGTGGCGGCTGCTATCGCCATGTGGCTGGGTGTCAAGCGTGAGGATTTGGTCAAGGCGCAGCGCAAGGAAGGTGACCCCAACGATCCCAATGCGGGCGCGGTGGTCTGACCACAAAAC
>JAKQEI010000120.1 GCA_029573495.1 Bacteroidota bacterium | reverse complement strand
AGTACAAAGAGGGCCACGAAGGCACCCAAGGGATTCACCAGGAGGACCAGGAAGAGCGCCGCGAGCGCCAGCAGTAAGGAACGCGCATCCATCGTTCGCGCCATCGGTCCAGCCAGCACGGCCGCCAGCAGGAACGGATAGCTGAGCAGGTAATTCGCCTCCAGCACGATGCCGTAGAAGGTGAGGCGCGTGGCGAGCACCTGCGCCAGCACCAGGCCCATGGCGAGCCAGGGCTGCCGCATGCCATGGCCGATCACGAGGAAGATCACATAGGGCACGAGCACATGCGCCAATGAGGCCACCACCGTCAGCCCCTTCAGCGGAACACCCAGCGCCATTGCGAGCTTCACCAGCAGCTGCGGGAGGATCGCGGTATGGCGATGCGCCTCCACAGCGATACCGGGCAGCTCGGTCCACTTGAAGAACTGCAGGGCCGAATCGACGTGCACCACGCGCGGCAAGGCGTGGATGAAGGCAAGGATGAAGAGGCCGAGGAAGAGGAGGTGACCGAGGAGCAGGTAGGCGCGGGAGGAGGACATGGGCCGGTGGGGTGCCTGCTACCGGGTGATGACCAGTACCCGATGCAGATCTTCATTCCCGGCTCGGCAATGCAAGAGATAGGAGCCCTCTGCCAGGCCCGTTCCTATCTCCTCGTTCTCGTTGGTCAGGACGCCCGATCGGATTACCCGGCCAAGACCATCGGTCAACCGCCAATAGGCAGGAGACGTCGTCCCTTTGATGCGGAAACCACCCTTGCTGGGGTTCGGATAGATGAGCACATCACTGGTGGAAGGTTCCAGCACGGAAACGGGATCGAACTCCGAGATCACCTGATCGGATACCGTGAACCCCACCTCGTTCGTGCGGATGACCATGATATCCGTCTGTCCTTGGCCGTATGACCTGGTGGTACCTGCGATCACGTAGCCGCCTTCGGCCCGGACGATCGCATGGCCGAACTCATCCTCGGCCCCACCCTGTGTCTGACCCAGGATGAAGCCACCGTCCGTTCCGTTCTTCATCAGGAACATATCCTTCCCTCCTGCTCCTCCCTGGCTCACGTATCCGATGCTGGCAAAGTCCCCATTGTCCAATTGAACATGGTCGTACCCTTCCTGATCGGCCACCTGCCCCCAGTTGCGATACCAGACCTCCTCGCCCAATGCGTCCAAACGGACATGGTAGAGTTCGACCACCGGATTGAAGCTCCGTGTCCACCCAACCGCGGAATAGCCTCCATCAACCGTGACCTCGATATCACGTGCCGCATCATCCTCTTCCCCACCGAAGGTGTACGACCACTCTTCACCACCAAGGCCGTCGAGCTTGATCGCAAGCAGGTCCATGTCCCCGTCCTCGGAAACCTGTGATCCGGCGATCACACACCCACCGTCAGTGGTCGTCTTGATCGACGCACCGATATCCTCACGTTCCGAACCATAGGAATCTTCCATAAGTACATCGCCTTCAGCATTGAGATGAAGGACCCATGCATCGCCACCGACGCCCATGCTATAAGTCGTTCCAGTGACCCAGATGCCATCCTCGTGATCCCGATCGAGGCCATGCAGCATATCCCAGTCCTCACCTCCGAAGGTCCGCTCCCAGATCACCTCTCCTGTGGCATTGGTGCGGACGACCAGTCCATCGTACCCACCAAAAGGTCCGCTATTGGTGAAGCCAGCGACGACCAGGTCACCGTTCCCCATTTCCACCACGGCCTTCCCTTCATCCACACCTGAACCACCGATCAGCCGCGACCAGACCCGCTGACCATTGGCATCCAGCTTCAACAGGTACACATCCGAAGAAGCGGCTCCGAAGCTTCCGGTGGAACCAATGACGGCGAAGCCACCATCGGCCAGGGCCGTAACGTCCCAGACCTGTTCCACGGAGTTTCCACCGAAGACACGTTTCCAGGTCGGTTGGCCCTGAAGTAGACCGGCGCTCAGGCATGCGAGGGCTACCATGGATCGCCATGCAGGTCGATGTCCGAATGCCTCCTTTCTCATCTGGTTCGTGCGTTGTCTCATCCTCCCTCTACCTTCGTTCCATGTCCCCACAAGCGGTCCGCAATTTCGCCATCTTCTCGGTATTACTGATCCTGATCGACCTGTACGCCTATAAGGGGGTGAACGTGGCCATGGAGAACCACTCCATCGTTCTGCGTCGTATCGTTCGCTTCCTGTATTGGACCATCTCCATCAGCATCCTGGGCATGCTCGCTTGGACCATCCTCAGCATGCAGGGCGCACAGACCCGCAGGGACCACAGCCACGTGTTCTCGCTGGTCGCGATCTTCCTCCTGTTCTTCCTCCCGAAGCTGATCATCGTGGTATTCCATGGATTGGACGACCTGTTGCACGCAGGACGCTGGGTTTGGTCAAAACTGCTGCCTGGTCCATCCGATGGTTCAGGAGAGACCTTGAACCGGGCGAATTTCCTCAGTCAACTGGGCTTGGTCCTGGCGACCGTACCCTTCGCCGGTGTCCTTTACGGTGTTACCAAAGGTCGTCATCGGTTCAATGTCGCCCGTATCCCGGTCCGTTCTGCGGGCATTCCGGAGGCCTTCAATGGCCTCAGGATCGTGCAGATCAGTGACATGCATCTCGGAAGCTACGGAGATGATACCTCCATCGTCCAGAAGGGGGTCGACCTGATCAATGCGGAGAAGCCGGACCTTATCCTGTTCACCGGGGATCTTGTCAACGACTACGCGGATGAAGCGGAGAAATTCGTTCCCATCCTCTCCAGGCTCGAAGCCCCGATGGGGAAATTCAGCATTCTCGGGAACCATGACTACAGTGATTATGTGAAGTGGGATTCCACCTCGGCCAAGTCCGAGAACCTGGAGAAGCTCAAGAGATTGCAGGAAGAAATGGGCTTCACTCTTCTACTCGACCGCAATGTGAGCCTGGAAAAAGGGGGCGAGCATATCGGATTGATCGGCGTCCAGAATTGGGGGCGACGTTTCCAGCAGTACGGTGATCTCGCGAAGGCCTTGCGTGGTTCGGAGCATCATCCGTACCGTATCCTGATGAGCCACGATCCCACACATTGGGAGGAACAGGTCATGGGCACGGGGGTCGACCTAACCCTGAGCGGGCATACCCACGGTGCACAATTCGGCGTGCGGGTCAATGGGCGCACGTATAGTCCGGCACAATGGGTCTACCGGCATTGGGCGGGTGAATACCGTGAGAACGGACAGACCCTCTATGTGAACCGAGGCTTTGGCTTCATCGGTTTCCCCGGTCGTGTGGGCATGCCTCCTGAGATCACGGTGTTCGATCTTCAAGTGGCGTAAGGCCCGGCCCATGCAGGTTTCGAGGCGTCCGTACAGATGGTTGGTGATGGGGCTCGTCCTCTTCACCGGCCTGAACATCTTCCTCGCATTCAATCACCACAGCCATGGCGCACGGCATTCCTATCACGGAGCCTTATGGGCGGACAGGGCCGGCTATTTCTCCTACCTCCCAGCTTCGTTCGCCCATGGCTTCCGTGCTTCGGAATTCCCCCCAGGTCTGGACACCTTGACGGGCAATGGCTTCGTGCTCGACGGGACCACGAACACGCTTCGAACGAAGTACACCTCCGGGGTCGCGATGCTGCAAGCCCCATTCTACCTCGCAGCCCGAGCCATTGGCGTACTGCTGGGCAGGGACTACCAGGCGTATGGATCATTGGATCATGCGGTGGTGCTTGTTGCTGGCCCGGTGTACGCGAGCCTCGCCCTCTTACTCCTGTTGCGGTTCCTCGGCTCGTTCCCGGAATGGAACACTTCACTGCGGTCGAGGGTCTTCCTGCTCTTTCCCCTGTTCGCAGGAAGCAACCTGTTCTACTATGCGGTATTAGACCCCGGGATGTCGCACGTATACTCCTTCTTCTTGTTCTCGGCGCTGCTGTTGCTCTGGAGAAGCGCGTTCTACCAAGGGGGGCGGCACTTCCCCTACCCGGTGCTGACCGGGTTAGTGATCGGTCTGATCACGCTCATCAGACCAACGAACCTGATCTTCGTCGCATCCTCGTGGTTCATCGTAGGGCTGCTTTCCGGTCGGCCCTTTTCCATCAACCCGATCTTCTCTGACCGCCGTGGCTCGGTCCTGATCATCCTTGCGGCAATGGTGAGTTGGGTCCCTCAAATGCTCTACTGGAAATTCACCTTCGGTTCCTTCGTTGTGTGGTCCTATCCGGGTGAAGGATTCACGGAGTGGACACACCCACATATCGCCCAGTTCCTCTTCTCCACCAACAATGGCCTGATCCCGTATTCGCCGCTATTCCTGATCCTCATCGCCGGAACGATCATGCAATGGCTGCAAGGCTCTAAGTGGATCGCCACACTGACCTTGATCACGTTCGGACTCATCACGTTCCTAGGTGCGTCCTGGTGGGTATGGCACTTCGGTTGTGGCTACGGGAGCCGGACAATGGTCGAATACCTGGCTCTGTTCGCTCCGGGCTTGATGGCTTTTCATCAGTGGATGAGGCACCGTGGATATCAGGTGCATAGTGCGGTGCTCCTTGCTTTGTTGGTCGTCCTGCAGTTGAAGATGGTGTACAGCTATGGCAGCTGCTGGTTCCAAGGTGATTGGAACTGGGCCGCATACGCTGACCTCATCTTCGGACCCACCAAGTGATCACCCCGGGAACACCGTCCCCGCCAACCGCACCGAACGCTCCAGCGCCTCCAGGTCGATCCCCGTCCTGATCCCGCGCCGCTCGAGGTCGGCCACGAAAGCGTCCATGGCCAGGTTGCCCACCAGCTCGTCCTCGGC
>JAKQEI010000115.1 GCA_029573495.1 Bacteroidota bacterium | reverse complement strand
CATCGAACAGGGCGTGGAGAAGGAGCTCGGCATCACCAAGGAGGACATCGGCAAGAAGATCAGCATCGAGGAATACAACGCGGCGTGCAAGAAAGCCGTGATGCGCTACACCGATGTGTGGAACGACATGACGCGGCGCATCGGCTTCTGGCTCGACCTGGAGCATCCGTACGTCACCTACCACACGAAGTACATCGAGAGCGTGTGGCACCTGTTGAAGCAGCTGTACGACCAGGACCTGCTGTACAAGGGCTACACCATCCAGCCTTACAGCCCTGCGGCCGGTACCGGGCTTTCTTCGCACGAGCTGAACCAGCCCGGCACCTACAAGCCGGTGAAGGACACCAGCGTGGTGGCGCAGTTCAAGGTGAAGCAGGATGCCAGCAGCGAATGGCTCTTCAAGGACGCGTTCGGGGAGGTCTTCATCCTCGCGTGGACGACCACGCCGTGGACACTGCCCAGCAACTGCGCGCTCACCGTGGGCCCCAAGCTGGACTATGTGCGCGTGAAGACCTTCAACCCCTACACGCACGCGCCGCAGACCGTGGTGCTCGCGAAGTCCAGGCTGAACGCCTACTTCAAAGAGGAGCACAGGGATGCTTCCTTCGAGGACTACAAGAAGGACGGGAAGCACATCCCCTGGAGCATCCTCGATGAGTTCTATGGCCACCAGCTGGAAGGCATCCGCTACGAACAGCTTCTTCCTTACGCGACACCGGAAGGCGGTGATGCCTTCAAGGTGATCGGTGGCGACTTCGTGACCACGGAGGACGGCACCGGCGTGGTCCATACGGCACCCAGCTTCGGCGCGGACGACCAGCGCGTGGCGCGGCAGCACGGCATCGGATCGCTGACGTTGGTGGACCTGCGCGGCCGCTTCAAGCCCGAGGTGACCGACTTCTCGGGCGAGTATGTGAAGGCCGAATACCTCAGCGCGGAGGAACAGGCTGCCGAAGCGAAGAAGCAGGGGCGCGACAAGTACCTCAGCGTGGACGAGCGCATCGCCATCAAGCTGAAGACCGAGGGCCGCGCCTTCAAGGTGGAGAAGTACGAGCACAACTACCCGCACTGCTGGCGCACCGACAAGCCCGTGCTCTACTACCCGCTCGACAGCTGGTTCGTGCGCGTGACCGCGAAGAAGGACCGGCTCATCGCGCTGAACAAGACCATCACCTGGAAGCCGGAGAGCACCGGCACCGGCCGCTTCGGCAACTGGCTGGAGAACCTGCAGGACTGGAACCTCAGCCGCAGTCGCTACTGGGGC
>JAKQEI010000110.1 GCA_029573495.1 Bacteroidota bacterium | reverse complement strand
GACCTGACATACACAGAGCCGCAAGCGGAGATCTTCTTCGGCGATGTGCGTCGGTTCAACTCGGTCGCCAAGGGTCGTCGCTTCGGCGCTACCAGGGGGGCGGCCCACGCCTGCATAGAATGGAGCCTGGAGGGGATGCCTATCCTGTGGGGTGATACTATCGCGGGCAACGTAGAGCGCTACTGGGAGCGGTACTTCCTGCCAGCCACTAGCAAGAACAACATCGACGCCCACCTGAGCAGCAAGAACGTGGGCAAGATCGGGAGCGGGTACATCGACTTCCGTAGCGCGGACAGGCCTGAGAACTGGGAGGGGTTCGGTTACAAGAAGATCGTTCTGAACGAGGCTGGCATCATCTTCAGCGACCCCTACCTGTACACGAACGCAGTCCTTCCGATGATGATGGACTACCCGGACGCGGAGCTATTCGCGCTCGGTGCTCCAAAGGGCAAGCGCCTGAAGAACGGGAAGGCCCATCCGTTCTACCAGCTCTATACGACCACGGACGACCAGCACCGGAGCCTGTGCTACTCCACGTATGACAACCCGTTCCTGAGCAGGCAGGACATCGAGGACACGGAGAACGAGATCATGGGCATGGACCCCGAGCAGGTCAAGCAGGAGATCTACGGGCAGTTCATCGACCGTTCCGCTGGCAACCCGTTCGCGTTCGCCTTTGACAAGGCCAAGCATGTGAAGCCATGCGACAGACGGCCGAACGACTTCCACTACTTCAGCATCGACTTCAACGTGGACCCGTTCAGCGCCATCGTCTCGCACACCTGGCAGGACCAGCGCGGACACCATGCGCACACCTTCGGGGCCGCCAAGATCAAGGAGGCGAGCATCAACGCCATGGGTGAATGGATCGAGAGCGTATGCCCACAGCGGCACCTCATCCGCATTACTGGGGATAGAGGAGGCATGAGCCGGAGCATCGGCACGGCGGGACCCATCCGCATGTTCACGGAGCTACGCAAGCGGTTACGCATCTCGGAGGCTCAATTACAGGTACCACCGAACCCGACGCATCTACGGAGCAGGGAGGATTACAACTACGTGCTGGCGAGCCATCCGGACTACCGGATCGACCCGTCATGTACGAGGTTGATAGGGGACCACCTGACCGTTGAAGTGGATTCGCACGGTAAGATCATCAAATCGGATCGCACAAAGGCTTCTCAACAAGCTGACGAACTGGACTGTTCACGCTACTTTGTGAACACGTACCTTCGTGGCTGGATGGAACAGAACAAAAGGAGAGCATGAGCATCGGAAACGAAGAGCAGGAGCGCCGTAGCAAGCTACTGGCCGACATGATGCACGATGACGCCAAGGACGGGCTGTATGAAGAGCAGCCCAAGCGGGAGCCGCTGCTGAGCGACGCGGATATTGATGAGATGGACGGTCTCCATCATTGCGATTACAAAGCAGGGGAGCCGCCTAGCTTCGGCCAAGAGGCGAAAGAAGCTCGCGACTTCTACGAATCAAAGACAGCCAGCGGGGAGTTGATCATCAATCCGGATTTCAAGCCATGAGCAACTGTTACCCATACCCATCTGCCGTTGCGCTGAACTACTGCGGTTCTGATGGCGATCCCGCGTTACTCCACATTGGCATCCTGGAGGAAGACCGCGAGGAAGGCCAGTACAACATCGTGATGAAAGACCTTGGCAGTGGTCGCATCACATGGCATGAGTTGGTGGGCGATGACATGGAGAGCGTGACGATCGACCATCCATCCGACCTATCGCCAAACACGACCTATGAGGTGAAGCTGGTGGCGGTGAACGACACGTCAGGCATCGCGCCTGTGCCGTTCTTCCCTTACCTGTACGAAGGCGGGACATTCATTTCGGCGTACAGCACCGTTGACGGCGTGAACATCAAGTTCCAGAAGATGTTCGACGCTGACGGTGTGCATGGACACGCTGAACAATTCGTGACGCTGGCATGAACCACCTAGCCGCCATCGCGATAATGAGCCTTGCCTCCATGGGTATGTGGACCGCCATGGGAG
>JAKQEI010000104.1 GCA_029573495.1 Bacteroidota bacterium | reverse complement strand
TCGTAGTTGCCACCGACAACAGCGCTCGGCCCGCTCCAAGTGCCACCAGCCTGTGGTGCACCCCCCAACGAGTTGATGAGGGACACTGCGGCACCATTGCTGCAGATGGTGAGCGTGCCGTTCGTGCCAGCGTTCGGCGCGGCGTTCTCCGTGACCGTCACCGTAGCCGTGGCGTTCGCACAAGGCGCAAGTCCCGTGACCGTGTAGGTGTACACGCCCGGGTTCATTGTCGCAGGATCGTAGTTGCCACCGACAACAGCGCTCGGCCCGCTCCAGGTACCACCAGCTTGTGGTGCGCCGCCCAATGAGTTGATCAAGCCCACCGCAGCTCCGCTACTACAGATGGTGAGCGTGCCATTCGTGCCAGCGTTCGGTGCGGCGTTCTCTGTGACCGTCACTGTCGCAGTGGCATTCACACATGGCGCGACTCCCACGATCGTGTAGGTGTACACGCCAGGGTTCATCGTAGCGGGGTCGTAGGTCCCCCCCACCACTGCGCTCGGTCCGCTCCAGGTGCCCCCAGCCGCAGGACCTCCTCCAAGTGCAGCGAACAAACTTGTTGCCGCACCATTCGAACAAACCGTCAATGTTCCGTTCGTACCCGCATTCGGGGCCGCACTCTCGGTTACCGTTACTGTAGCGCTCGCCGGTGGACAAGGACCGACCCCTGGCACCGTGTACACATAGGCACCGGGCCCCATCGTTGCCGGGTTGTACATACCACCAACGACCGCACTGGGTCCGGACCATGCACCACCAGCTTGGGGAGTACCACCCAGACCGGTCAACAGCGCCACTGGGGCACTGTTCCCGCAAAGGTTGAGCGTGCCATCCGTACCAGGGTCCTGACCACCCGTGGCACTAACGGTCACGGTGGCGGCATCGGTCTGACAACCATTACCCACCGTGTAGGTGTATGCTCCGAAGGCATCCCCAGGTGGCGTGAAGGTGCCGTTGTGCACCGCACCGTTCGGATCGGTCCACACACCACCAAGGTCAGGCCCACCGCCCAACAGAGGGAACAGCGCCACCGCGGGACTACCCGGGCAGGCGGACGTGGATCCATTCGTACCTGCATCCGGAGGGACAGGGGGAGGCTGCACCACCGTGATGAGGATGGAGCTCGAAGCTTCGTTCGGTATCGGGCAGGAGTCATCCGTGGCATGCACCAGGATGTTGGCCGGTGAGAACGCGGGGTCCGGTGTCCAGCAGATGGTGCCTACCGCGGGGTTCGAGCCGGTGACCGAGAAGGTGGCGCCGGGGAGCAGGCTTGCCACGTTCGATTGGAGGGTGATGATCGAACCGGCATCGGCATCTGTGAAGGGGATGTCCACACAGAACGGCAGACCATCACACACCTCGATCGCACCTGCACCGACGATGAAGCCCGTGGTACTGTTGGTCAGGCCACTAGTGGTCGGAGGCGTGGTCATGCAATTCTGCACCACGAACAGGAAGTCCCGTCGGATCGTGCCTATGGGAACGCCCATGGCATTGTAGGTGGTGACCTCCAGGACCACCACGTAGTTCCCCGTTACCGTGGGTGTGAAGGATAGTTGGCCGGTCGCCGGGTCCAGAACGATGCCCGGTATGGGTGCTGTCCCGAAGAATCCCCCTTGGTACCCGATGTTCGTGGGGGCCGGAGCAGCGAATTGTGCAGAAATGAGCTGGAACTGCATCTCATTCCCGTCGGGGTCCGTGATCCCTGGGTTGTACAGGACGGGATCGTTCACACACACGAAGGGGATGCCATTGTCCGCGATCGTCGGAGATGCATCACAAACGCCGCCGAAATTGTTGACCGTGGCCTCCAGATACATGCCAGCGGTACCTACCAGGTTCTGGGAGGAATTCCGACAGCAGATGCTCCAGGAGATGGTCCAATCGTTGCAGGGTGAAAGGAATACCGTGGTCACGAACCGATAATGCCGGATCCCCTGCAACACCCCACCATTGCACGTGCTCATGGGCAATGACGCCGGGCACAGCTGCGAAACCTCCTCGGTCAGAACGAGCGGCAGGCTGTTCAGCGTGAAACTCACCCCGCAGTCATTCGCAAGTTGGAGGTTCTGCGGACTCAGTGGCGCACCTGAGCAATCCAGGTACAGGTCGAGGGTGATCTCGTAGAAATTGGCACCCAGGCAGGTGTAGGTGATGCTACCTCCGGAGTAATGGTCCGCACGCAGGGCAAGGGGCATGCCGAAGGCCAGCAACAGGCATGCGAAGAGAGAAGCCCGGAGGGAGCGCATGGGAGGATGACGTAGCAACGACCTGGGAGGTTCGCCGAAAAGCCAGCAAAAGTAACGACGGAAAGCGCTGAAAAGCAAGGACTAGCGCAATTCGATGGACAGGGTCGGCGCTTCGATGGAATCCCCAGAAAAGTCGTTGATCAGGTAACCTTGCGGGAACCTGGATCGTGCGGTCCGGACAATTACCTTTGCCGACCGCTTTTGTGCACCTCCTACCCGTTGTGGTCTGGAGAATGCCCGGGCGGGACAAGACCTTCTCGCAGCCCGCCGATGATCAGGACCCTACTCGCGACCGCCCTTGTCGGCGCTGTCATTACTGGTGCCCAGGCACAATCGGACACGACCCTGACTCCCGTGATCCCCGACACCAGTGCCGTGAACCGGCCGCAGTTGCCGGTGTTCACCATTACGGCGGACGACCTGGATGCGGAACTCGGGTCGCAGGACATTTCCGGCATTCTGCAATCCTCTCGCGACGTGTTCACGGCCGTTGCCGGCTTCAACTTCGGTTCTGCGCGCTTCCGCATCCGTGGATACGATTCGGAGAACACCCTGGTCACCATCAACGGGGTGCTCGTGAACGATCTGGAGACCGGCTGGGCGCAATGGTCAAGCTGGGCGGGCCTGAACGACGTGACCAGGTGGATGCAGGTACGCACGGGACTTGGCGCCACCCGTTACAACTTCGGTGGGGTGGGCGGTTCCACGGATATCAACGTCCGGTCGAGCAGCCTGCGCAAAGGCATCCGCGTTTCCTACGCCTCCACCAACAGGGCTTATCGCAACCGCATGATGGTGACCGGTTCCACCGGATTGATGAAGAACGGATGGTCCTTCAGCTTCAGTGGTTCGCGACGCTGGGCGGAGGAAGGTTATGTGGAAGGCACCTCCTTCGATGCGTACGCCTACTTCCTGAGCGCCGAACACAAGATCAACGAGAAGCACAGTGTGAGCTTCTCCGGCTTCGGAGCCCCGATCGTCCAGGGCCGGTCCGGGGTGGCGGTGCAGGAGGCCTATGACCTGGCTGGCACCAGCTATTACAACCCGAACTGGGGCTATCAGAACGGTGAGAAGCGGAACGCCCGGATGACCTTCGACCACAAGCCGTTGCTGATGGCGAGCCACTACTACAAGCCCAGCGAAGGCACGGAGTGGAACACGAGCCTCTTCTACACCTTCGGTCGCGATGGTTCCTCCGGATTGAACTGGTTCGATGCGAAGGACCCACGGGCAGACTATTACCGCTACCTGCCGAGCTACTACCGCGAGACGAACCCGGCGGTCTATGCAGAGTTGCAGGAGGCCTGGCGCACCGATGTGAACGCACGGCAGATCGACTGGGACCAGTTGTACTTCGCCAATGGCAAGAACCTCTACACGGTGCGGAATGCGAACGGCATCGCGGGGAACGATGTGACCGGCAACCGGAGCAAGTACATCGTACAGGAGCAACGCGCCGACCCCAACCGGATCGGCATCAACAGTGTGTACAGCAAGGAAATGACCAACGACCGTCATGTGACCATTGGCGGCAGCTTCAACCTGCAGCGCACACACTACTTCAACACGGTGTCCGACCTGCTCGGCGGTGACTATTGGGTCGACATCGACCAGTTCGCGGACCGCGACTTCAATGACACGATCATCTCCCAGAACGACCTGGACCGTCCGAACAAGCTGGTGGAGGTCGGGGATGTGTTCGGTTGGGACTACTACATGAACACGCGTTTGGTGAACGTGTTCGGCCAGTTTGAGAAGAAGTGGCAGAAGGTGGAGGCCTATGTGGGTGCTTCCGTGGCACAGACCACCTTCTGGCGCGACGGGAACCTTCGCAATGGCCGCTTTCCCGAGACGTCCAAAGGGAAGGGTGAGGACCACGGCTTCCTGAACTTCGGCATCAAGGCAGGTGGCCTCTACAAGGTCACCGGGCGGCACTTCATCGCAGCGAACGCGGCCTTCCTGAGCCGACCGCCAGCGACCAACGTCGCCTACCTGAGCCCGCGGGTCCATGATGGGGCCATACCCGGGCTCACGAGCGAGAAGGTGTATACCGGCGATATCGGCTACGTGGTGCGGTTCCCTCGCCTGAAGGGACGCGCCACCCTCTATTACACCAGGATCTACGATCAGCTCTGGTCGCGGAGCTTCTACCACGATGAATACCTCACCATCGTGAACTACAACATGACGGGTGTCGATCAGATCAACCGCGGGGTCGAGCTCGGTCTTGAGGCCAACCTCACCAGCACATGGCAGATGACCGCGGTATATGCCGGTGGCGATTATCGCTATGATTCGCGACCTATGGCCACGATCACGCGCAACAACAGCCCGGAGGTTTTCGCCTCCGAACGCACCGTATACTGGAAGAACTACAAGGTCGGCGGCATGCCGCAGACCGCCGCGTCCCTTGGGTTGCGCTACAACTCGCCCAAGTTCTGGTTCGCTGGCGTGAACGTGAACTGGTTCGGGAACATCTACCTGGACCCGAACCCGGACCGCCGCACGGAGCCGGCTGTCGATAATCTCGTGGTGACCGATCCGCAGTGGGATGGTCTGCTGACCCAGGAGAAGCTGGATGACAACATGACCGTGGATGCCTTTGCGGGCAAGTCGTGGATGATCAAACGCAAGTACCGGATCGCGTTCAACCTCTCCGTGAGCAACGTGCTCGACAACCAGGATTTCAAGGTGGGTGGCTTCGAACAACTGCGGTATGACCGCATGGACGTCGACCGGTTCCCCCCCAAATACAGTTACCTCTTCGGGCGGAACTACTTCGCCATGTTGACCTTCAGTTTCTGATGCCCATGCAAACCCTTTCCGTGAAGAACACGCGCACCCTGGTGCTCGCCCTTGGCCTGACCGTGGTGGCCGTCGCCTGCAAGAAGGAATTCGACACCCCGCCGGAGCGGGTGCTGCCGGTCGGTAGTGTGATGACCATCGCCGAGTTGAAAGCGCTCTACACCGGCACGCGTGTCCACTTCCCCGAGTCGAAGAGCGTGTACGCGGTGGTGACGGCGGATGAAGTGGATGGCAACTTCTACAAGAACATCAGTGTGCAGGACCATACGGGTGGCCTCACGCTGCGGTTGCTGAACAGCGGCGGGCTGTACATCGGCGACAGCATCCGGATCTACCTGCCAGGAACGGTGCTTGCTCCGTACAACGGGTTGATGCAGTTGGACAGCGTTGACGTGGACAACAACACGGTGAAACAGGCGACCGGTGTGAACGTCGAGCCCCTGAACGTCACCACGAGCCAGCTCACCTTGCAGGCCATGGACACCCTGCAGAGCCGATTGATCCGAGTGAACGACGTGGAGTTCGAGGACCCCTGCGGACAGACCTGGGCGAATGCCGCTGCACAGACGGTCGGCGAGCGTTTCATCCGTGGATGCACCGGTTCCTCAGTGATGGTGCGCACGAGCGGATATGCGAGCTACGCGGGACAGCCCTTGCCGCTCGGCAAAGGCTCCATCGTATGCGTGGCGGGCATCTTCGGGACCACCATCCAATTGAGCAACCGCAACATGGCCGGCGTGCAGATGAACGGCACCCGCTGCGATGGCACCACACCGGCGAACACATGCCCCTTCTTCTTCAAGAACTTCAACGATGGGAACGTGGCCTCCGATGGCTGGAGCCAATGGTCGGACAACAACATCCCCTGGAACACGAACACGATCGGGAGCATCGATGGCACGGCCTACGGTCAGTGCAAGAACTACATCAACAATGTGAACGTGCCCGGCCAGTCGTGGTTGATCAGCCGTTCCATCGACCTGACCTCCCGCACGAACCCGCGTCTGAGCTTCGTGACCGCGTGCAACTACAATGGGGCCGCGCTCGAGGTGCTGGTGAGCACTGATTATGTGAGCGGCGATCCGAGCACCGGCACCTGGACGAACCTCAGCCCCGCGCTCAGCACCGGCAGCTGGACCTGGACCCCGAGCGGCGACCTCGACCTGAACGCCTTCATCAGTGCGAACACCCACATCGCCTTCAAGTACACCGGTTCGAGCACCGACGGCAAGACCTGGGAGCTGGACAATATCCGGATCAACGTGGACTAGAGCCGGTTCCATTCATTAACCTCCAACATCCAACGCGCATGAAACACATTACCCTCGGCGCCCTGCTCCTGATCGGTGCCACCAGCATGAACGCCCAGGTCTTCACCAGTGACCTGGAATCCTGGACGGACGGCCTGCCCGATGGATTCGTGGGGGCCCGGAACAACCTCTCTACGGACAGCATCTTCCAGGAAACGAACAACCCGCACAGCGGCAGCAGCGCGGTTCGCCTGCAACTGAGCACGGGTACCCACAAGCGCTTCACAACGGTCGCCCAGAGCGTGACCGCAGGTGCCTCCTATGACATCACCTTCTGGGTGCGTGGCACGGGCAGCATCCGCACCGGCATCTATGATGGTCGTCCCACGGGTTCAGGCTATGCCGCGTACAACGACTACGTTGAACTCGTAGCCGCTGACTGGCAGGAGGTGACCCAGACGGTCTCTGCGGAAATGACCACGGCGGAAGCAGAGTTCATCCTCTCGATCCTTGGCACCGTTGGCCCCGACCATTTGGTCGTGGACGATGTGACCATCTCCGATGGCGTCGTGGTCCCACCGACGGAAGCCACGATCTACGAGATCCAGTACACGGAGGACGCTTCCGGCGATTCGCCCCTGATGAACACGAACGTGATCACCATGGGGATCGTCACGGGAGCCAAGGCCGGTACGGGCTACTTCCTGCAGGATGGCACGGGCCCTTGGAACGGGATCTTCGTGAACGATGCGACGAATGCTCCAGTTCGCGGAGACCTTGTTGAAGTGACCGCGAGCGTTCAGGAGAACTTCGGATTCACGCGATTGACCGGCGTGAGCGCCTTCATGGTGATGAGTTCCGGGAACGCCGAACCCGCACCGGAGGTGCTTGACCCGACCAGCGCTTCGCAGGAGCAGTGGGAATCGGTACTGGTGACCGTCCCTGATGTGGAATGCACCGGTGCACCGAACAACTTCGCCGAGTGGCCCATCACGAACTGGCTGGGCAGCATGCTGGTGGATGATGTGCTCTACGAATACACCCCGACCGTGGGCGCGTTCTACAACGTCACCGGCCCGACGCAGTTCTCCTTCTCCGCCTGGCGCGTGCTGCCGCGCGATGTGAACGATGTGAGCGTAGGCAGCGGCGTGACGGAGAACGTGGACATCCATGTGGCCATCTTCCCGAACCCTGCTACGGACCTGGTGCGCGTGACGCTACCGGCGGCATCAGGTCGTGCTGAACTCGTCCTGATGGATGCGGCCGGCCGCATGGTCATGAACGATGTGACCGCCACCGATAATGCCGTATTGAACGTTGGTGACCTGGCCAACGGGGTCTACCTGTTGACCGTTCGCACCGAGGCTGGTATCAGCACGGAACGCATCTCGGTACAGCACTGATCCATCCGTCCTTCAGAAGGGGCCGGCCTGCGAGGGTCGGCCCCTTTCCGTTCAGACAATTGTCATCGGACCAGTAGGGACCCACCAAGAACTTCTCCGACGTGTGGTCGCGTCCGCATCCACGGTCTAGCTTTGGGAGAACGAACCCATGCGAGCATTCCTCATCCTCCTGTGCCTTGTTATGAGCCACTCCGGCCATGCGCAGATCATCCTGCAATCCGGCTTCGAGGCCTGGACGGAAGCTGTACCTGAGGGATTCGTTGGATCGCAGAACACCATCCCCTTGGACAGCATCAGCCAGATCACCGATCCGGTGCATGGCGGAACGAGTGCGATGCGCATGGGGTTGGCCCAGCCTGCATCACTGACCACCACCGGACTCCCCGTCGAGGCTTATCGGATCTACGAGGTACGCTACTGGGTGCGGGGGCGTGGCCGGATCGGGACACGCTTGTTCGATGGCCGAGAGGAGAACGGTGGCTTCTCTCCGAATGGAACGGTGCTCCAGATCGACACCGCGGACTGGCAGTACGTACTGCAGACGGTCCTGGCCACGACGACCACCAGCAATGCCGAGTTCGTGTTCGATGTGGAAGCGACCGGGGATGGCTCCTCCCTCGTCATCGATGACCTGACGATCAACACCTCCACCCTGCCCGCACCAACAGCCGCCTCTATCGCGGAGATCCAGGAGACCGAGGAGTTCAATGGCTACTCACCGCTCAACTTCGCCTTTGTTCGCACGCAGGGTGTGGTCACGGCCGTGGCGCCCAACAGCGTCTTCATCCAGGCTGGCAGCGGGCCTTGGAGCGGTATCGAAGTGCTGTACGCCGCCGATCCCGACCTGGCCGCTGGCGACAGTGTCCGGGTGATCGGTACGGTGGACGAGTTCTCCGGGCTGGATGATCCATGGGCCTTCTCACGCACCCGCATCATCGCCGTCCAATACCTGGAGCGGATCAGCTCCGGACACGTAGTACCTGGACCGGTGGAGGTGGAAATGGGCTCACTGGCTGAAGAACAATGGGAGAGCGTGCTCGTTCGTGTCCCGGAGCTTGTCTGCCAGAACGCACCGGACCCCTTCGACTTCGACTGGCCGGCTGGAAATGGCCAGGGGTCGCTCTTCATCGACGACCTGCTCCACTACCACTACCCCACCATCGGGGCCACCTATACGGTCACCGGTATAGCGCTCTACGCCGGAGACATGGTGCTGCTTCCGCGCTTCGAGGCGGACATCGAGTTGATCGTCGGTGTGGAAGAGCACATCGCAGGGCTGATAAGCGTATTCCCGAACCCCGCCAGTGAGCAGGTCTCCATCCACACCTCCGGTACAGGTGCGTTGCGATATCAGCTGACGGACGTGCAAGGTCGCATCGTGCAGCAAGATCATTTGGATCGCCCGGTCGGCCGCCTGGTCGTCGATGGGTTGTCTCCGGGTGCCTATCAGCTTCACATCGAAGTGGACGGTGCCACCCGGGTCGCACGGATCATCGTCCGCTGACCCTACTCCAACTCCTTCACCAGGATCACGAACACCGGGAAGTGGTCGCTGAAGCCATCCTGATAGGTATCGCCCACGTAGGTCCGCAACGGATAGCCCGCGAAGTTCCCCTCGGTCTGCCGCAGGTAGCCTTCGTTGAAGATCCGCACGCCATAATACTTGTACTGACCTCCGGCTCCGGTCAGGAGAGCCGGCGAGAGTATGATCTGGTCGAACAGGTTCCAGGAATCGCGCCAGGCCAGTGTACCGATCCCTTTCATGTAGGGCTCGTACATCGCATTGAAGAAGACCTTGTCCACGGCCTTCTTCCGGTCGCCGGTGGCGTTCACGAACCGGGAAACGCTCACGTTCACCGGGTCATCGTTCAGGTCGCCCATGAGCAGGATGTGCGCATTGTTGTTCTCGGTGAGGAGGGAGTCGATGATGTGACGGGCCAGTTCCGCAGCCGCTTTCCGGTTGGGCTCCGAACGCTTCTCACCCCCTCGGCGTGATGGCCAGTGACAGACGATAACGTGCGTGGTGTCGCCGTCGAGCACACCGCTCACGAGCAACTGGTCACGGGTTCGGAAGGACGTGTCAGCCATGGCCAGGCGGTAGGACCTGTGGTTGAACACGCGGTAGAGTTCCGGGTCGTGGATCAGGGCGACATCGACACCGCGGCGGTCCGGTGAGTCCTCATGAACGATCGCGTAATGCCGCTCCTTGAGCGCGGTGGTGTTCACCAGGTCCTGGACCACCGTTCGGTTCTCCACTTCGCACAGGCCGAGGATGGCCACTCCGCGTGGATGCAGGTCCTTGCCCATCTCCGCGATCACGCGGGCGTTATGGTCCAATTTCCGCCGATATCGGTCGCCGGTCCACTGCTTGCTGCCGGTGGGCAGGAACTCATGGTCGTCCGTGTCCGGTGAATCGATCGTGTCATAGAGGTTCTCGATGTTGTAGAAGCCCACGAGCGCCGGGACATACTGCTTCTTCGGATCCTGTGCCCAGGAGCGCGTGGCGAACAAGGAGGTAACGATCAGGAAGGAAAGACGGAGCTTCATCGGTGTGCCGGGTGTGGGCGGGCGTCGAAAATAGCGCCCCTATCGTTGACGGTTCGTTGGGTCAAGGTGCTCCAGCCAATTCCCATGCCGCAAAGCAGGTGGCCACGCACGTGACCATCGTTCCACAGGGATCATTGCGGGAAGGTGAGCGGGTTGCGCTCGTTATACAGGCGAAGGAAACGGAAGAGCGCCTCGGTGCTGTTGCGCCGCTTCCTGGGCAGGTTGCGGAATTCTTCTGAAAGCACCTGGTCATGCTGAAGGGCTTCGTCCATTCCGCCGGCGTTGAAAGGCAGGAAGCGCCCGCTGTGCATGTCGAGCAACTGCTGCACCAGCACGGTGCGTGTGACGCCCCCCATCGGATAGCCGTACATGTAGGGATCCCAGTCACGGTAGGTCTGCTCCACCACAAGGTGCGACAGACTGCCCATGAGGCCGATGCGGTAGAAGCCGTTGGACGTACCGATGTACACGACATCATTCTGGCAGAAGCCCCAGATCGTGCGGATATCGATCGGTTGCTGAGCGCCGGTGTCAGGGCTCCAGTACAACTTCCCGGAAACGCGCCGAAGGTCGGTCACGGTCAAGCCCTGGGCGTCCTTCACGCGATCGATCGGGATCGACGGCGCGTTGTTGCGGAAGTCCTGGAAGGTGAGGTACAACCCATCGTGCAGGTCCATACCCGCGAAGTAGTCCGAGCCCTCCTGCGCCCGCGCGAGGCCGGTAGCGACGAGGATCAACGAACAGATGAGACCCCTCTTCATGCTGCGGCACTTGACCGGATGGCGGCGATCACCTCATCCGGTGCCTGAACGTGGACCCAGTGTCCTGCATAGGGTACCGTCTCCACGAAGCTGTTCGGGAACTGCTCCTTGATCGCCGGGATGTCCTCGCGGAGGATGTAGCCGCTTTGACCGCCCCGGATGAAGATGGTGGGTACGGACACCTTATCCGGACCGATCGCCGCCAGGATGGCCGGTAGCTCACGGTCCAGCAACGGTACGTTGACGCGCCAGGCCAGTCGATCCTCCGTATGCCAGTACAGGTTCTTCATCAGGAACTGCACCACACCGGGCTCCTTGACCAGGGTGCTGATATGCGCCTCCACCTCCTTGCGTGTTCGACCGGGTGAGAGGTCCGTGGTGCGCAATGCCTCCACGATGTGCGCCTGATTGTTCTGGTGCTCACGCGGCCCGATGTCGATGACCACCAGCTTCTTGAGCAGTTCGGGCCAATGCTGTGCGAAGGTCATCGCCGTTTTCCCGCCCATGCTATGCCCCACGAGCACAACGTTCTGAAGGCCGAGTTTCTCGAACAGGGCGTGCACATCCGCGGCCATGATCGGATAGGAGATCGCCTCGGTGTGTGGTGATCTTCCATGGTCGCGCAGGTCCACGAGGATGACGTCCAGCGCAGGAATGTTCGGATCCGATGGTTCCGCCAACTCACGACCCACGGATCCCCAGTTGTCGCTGGTACCGAAGAGGCCATGCAGGATCACGATCGGCGTTGCGCCTTCCCGGCCCGAGCGCCGGTAGAAGAGGTCGACCGTATTCATCTTAGTTCGCGGAGATAGAGCTGTACCGTGTTCTCCATGCCGTAGGTGAGCGCATCACAGACGAGAGCATGCCCGATGGACACCTCCAGCAGATCCGGGACCATGGCCTTGAAGAAGGCCAGGTTGGCGAGGTCCAGATCATGACCTGCGTTGAGGCCGAGGCCAAGTTCCCGGGCGCGGGCGCCAGCTGCCGCGAATGGTGCCACGGCGGCTTCCCGGTCACGATGGTAGTTGGCGGCGTAGGGTTCGGTGTAGAGCTCGATGCGGTCCGTTCCTGCTTCGGCGGCCAGTGCGATGAGCTCGGTGTCCGTACCCATGAAGAGGGACGTGCGGATGCCCGCGTCCTTGAAACGGGCGATCACCTGCCTCAACACCTTCCGGTGGGTGCGCGTATCCCAACCCGCGTTGCTCGTCAGCACACCGGGCGGGTCCGGAACGAGGGTGACCTGATGCGGTCGCACCTCCAGGACCAGGGTGATGAAGTCCGCGGAAGGATAGCCTTCGATGTTGAACTCGGTGGTGAGCAAGGGGCGAAGGGCCCTGACATCCGCCCGCCGGATGTGCCGTTCGTCGGGACGGGGATGCACGGTGATCCCCTGCGCGCCGAAACGCTCGATATCCAGGGCCCAACGCACCACGTCCGGGTTGTTGCCGCCACGCGCGTTCCGCAATGTGGCCAGCTTATTGATGTTCACGCTCAGCCGCGTCATCCCTATCCACTTACTTTGTTCCACCCGTCACCGGTGGCCAAAAGTAAGGTCATGGGTGCGGGGCCACGGGACAGCACATGCACGCCATCGACCTGATCACCATGGACATCCCGCCGCTGCGGCCGCAGGATGATGTCTCCCGCGCCTTGGACTGGCTGGAGGAGTTCAAGGTGGGGCATCTACCGGTGGTGGAAGGCGGGCGACTCGTGGGCCTTGTGCGCGAACAGGACCTGGTGGACCGGAACGATGCCTACGGCACGGTGAGCGGGGTCATGGACCAGGTGGAGATCCCCTTCATCCGCGGAGACCAGCACATCTACGACGTGATGCGGCTTTTCACGGAACGTGGCCTCACCGTGGTGCCGGTGCTGGACGAGATGGGGCGCTATCTGGGCGCCATCACGGAACACGAGGCCCTGCGCAAATTGGCGGACGTGGCCAACATCCATGAACCGGGCAGCATCCTCGTATTGGAGATGAACCAGGTCGATTACAGCCTGCACCAGATCGCCCGCATCGTGGAGGGCAATGACGCGAAGATCCTGAGCGTGTACAGCCACACCCTTCCGGACACCAACCGCCTGGAGGTGACCCTGAAGATCAACAGGGAGGACGTCAGCGACATCCTACAGAGCTTCGAGCGATATGAGATCATGGTGAAGACCACGTATCAGGGCTCCCGTTTCCATGATGACCTGCGCGGTCGGTATGAGGAGCTCATGCGCTTCATCAACCTGTGATCAGCCGGCATGCGCCGCGCCCTGTTCCCGTTCCTGCTGCTCATCCTGATCGGCCCTGCGATGGCGCAACCGACCGCTCCGGAGAATACGGTCGTCGAGGTCGTGGGCATCGCCATCAGCGGCAACCGGACGACCAAGGCGCGGATCATCCTGCGTGAACTGGTGGTGTTCGAGGGGGATACGCTTGGCCACGAAGCGCTGTACCAACGCCTGGAGCGCAGCCGGCAGAACCTGATGAACACGGGGCTCTTCAACACCGTGACCGTACTCCCTCTCTACCTGGACCAACGGCACGTGATGGTGGAGGTGACGGTGAACGAACGCTGGTACCTGTGGCCCGCCATCATCTTCGACCTCGCTGATCCGAACTTCAACACCTGGTGGCTCACACGCGACTTCGACCGCGTGAACTATGGACTGTACCTGTACCGGTACAACCTGCGCGGCCGCAACGAGACCGGCTACATCAAGGCGCAGTTCGGCTATACCCGCCAGTTCGCCCTGCGCTACAAGGTGCCCAACCTCACCCGCGATCAACGCTGGGGCATCAGCGCCGGGGTGAGCTACGAGGAACAGAGCGAGATCAACACCGGGACCGTGGACAACATCCGCACGCTGATCCGCGAACCGGCGGGCAGCAACCGCGAACAATGGAAGGCCGATGTGGAGATGACCCTGCGCCGCAGCCATGACATCAGGCACACCTGGCGCGTGCGTTACACCCAGGCGGAAGTCCGGGACACCATCATCCAGCGGGCGCTGGACTACTTCGACGGGCCGGCCACAAGGACCCGCTTCCTCACCCTGGGGTATTCCTTCATATGGGACCGTCGCGATTTCCGCGCCTTCCCGCGCCGCGGTCACTATGAGGAAGCGCGCCTAGACCGTTACGGGCTGGGCATGCTGGACATCGCCGCACCGGACATCACCACCCTGTACGCCACCTCCAAGCGCTGGCTGCACCTGCATGAGAAGTGGACGCTGGGACTCTCGGTACGCGGCAAGTACACCTTCGGCACGCCCCCTTACTTCGTGCAGGAGGGCCTGGGTTACAGCCACTACGTGCGTGGGTACGAGTATAACGTGATCGATGGGGAACACTTCTTCCTGGGCAAGGCGAACCTCATCTTCCAGCTGATCAAGCCCCGGACCTATCGGCTGGAGCACATCCCCATGGAGGCCTTCCGCACCTTCTACATCGCCCTGTACCTGGACCTCTACAGCGACCTTGGGCGCGTTTGGGACGGTCGGTACGCCTCACAGAACTTCCTTGCCAACCGGTGGATCAATGGCAACGGCATCGGCCTCGACCTGGTGACGAGCTATGACCAGGTGTTGCGCGCGGAGTATTCGGTGAACGACCAGGCACAGCACGGTTTCTTCCTACATTTCACACAACCTTTCTAACGGATGCGCATCGGTGTGAACGGACGGGCCATGGAGGCGGAAAGCGCTCCGGTGATGATGAGCACCATCGCCCGGATGGTGGCGCACGGCATGGAACCCCTGCTCTCCCCGGCCCTGGCTGCTTGGTTGAACGAGTCAGGGATGGCACATGCGTGGCCCGTGCTTTCGATGGACGACCTGCGGCAGGCCGATCTGGACCTCTGCATCGGTCTCGGTGGCGATGGCACCCTGCTGGACACCGTGGCGTGGGTGGGTCGGGCGGAAGTCCCGATCCTGGGGATCAACCTGGGGCGCCTGGGCTTCCTCAGCAATGTCCGGCTGGACACCGTGGAGCACGCGCTGGCGTCGATCATGGGCGGGCGATACCTGTTGCAGGAACGCTCCCTGCTTGAGGTGACCGACCATCAGGAAGCCTTGGGGCGGTTGAACTTCGCGATGAACGAGGTGAGCATCCACAAGCGGGAAAGCAGCAGCATGATCGCCGTGCATGTGCACCTCGGCGCTGACTACCTGAACACTTACTGGGCGGACGGCCTCATCATCGCCACCCCCACGGGCTCCACCGCCTATTCGCTGAGCTGCGGTGGTCCGATCCTCTACCCTACCTCGGATGTGCTGGTGATCAATCCGATCTGCCCGCACAACCTGAACGTTCGGCCATTCGTGATCCCGGACCATTACACGATCACCCTTCGGCTGGAGGCCCGTTCGGACCGGTGCCTGATGAACCTCGACTCGCGGAGTGCCAGCATCGATGGGCAGAGTTTGATCACCATCCAACGCGCCGGGTTCACGGTCAAGATGGTGCAGCTGGAGAACACGGACTTCCTGGATACGCTGCGGACCAAGCTGAGCTGGGGCCTGGATGTCCGGTCCGGTCCTCCGAGGGCGTGAATTACCTTCGCGGCACGCCGGACCACGTACCAAACCGCGGTCCTGCGCGTTGCACGACGGATGCTCCGCCATCTCATCCTGATACTCGCCTTCCTCAGCCTGACCGGCCTGCGTGCCCAAGTGAGCGAATTGGGCGTTACTGGCGGGGTGACCTATTACATCGGCGACCTCAATCCATACAGGCATTATCCGAAGGATACCAAGCTGGCCTATGGGGTCCTGTACCGGTATAATTTCAGCGACCGCTATGCCGTGCGGCTCCAGGCGCTGAATGGCACCCTGCAGGCTTACGATAGCCGTTCTTCCGACACGCTGCAGCTGCTGCGGAACCTCCATTTCAAGGCGCGCTTGATCGAGCTGTCCGCGCTCGTTGAGGTGAACTTCCGGAAATACCGGAGCAAGGACAAGGACAGCAAAATGTGGACCCCCTTCGTATTCGCCGGCCTGGCCTATTTCCGGGCCTCCCCCCAGGCGGAACTGAACGGCGAATGGTACGACCTGCAAACGCTGGGCACTGAAGGACAGGGGACCACGGCGCGGCCAGGCTCAGACGTTTACGCGGTGGACCAAGTATGCATCCCCTTCGGGGTCGGCTTCAAATGGAACGTGGGGCGGCTTGACTTCCAGGTGGAATGGGGCCTGCGGCGGACGTACACCGACTACATCGACGATGTGAGCGGGACCTATGTGGACCGGGACCAACTCGCCTTTGAGAACGGCCCATTGGCGGCCACCCTGGCCGATCCGGGCGTACTGGGCCAGCTGCCGGACTACCCGAACGAGGGCCGTGCCCGGGGCGACGCCGACACCCGGGATTGGTACCAGTACACCGGGCTTTCGGTCACCTACATCATCTCCCGCTTCTCCGATTGCGAGGAACAGTACAACTGGATGCGCAAGCGGCGCTGATCCAAGCCTTTTGGCGATCTTCGCACCCGTTTTGGAACGCCCCGAGGACATCCATGAAGCGCTGAAGCAGCGCATCGACCCCAGGCGGGTCCCACGGCATATCGCCATCATCATGGATGGTAACGGTCGGTGGGCCGAGCGCCAGGGCGAGCACCGGGTGGTGGGACACGCGAACGGCGTGCGTTCCGTGCGGGAGGCGCTGGTGGCCTGCCGGGAGATCGGGGTGGAGCACCTGACGCTCTACGCCTTCAGCACCGAGAACTGGAATCGTCCGAAAGCGGAGGTGGACGCCTTGATGGACCTGCTGGTGCGGACGGTCGTTGGGGAACTGGAGGAGTTGAACGCGAATGGAGTGCGCCTGAACACCATCGGCGACACCAATGCGCTTCCCGAGAGCTGCCGGACGACCCTGCTGGAGGCCATTGCCGCCACCGCCCAGAACGACAAGATCACCATCACCCTGGCGCTGAGCTACAGCGCGCGCTGGGAACTGGTGGGCATGGTCCGTGCCATCGCGCAGGAGGTGAAGGAAGGGCGGTTGCGACCGGAGGCCATCACGGAGGCCACGGTGGCGGAACGGCTCAGTACCGCCGGCATCCCTGACCCGGAACTGCTCATCCGCACCAGCGGCGAGCACCGGATCAGCAACTTCCTCCTTTGGCAGATCGCCTATGCCGAGCTCTGGTTCACGCCGGTGATGTGGCCCGACTTCCGGAAGGAACATCTCTTCCAGGCCGTGATCGACTACCAATGCCGCGAGCGCCGCTTCGGCCTCATCAGTGAACAAGTGACACCCGGATGATGCGCGCGCTCCTCTCCTTCTTCCTTGGCCTGTCGGTGATCACGTCCATCGCACAGGTCACCACGCAGCCGGTGATGGACCCGGCCGTTCCGTTGGAATACGAGATCGGTGGGATCACGGTGAGCGGCACCAAGACCACCGACCCCAACGCGGTGAAACTATTCACAGGACTGCAGGTCGGGGACAAGGTGACGATCCCGGGTGAGCGCATCAGCCGTGCCATCGAGAACCTCTGGGAGCAGAAGCTCTTCAGCGACATCAGTATCGAGGCGGCCGAGATCCGCGGACGCACGATCTTCCTGCACATCATCGTTACCGAAAAGCCCCGATTGTCCCGCTTCAAGTTCGAGGGCGTCACCAAGAACGAGGGTGACAAGCTGCGCGATGAGATCCAGCTGATCCGCGGGCAGCAGGTGAACGACGCGGTGGTGGCCAACACCCGCACCGTCATCCGCAAGTACTTCCTGGAAAAGGGGTTCCTGCGCACCACGGTGGACATCATCCAACGGCCGGATACCGCTGCGACCGCCCCTGAGAACAGCGACCTGCTGATCATCAAGGTGGAAAAGGGACCCAAGGTGAAGATCAAGGAGGTCGCATTCGAGGGCAATGAGAACGTGAGCGACCGGCGGTTGCGGCGTGCCATGAAGAAGACCAAGCGCAAGCGTTGGTACAATCCCTTCGGCGGTAGCAAGTTCATCAGCAACGAGTTCAAGGGGGACAAGAACGCGGTGCTCGATGTGTACAACGAGAAGGGCTACCGCAACGCCGCCATCGTGAAGGATACGGTGTACGACGTGAGCAGCAAGCGGATCGGCATCCGCATCACCGTGGATGAGGGAGCGAAATTCCACTGGCGCAACGTGTCCATCACCGGCAACACCAAGCACAGCACGGATACGCTGCTCTCGATCCTGAACATCCGGAAGGGCGATGTGTACAACAAGAAGTTGCTGGACAGCCGCCTGTACATGAACCCGAGCGGTCGGGACATCACCTCGTTGTACATGGATGACGGCTACTTGAGCTTCTATCCTGACCCGGTGGAACTGCTGGTGGAGGGCGACAGCATCGACCTGGACCTGCGCATCCGCGAAGGGCGGCAGTTCCGGATCCGGAGCATCCTGATCAAGGGGAACACGAAGACCAACGAGCATGTGATCCGAAGGGAGATCCGGACGAAGCCGGGGCAGCTCTTCAACCGCAGTGACGTGATCCGGACGCAGCGTGAACTGAGCACCCTGGGTTACTTCAACCCGGAATCGCTCGGGGTGAACCCGATCCAGGACCCCCGCACGGGCACGGTGGACCTCGAGTACACGGTGGAGGAGAAGCCGAGCGATCGACTTGAGTTGAGCGGTGGCTGGGGTGCCGGGCGCGTTGTGCTTTCCCTGGGGGTTTCCTTCACCAACTTCAGCCTGCGCAACACCTTCAAGAAGGGCGCCTGGGCCCCGCTGCCGGCGGGTGATGGGCAGACCTTGAACCTGCGGGCGCAGACCAACGGCCGCTTCTTCCAGAGCTACAGCCTCAGCTTCGTGGAGCCCTGGCTGGGTGGCCGCAAGCCGAACTCGTTCAGCCTTTCCGGATACAGCTCGGTGCAGTCCAATGGGGAGCGCACGTTCATTGACACGGATGCGGGGCGGATACGCAACCCCAACCTGCAGAAGCTGGTGATCTGGGGGGCTACGGTGGGCCTGGGCAAGCGCCTCACCTGGCCGGACGACTACTTCATCCTTCGGCAGACCCTGAGCTACCAGAACTACGACCTGCGCAACTTCAGCAGCGGCAGCGTTGTCTTCGACTTCGTGAACGGGAACAGCAACGTGCTGGCCTACCAGTTCCAGATCTCGCGGAACTCAGTGGACCAGCCCTTCTTCGCCCGGACAGGTTCCGACATCAGCTTCAGCGTGAAGGCGACCCCCCCCCTTTCGCTATGGTTCCCCAACGGACGTGATTTCCGCTCGCTGCCGCCCGAGCAGCGCTACCAGTGGGCAGAGTTCCACAAGTGGAAGTTCACCACGCAATGGTTCAACAAGCTCACGCGAAGCAAGTCCGGCCACAACCTGGTATTGATGATGCGCGCGGGCTTCGGCTTCCTGGGCCGTTACAACGATGCGGTGGGCAACTCCCCCTTCGAACGGTTCTACCTGGGTGGTGCGGCGCTCACCGGCTTCCAGCTCGACGGCCGCGAAGTGGTGGGCTTGCGCGGTTACGACGACTTCTCGTTGTCCCCGAACACGGGCAACTTCGTCGTGAACAAGTACACCGCGGAGCTGCGGTTCCCGGTCTCGCTGAACCCATCGGCCACGATCTACACGCTGGCCTTCGCGCAGGCGGGCAAGACCTGGAGCTCGTTCGACACCTTCTCCCCCTTCAAGCTGTACAGGTCGGCAGGGGTGGGCCTGCGTCTCTTCCTGCCCATGTTCGGACCCATGGGCCTTGATTATGGCTGGCGTCTGGACGATGTTCCGGGCCTGCCCAACATGGCCCGCAGTCAGTTCCACTTCACGATCGGCATAGATCTTGGCGAACTGTGACCCGCACCGTCCCGGATCGCCTACTTTCGACGGCTTCCGCATGAAACGCATCCCCCTGATCACCCTGTTCCTGCTGGCGACCCTGGCCCATGCGCCGGTGTTGATGGCCCAGCGTATCGCGTTCGTGAACACGCGCTACATCCTGGACCAGATGCCGGAGTACGAATCGGCTCAGAAGGAGCTGGATCGTTCCTCCAAACAATGGCAGGACGAGATCGACGACCGTTACCAGCAGATCAAGCGCATGCGCGATGCGTATAATGCCGAGGCGATCCTGCTGACCGAGGAGATGAAACGATCACGCTTGGACGAGATCGACCGCCGCGAACGGGAGGCGCGCGACCTTCAGAAGAAGCGTTTCGGACCCGAGGGTGATCTGTTCAAGAAACGGGTGGAACTGATCCAGCCCATCCAGGACCGTGTGTACAACGCGGTGAAGGAAGTGGCCGGCCAGAGCTACGTGGCCGTGTTCGACCTGGGTGGCCAGTCGAGCAACCTGCTCTTCGCCAGCGAGAAATACGACAAGAGCGACAGCGTGCTCCGGAAGCTGGGCATACGCCCGGGCAAGGACAAGAACAGTGGGAACACTCGCGAGGACGAGGACTTCGGCGAACCTCCCGCGGACAATGACCGCGAAACCACGCCACCCGATGGGGGAAAGGACAGTCCACAACAACGCATGGACACCGGTGGACGCGACCAGATGAAAACCAAATGACGATGAAGCACTTCATGATCGCCTGCGCGCTCGCACTTACCAGCGTACCCGCAGCCTTTGCCCAAACGGCGACCAAGCTCGGGCATATCGACCGGCAAAAGTTGATGTTGATGCTCCCGGAGCGGAAGGATGCCGAGAGCAAGATGCAAGCCTTCGCCAAGACCCTGGACGAGCGACTGAAAGCGATGGGGACTGAATACCAGGCGAAAGTGGCCGATGCCCAGGCGCGGGCCGAAACGATGACGCAGACGGAGAAGGATATGGCGTTGCGTGAGATCGGTGACCTGGAGACGCGTATCCAGGCAGCACAGGAGAAGGCTCAGGAAGACCTCGCCAAGCAGGAGGAGGAATTGCTTCGACCGATGGTGGATCGCACCAACAAGGCCATTGCCGATGTCGCAGCCGAGAACAACTTCACCTACGTGTTCGACGTGAGCACCGGCACCGTCCTTTACTTCGAGAAAGGCGAGGACATCCTCCCGTTGGTGAAGGCCAAACTCGGCATCCAGTAACGGATCAGCTCCGTGACCGACGACCGTCCGATCGGCA
Organism: Bacteroidota bacterium; assembly: GCA_029573495.1. Lineage (GTDB taxonomy): Bacteria > Bacteroidota > Bacteroidia > Flavobacteriales_F > PHOS-HE28 > PHOS-HE28. Next base: position 107,185 of record JAKQEI010000104.1, on the reverse strand, counting down.
TCTTCGATTCCGGCATCGGCGGCCTCACGGTCACTGCAAGGATCAGGCAGGCGCTCCCCACGGAGCGCCTGCTCTATTTCGGCGATGGAGCTCATGTGCCATACGGGCCGCGTGGTCTGGAAGAGGTGCGGAGGTTCAGCTTCGCCATCACCGAAGCCCTGTTGGACAAGGGTGCCAAAGTGATCGTCATCGCCTGCAACACCGCCAGTGCGGCGGCATTGAGACCGTTGCGAGAGACCTATCCGGATGTGCCCTTCGTGGGCATGGAACCGGCGGTGAAGCCGGCCGTGGAGCACACGCGCACCGGAGTCGTCGGGGTGATGGCCACCGTGGCCACTTTCCAAAGCGCGTTGTATGGCACCATCGTGGAGCGCTTCGCCCAGGGCGTGGAGATGATCCATCAACCCTGCCCGGGGCTTGTCAAACAGATCGAAGCCGGGGAGTTCGACACACCGGTAACGGAGCGGATGCTGCGTGATTGGATCGAGCCGATGCTCAAGCGCCACATCGATGCGCTGGTCTTGGGCTGCACCCATTATCCGCTGGTGCGACCGCTGATCGAGCGCATCGTGGGGCCCGAGGTGCGCGTGATCGATCCGGCACCCGCCATCGCGCGGCAGGTGGAGCGGGTGTTGCACCGGGACGGCATCATGGCGCATGTCGCTTCCATCGGCGAGCTGCGCTGTTACACCAGCGGTGATCCCGGACAGTTCCGGCACATGATGGAGCGACTCGGACTTGAGGGTGCACCGGTACAACAGGCCACCTGGGACCAGGAGTCCCGCCTCAGCCTTCCTTGAACCAGCCCGCGTATCGGAGATAGTTGCGGGCGATCCGCTCGATCTCCCCCTCGCTCAGTTCCTTGCCCACCGTACCGATGCGCCTCGCGGGTACGCCCGCCATGAGACTGCCGGGCGGTACGATGGTGTTCTGGGTGACGACAGCTCCCGCCGCGACCACGCTGCCGGCGCCGATCACGGCCTGGTCCATCACGATGGCGCCCATCCCGATGAGCACCTTGTCCTCCACCGTGCATCCATGCACGATCGCGTTGTGCCCGATGCTCACATCGTTACCGATGGTGAGCCCACACTTCTCGAACGTGGCATGCAACACGGCTCCATCCTGGATGTTCACACGATGGCCGATGCGGATCCCATGGACATCCCCGCGCACCACCGCGTTGTACCAGACGCTGCAATGGTCGCCCATTACCACATCACCGATCACCACGGCCGTCTCTGCGAGGAAGGCATCGGCTCCGAACCGTGGTGTATGACCACGGACGGTACGGATCAAGCCGCTCATCGCTGCTCTCCTGCTGGTTTACCGCAGCCCTCCTTCTGGCAGCAGAGCGGGAGCTTCTTGAAAGCCGCTTCATCCCCGGGCAGGTCATCCGCCATGTAGCCGAGCTTGCTCACGGCAGCCCGAAGCTTCTCCGGCGAGTTCTTGCGCGGATCATAATCCACATGGATCTTGTTCGCGGCCAGGTCCACATCCACCTTCTTCACCCCCTTCTCATAGATGAGGTTCTCCTCGATGGTCTTCTCACACATATCACAGACGGTGCTGCTCTGGATAGCCACATGTGCGAGCTTCTTGCCCGCATAAGGGTCAACAGCCTCGGTCTGGGCCATGAGCGAGTTGCTGGCCAGGAAGAGCGTCAGGATGATCAGGTACTTCATGGTGTGTTCGGTGTCTTATCGGCTTTGCGGTCGAGTTGGAAACGAAGCCCTCCATAGACCATCGCCTTGTTGGTGGGACCCCAGATCAAGGAGGCGTCAAAATACGGGCCGAAGGGATCCTCTGGAGCGATGATCTGCTGGCGTTGGAGGGTGCTGGTCGCGTTCTCCGCCCCGAGGTAAAGCTCCCAATCGCCCAGGATACGGGTAAGCTGGCCGGACAGGGTGGAATAAGACGGGGAGCGCAACGGCATTCGATGGGCTTCAGGGTTGGCGAGGGTATACGGGATCCGCCCTTCACCAAAGAAGTTCCAGGTGATGTCCATCCGCCATCGCTCCTTGGGGTCCGTGAAGGCCAGGGAGGCCATGCCCCGGTGTTGCGGAGTGAACGGTCGTTCCCGCAGGACCCCATCGTAGGTGGAGCGCACGTCGTACCAGCGGTGCGCGAGCTTGAGGTCCATGTCCCGGCTCAGCTCGACCTGCACATCGGTGAGGACGTTGGTGGCGTAAGAGCTTCCCTCAAGCATGTAGAAGGCCACGGTACGGGGACTGCGATCCAGATCCGCAATGAGCTGGTCGTGGAACTCGGTGCGACATACATCGACACCGATGGCCCACTTCCGATCGAGCCATTTGAATTTGTGCAATGCCGATGCACCGAAGTTCCATGAACGCTCCATGCCCAACGAACCCTCCACAACGACCCGCCTCGAGCTGGCCAGCACCGATGCGTTCTCCACGAAGGGGTTCGTACTGCGGAAGCCGCGCCCGGCGGAAAGCCGCAGGTTGGTGAGCGGTCCAAGGTCATATTTCAGGTGCAGGCGCGGGCTCACCACATCGCCGTAAAAGGAATTCGCATCCGCCCTGAGGCCACCGACCATGGTGAGCGGACCGCGTGACAGTGTATACTCGGCGAAAAGGCCCGGCATGCGTTCGATCCTCGCGAAACCACTGTCCATGAAGGCCTCCTCGAAGCGATCGAACTGGAAGGTCGCTCCCGCCTTCAGCTGGTCGCTGCCCTTGCCCACCAACATCTGGTAGACCGCACTTCCGTAGAAGCTGTCCTGCCTACCGGCATAGCTGCGCCTGCCGAAACGGGAAGCGGCCTCATGATGCCGGGCGGCGAACATGAAGCCGAGGCTCTTGCTGGGGTCGTTCTTGAAGATGATGCCCTGCTTGCCGAAGACATCGACCATCTCGTTCCGGATGTCCACCACATAGGGTTCACCAGCGTGGATCACATGTTCGGGATCATGCATGCTCATCGCGGTCTGGCCACCCTTCCGCTCCTCGGTCACGTAGCGTACGCCCAGCTGGGTCATGCCCCGGTCCGTTCGGCGCATCCAACGGTCCATCACGTTGAACCGACGGGTGCGTGGGGAATCCATGAAGCCATCGTGGTTCTGATCCATATCCTGCTGGAAGAGGTTCCCGTGCAGGAGCAACAGGTTGCCACTGTCCTGGCCGGTCTTCTGCGCGAGATGGACGTTCGCCTCCGTCCGGCCCTGTGAATTGCCGTAGAGATTCACGAAGAGCATCGGTTCGCGCAACGGATCGAGCAGGCAGAGATCGATCTGCCCGGTCATCGCGTTCGGGCCGTTCACTGCGGTACCGATCCCCTTGCTCAGGTTGATATCCTTGATCCATGTACCTGGGACGAGCGTGAGCCCATAAGAGGTGGAAAGGCCACGGATGAAGGGCAGGTTCTCCAAGCTGATCTGCGCGTACTTGCCATCGAGGCCCAGCATGCGGATCGTCCTCGTACCGCTGATCGCATCGCTGTAGTTGACATCCACGGTCGCGTTCGTCTCGAAGCTCTCGCTCAGATCGCAACAGGCCGCACGTTTCAGCTCTTTCTGACCGATGATCTCCGTAGCGTTGATGCTGCGCGTATCCAGGCGCGTTCCGGCCACACGATCGACGATCTCCACGGGCCCCATCTCCACCGCCCAGGTCAACTTGATGCGGAGAGAAGTCGTGGGCATTGCATTGAGGTGCAGGGTATCGGCCTTGTAGCCCACGAATGAAGTGATGAGCGTGGCTGGCCAGCTTCCGGGCTGCATCAGTACGAAGCTTCCGGTCGCATCAGTGGCCGTGCCGATAGTGGTGCCGAGCCAATGCAGGTTGGCGCCTGTCAGGACGTCCCCTTCCGCTGAGCTCACCTTCCCAGTGATCCCCTGTGCGGTCACGGCCGACATACAGGTCAGGCGCACCAGGAGAAGAAGGCCTCTTGAAGTGAATGACATCTTGTTCGTTTCCTGTTCGTGTGATGGACACCGGGTCACAAGACCCCTTCGCCACGTGGGCGGGAACAGGAAGGAACTAGACGCGTTGGACGCTGATCACCGTAAGCCGGTCCGGCGCTGATAGCGGAGGAGGTCGGGAAGCCAGCCATGTGACATTGTGAACCGGCGCCAGCAGCGATACATCAGCCACGCAATGCCAAAGATCAATGGTGGCGATATGATCATCGGTACCGATGTTGGGGATGTAGCTATCCCGCTCACCCTTCACCAAGGCCAGTTCGCAGCAGATCGCGCGGTATGCCGGGGCATCGCTCCCGTCCCCCTCCTCCGGGCAGCAGCCCACCATCACACCCAAACTGACCACACTATGCCCACCCTTGAGGCAGGTCATGCGGCTGATGGTCATGCCGTTCGTGGCCACAAGGAACAGGCCCACCACGAGGTAGGTGATCCACTTGTGTCGCGTGAGCAAGGAGCGCATGTTGCACAAAAGTAGGATGCTCCCTGCCGTCAGCATGCGACCGGTCTCCGGAAAGCTTGGGAGGCCAAGGCTCCCAGCGGCGGTACCTTTGCGCCGCACAGCGCACATCGACATGGCGAACGAACCGATGACCCGTCCCATCAGCCTTTACGTGGAATCAACGCCCAATCCACTAACCATGCGGTACGTGTGCGACCGGATGCTGGTTCAGGATGGCCGGTTGCTGGAGTTCCGTACGCCCGAGGAACCGGTCGGCGTTTCCCCGCTTGCCGAACGGATCTTCAACCTGCCCTTCGTCACAGGGGTCTTCATCAGCAGCAACTTCATCACCGTCACGCGCAACAACAGCGTGGATTGGGACCTGGTGAGCATGGAGCTGAGGGACTACATATTGGAGTACCTGCGCACGGATGGACGCACGGTGTACGAGGATGCACCTGCGCAAGCCCTCGCTGATGCGAACGAACGGGCGAGCACGCATGCGGAAGCGAAGGGTCCGGATGACGAGAAGATCATCCGTGTGCTGGAGGAATACATCCGTCCGGCGGTGGAGGGCGATGGCGGCCACATCGCGTTCAAGAGCTTCGATGAGGGCATCGTCACCGTTTCGTTGCGCGGGTCATGCAGCGGCTGCCCCAGCAGCATGGTCACCTTGAAGCAGGGGATCGAGAACCTGCTGAAGCACGAGGTGCCCGGAGTGCGCGAGGTGGTGGCGGAGGAGTTGTAGTGCCGTTCCGGACCGATCTCCTGGCCTTGCATCCAGGGAAGAGGATGCCACGTTCTTATGTATTCCGGTCGATCATCGCATCTACCAGGAAACGATCAACGATGCGCAATACATCCTTCTTCATCGCGGCCCTGTTCGCCAGTGCGAGCCTCGGGCAGAACCTCGGCGAGATCCGGGGTCGCGTGCTCGACCCGGAGGGCCAACCGCTGTTCATGGCCAACGTGTACACGACCGTCGCTGGTGAAATGGTCGGCACGACCACGGACCTGGATGGGAGATTCGTTCTGAAGCCGCTTCCACCGGGCAGGAACGCCGTTACCATCTCCTTCACCGGCTTCAAGACCAAGGAAACCACCGGGGTGAACGTCGTACCCGATCGGGCGACCTACCTCGGAGATCAACGGATGGCCTACATCGATGCCATCGGTGAGGTCGAGATCATCGCTTACAAGCGCAAGCTCATCGATATCGACGACCCCAGCCGCATGAGCCTCCTGGCCTCCGAGTTCGAGGATGATCCCACCCGCAAGGATCCCATCCAGTTCCTCAGCAAGAATTTCGCAGGGGTCACGGCGGCCCCGAACGGTGATGGGCTGTACTTCCGGGGAGCGCGTACCGAGAACACGGTGAGCTTCATCGATGCGGTGAAGATCAGCGGTGGGGTGCCACGCGTTCCACCCAGTGCGATCAGCAGTGTGAGCGTCTACACCGGTGGGCTGCCTGCGCGCTATGGTGATGTGACCGGCGGCGTGATCGTGGTGGAGACCAAGACCTACGGTGAGATGTACGAAGCAGAGCGGCGCAAGGCCCTGCGAAGCGCGGTGGAGGATACCTTGCCATGAGATGTTCCTGCGTCGGCGAGCCATAGTGACCCGGACCGATGAGGACCTGGTGCGTCTCCTGCGGGAGGGGCACCGGTCCGCATTAGGGGACCTTTGGGACCGCTACTCCGAACTGCTCTATGGCGTGGGCATGAAATACCTGCGTGATCCGGAACGCAGCAAGGATGAGGTGGTGGAGCTCTTCGCAGGATTGAAGGAACTGATGATGAAGCACGAGGTGGAACGCTTCAGGCCATGGATCCACACGGTGATGCGGAACCGCTGTCTGCAGCTGCTTCGCCGCGAACGCCCGACCACGGCCTTCGTCGATGACCCGGGCGCGGATGCAGCCGACCTCGAGGAAAAGGCGCTGCACGAGGCCACCCTGCAGCGTTTGGAACATGCGATCGCTTCCTTGAACGAAGAACAACAACGGTGCATCCGCCTCTTCCACCTGGAAGGCCACAGCTACGCGCAGGTCGCAGCCATCTGCGGATCCCCCATCGAACAAGTCCGCAGCCACCTCCAGAACGGCCGTCGGAACCTGCGCCTCATCCTTCAACGCGACGCGTCATGACCAACGGGAGAAACGACCTGTTCACGCCACAAGGCAGCCTCTCCCGGGAGAAGCTCATGGCTTATGCCGAGGGTCGCCTGGATCCGGCCGAAGCGCACGAGGTGGAGCTTCATCTCGAAGCGGATCCGCTCCTTCAGGATGCCGTGGAGGGATTGATGCAGCCGGGTGGGATCGGTGGCTTGGAAGCACTGCATGCCCAGGCTCCCGTACGTGGCGGGAACGCCTGGATGACGCGCACCTTCATCGCTGGCGTGGTGGTTGTCGCCGGTATCGTCGGTTATCAATTGGGCCGCGGGAACCCGGATCCCGGTCCGGTTGTTCAACCACACCTGGAGCACTCCGCGCAGCCGGAAAGCGATGTGGAGGAGGTAGTGGTCGCGATCCGGCCAGCCGAGATCAGCTCAGGGGTGGAGCTCCCCGAGAGCCTGCGGATCGGCCATGCGACCACCGAAAGGCACAGCCTCGCCCATGCCGAACTGAGGACCCCCGCTTCCACAAGCACCGTGGACCGCACGACCATCGAGCCATTGGAGCCGATCACCACGACGGCACCGACCACGGCCACATCGGTCGATCGCTCGCTGGAGAGCCGGCACAAGCCATCCTTGCAACTCGTGTACCTGCACGATCTGAAACTGTTGCATCCGAAGGAGATGTACGGTCGCAGCCCGGGGATCGAGCAGCTCACCACCGGGGTGGATGCGCGGTACACCAGCGCCTTGGAGCAGCAGGCAGCGCGCCAGGAGGAACGGCGTGTGGCCTACCTCACCTTCATGGACGAGGCGCTGGACAAGTTCGTGCGCAACGACCACAAGGGCTGCCTGGAGGAACTGGGCTTCCTGCTGACGCAGTACCCGGATGACGTGAACGCCTTGTTCTATGCCGGCCTGTGCAGCTACAACCTCGGCCTCACGGAACGAGCGGAGGGCTTCCTGGATCGCGCGGCCCACCATCGCTTCCAAGTGTTCGACGAAGAGGCCGACTGGTATCATGCGCTCGCGATGGACCGATCCGGGAAGAAGGACCTTGCCCGATCGGCATTCGAACGGATCGCGCGGTCGAAGAGCTTCTACGCGCCTCGCGCGCAGGCGCGGATGAGGTAGGTGGTCGGACACACGCTCCCCTTGAACGACCGACGGGCCACCGCTAGTGCGATGACCCGCCGATCTTCCCTGGTCCCTGACCTACCTACTTCGAAAGCACCTTGAACTCCGTGCGGCGGTTCCGCTGGTGCTGGTCCTCCGAGCACTGCTCGCAGGCACAGGACTCGCTGGGCAGGCTCTCGCCATAGCCCTTGCTGGTGATGTTCTCCTTGGGCACGCCCTTGCTGATGATGTAGTCCACAGCGCTCTTGGCCCGTTTGTCCGAGAGCTTCAGGTTGTATGCGTCCTTGCCTCGGCAATCCGTATGGGAGCTCAGTTCGATCTTCACCGTGGGGTTGTCCAGCAGCGTGGCCACGAGCTTGTCGAGTTCGATGGCGGCATCCGGACGGATGTTCCACTTGTTGTAATCGTAGAAGATGTTCTCCAGGCGGACGACCTGGTCCACGACGAGCGGGAAGAGCTTGAAGTCCGTCTTGATCACGCCGTTCGGCTTGCCCTTCGTACTGATCCTGGCGCTCTGCTTGAAGAAGCCTTCCTTCTCCACCTTAATCCGATAGTCGGACTCCGGCTTGAGGGCGAACGCATACTTGCCGGAGGCATCGGTGGTGAGACGTTCAAGTTCGTTGTCCGCGCCATCCACGAGCACGACGGTCGACCCTTCCAAGGGCTGTCCGGTCTCACCATGATACACGATGCCCTCTGCCGCATAGTCGTACTTCTGCATCTCCACTACGATCTCCTCCAGGGCATCCTCATTGGTGCTGAGCGGGTGTTCCTTCTGGAAATAGCCGGTGCGATTGGCAATGAGAACGTATTTGTCGTGGTACGGGACCTCTATCTTGAACTTCCCACCCGGTTCGCTCTCCACCTTGAACCGGTCGATGAACTTGCCGTTCTCATCCTTCATCTGGATGGTGGCCCCTTCGATCGGCTGTCGGGTCTCCTTGTCGATCACGATACCGGCGAGGTAAACGGTCGGCGGTCGGATCGTACACCCGTAGATGTCATCACTTCCCTTGCCTCCTGGACGATCACTCGCGAAGAAACCGGTGGTATCGTTGAAGAAGATGAGCCCGTGATCATTGAACCGGGTGTTCATGGGATATCCGAGGTTGAACACCTTGCCAGGGCCGGCTTTCGAGAGTCGGGAGTAGAAGATGTCGTAGCCTCCAAGCCCAGGATGGCCGGTACTCACGAAGTAGAGCGTGCTATCGCGGTGCAGGTACGGGAAGAGCTCGTTCCCGGAAGTGTTCACCTCCGGCCCCATGTTGATCGGTGATCCCCACTGGTTGCCGAGGTTCTCACAATACCAGATATCGGTACCGCCCTGTCCTCCCGCCCGATCACTGGCGAAGAAGAGCTTCTTGCCATCGGGGCTCACCGACGGATGACCCAGGTTCACGTCCGCATCATTGTGTTCGAAAGGAACCAGGTTACCCCATTCGGGCTGTCCGAACTCACCGGTGACGACACTGCTGTAGAAGATCCCGAGGTTGAGCTCTCCCTTGGTGTTCTTGTCCAGCGTGCCGTAGTAGTAATTGTTCCTCGTGAAGTACAGCCGACTGGCCACGGAATCGAAGGACCCGACCCCATCGTGGTACCGGCTGTTCACTTCCCGCCGCATGACCAACGGGTCCTCCGCTGTCTCTCCTTTCCAAAGGGCCGTGTAAAGGTTGAGGTAGGGTTGCTCATCCCAGAGGTAGAGCCTGTTGCCACCCACACCTTCTCCACGTGCGCTGGCGAAGAGCAGCAACTCCTCCATGATGCTGGGTGCCAGATCCGCCTCCGGCGAGTTGATCGGCAGGGTGCGGATGACGGCGCTCGCGGAATCGCGCAACAGTCGTTCGAAGATGCGCGGGTTCTTCACGTAGGCCTGTGCACGCATGTCCTCCGGACGCAGGGCCGCATAGGCACCGTACCATTCCAAGGCTTCCGGGTACTTGCCATTGGCGCGCAACTGCTCGGCATAAGCGAAGACATCATCCGGTGTCTGGGCGCCGGTGCCCATCAACTTGAGGTAGGTGGCTTCGGCCTTCTGCGGTTGCCCCATCTTCCGATAGGCGAGCGCGAGTCGGCGCATGTCGGAAGGATCTGCCTTGCCACTCACGATCAGGTCCTCGTAAATGGCCGCCATGTGCGGATAGTCGAACTGCTCGGCGGCCCTGTCGGCCAGGCGTTCCTTCAGCTTCTGGGCCTGAAGGGAGACCGGCAGGAGGAGCATGACGATCAAGGATCGGAGCAACACCCCGAAGTGTGCACGGTGCGGTCGCATGGTGTTGGTCATCATCAGAAGTAGCGTGGTGAACGGATGCCTTTCGGCTTCTTACCGAGGTCGAGGCCCAGCATCACCTCGTGCGAACCTCCACTGTAGTTGCGCAGGGTGCTCAACGGGTAGTCGTAGGCATAACCCACGGATAGGTCATCGGTGATGTAGTATTGGGCCAGGGCGCCCACCGCATCGGTGTGGCGGTACATGGCCCCCAGCCAGAACTTCTCGTAGAACAGGAAGTTGGCACTGAGGTCGAAGCTGATCGGTGCACCCTGCACGGCCTTCACCAGGAAGGTGGGCTTGAACTTGTGATAGAGCCCCATGTCGAACACATAACCACCCGTGAGGAAGTAGTGCGGACGCTGACCGGGGGAGGAGACGAAGGCGAGCGAATCGGTCTCGAAGAACTCCGTGCGCAGCAGTTTCGGTGTGCTCAGGCCGAGGAAATAGCGATCGCTGTAGTACATCACCCCGAAGCCGAATTGTGGGTCCATCTTCGTGCTCACGTTCTGTTGGAACACCTGGTCGCCCTGGACCAGCGGACTGAGGTCGGCGAACTGTCCCTGGAAGAGGTTGAGCCCGCCCTTCAGGCCGAAGGCGAGCTTCGCATCACCCATGAAGATCCGATAGGCGAAGTCCGCCATGAAGGTGTACTGGGTGATGGGCCCGTGGCTGTCACGCATCACGGTCCCACCGAGCGCGATGCTCTCGCGTCCCAGCGGTGAGTGCACCGTGAGCGTCTGGGTGGTGGGTGCCCCTTCGAATCCCACCCATTGGTGGCGACTGAGGGCTTTCAAGCTCACCCTGTCCGCGCTGCCGGCGTAGGCCGGGTTGATCGCAAGCAGGTTGAACATGTACTGGGTGAACTGCGGATCCTGCTGGGCGAAGAGGCCCGTGGTGAGCAGCAACGTCAGCGCCGTGCCCTTGATCCGTTTCGCGATGCTGTTCATCTGTTCGTGCATGTTGCGCGTGGCTGTTGAGCGCATGTTCATTAGCGGCGCAGGTAGATGTAACCGGTGAACGCCTCATCGCCTGTTCCAGGGTCGAGCACGTAGTAGTATGTGCTTTCGGGGAGGAGCTCACCGAAGGCCGAGCCGAACTGGCTCGTTCCGTCCCAGGTATTCGTGTACGGCGTGGCTTCGAAGACCTTGTTGCCCCATCGGTTGAACACGATGAAGGTGTTCTGCGGGTAATACTGGATGTTCTCGATCGTGTAGATGTCGTTCACCCCATCATCGTTCGGCGAATAAGCGTTCGGGATGGTGAGCGTCAGGCAATCCTTCAGCACGATGCGCACCGTATCCGAGGTGCTGCCACAGGCGCCGTTGTTCAATGTCCAAACGAACACGTTCGATCCCAGGGCGAGCCCGGTGACTGTGGTGTTCGGATCACCCGGGGAGGTGATGTTCCCACTTCCGGCAAGCAGGGTCCAGGAACCAACGGCCGTGCTGGTGGCCGGCGTCGCGTCCAAGGTGGCCGTCGTGGTCTCATGCTGGCACAGCTCCTGATCATTGCCGGCATCCGCTGCTGGCACGGTGCTGTCGAAGACGCGGATGGTGATCCGGTCCGTGGTGGTACCGCAAGGACCGTTGTCCACCGTCCATTCGAAGACGTTCTCCCCTAGACCCAGGTCCGAGATGGTGGTGAAGGGACTACCCGGCTCCGTGATGGTAGCCGCACCGCTCACCAGGGTCCACTGACCGGTCGCCGGTGCCGAAGGTGCACTGGCGAGCATCGTCACCGGATCCGTGATCGGAGTACAGAGGTCCTGGTCGGGACCTGCCGCTGCCGGCGCACTGGAAGCATCGTAGACCGTGATGGTCACTTCATCGGTGGTCGTACCGCTTGCGCAAGGACCGTTGTCCACCACCCATTGCAGCGCGTATACGCCGACCGCGAGACCGGATATGGTGGCCGTGGGTGAGTTGGCATCGCTCAGGGTCGCGGAGCCGGTCACGAACACCCAGGTACCGGTCGCGGGGAAGGTGACCGCACTACCGGCAAGGGTCGTACTGCTCTCAGGCGTGCAGAGCTGCTGATCAGGTCCGGCGTTGGCGACGGGTTGCTGGTCATCGAACACGGTGATGGTCACCTCGTCCTGCGTGGTGCCGCACGGGCCGTTCGAGATCGTCCAACGCAGGGTATTGGTCCCAAGGGTCAAGCCGGTGACCTCGGAGGTCGGAGAGAGCGGATCGGTGACCGCACCGCCACCGGCGATCACGGTCCAGAAGCCCGATGCCGGGAAGATCACGGCGTTGGCGGCGAGTGTGGCGCTGGTGTTCGGCAGGCACAACTCCTGATCGGGTCCGGCGTCGGACGCGGGCGCCTGATCATCGAAGATGAAGACGCTCTGCACCGCGCTGGTCGTTCCACATGCGCCGTTGTCGATGGTCCAGGTGAAGTCATGCTGACCCACACCAAGGCCGGACACGGTGGAAGCTGGATCATTCGGGGCATTGATCGTACCGCTCGCACCGGTCCAGGTGCCGATCGCTGGGAAGACCGGTGTGTTGCCCTGCAGCGTGATGTCATCCACCGGTGTGCAGGCATTGATGCTCTCGCCCACGGCCGCGGGGGGTGCCTCACCGTCATATACCCGGATCACCAGGGTATCGGTGCTCGGCGGTCCGAAGCCACAGATACCGTTGTAGATCTCGTACACCAGGGTGTGCTCACCGACCTCGAGGTTGGATACCGGACTCACGGGATCATTGGGATCCGTGATCACGGCGGTTCCGCCGATCACCGTCCAGGTGCCCACGCCAGGTATGGCCGGCGTGTTACCCGTGAGCACCGATGTACTTGTCGGGGTACACAGCTGTTGGTCGGGTCCTGCGGATGCCAGCGGTGCCGCAGGATCATACACGTACACGCTTACCGTATCCGAGAGCACGCCGTTGTTCGGGCAGGGATCCCATTCAAGGGTCCATACGAAGGTGTTGATCCCCTGTGAGAGACCGGTGATCAAGGTGGTCGGGTTGTTCGGCTCCGCGATCACCCCGGTACCAGCGATCAGTGTCCAGGTGCCTTCCGCAGGGGCGGGAGGGGTCTCCCCTTGCAGGTTGATCTCCGTGATCGGCAGGCACTGCTGCAGGTCGGGTCCGGCATTCGCGGCCGCAGTGGTGTCATCGTAGAGGGTCACATCCACCACGTCCACGGTGAGACTGTTCGCACAGGGACCGTTGTAGACCTCCCATTGGAAACGGTTGAGGCCAAGGCTGATCCCGGTGATGATCGTACCCGGATCGTTCGGTGCCTGCGGTACACCGCTGCCGATCAAGGTCGTCCAGGTGCCGGTGGCCGGGAAGATGAGGTTGCTGCCCGCCATCATCACCGAATCCTCCGGCATGCAGAGCTCCTGATCGAGACCCGCGTTCGCGATCGGGTTGTTCGGATCGAAGACGAAGAGGCTCACCGAATCCACCGTGGTGACACAAATGCCGCCCTGCAGGGTCCAGGTGAAGATGTTCTCGCCCACGGTGAGGCCGCTGACCGTGGTGCTCGGCGAGGAGGGGTCCGCGATGACACCGGTCCCTTGGACGAGCGCCCAGGTACCGATCGCCGCACCCACCGGTGGGTTGGCGGTGATGGTCGCCGCATCGTCCGGCGCGCAGAACTCCTGATCGGGTCCGGCATCGGCAGGAGGTGCAGAGGCATCGAAGAGGACGATGTCCACCTCATCACTCGTCAGCTGGTTCGTGCAACCGCCATTGTACACCTCCCAGCGGAAGGTGTTCACGCCAATGCCGAGGTCGGTGATCACACCGTTGGGGTTGTCTGGATCACCGATGGTGCCCTGACCGCTCACGAGGGTCCAGGTGCCGGTGGCCGGGAAGGTGTATGGAGTACCCGCCATGATGGCCTCTGTCACGGGTGTACATACCTGCTGGTCCGGTCCGGCGCCCGCATCAGGGTTGTTCTCGTCGAACACGTAGATGGTCACCAGGTCCTCGGTCAGTGAGTTCGCGCAAGGTCCGTTCGACACGGTCCATAGGAAGATGTTCTCCCCGATCGCGAGATCGGTCACCTGGGTGGTCGGCGAACTGGGATCCACGATGGTACCCGTGCCGCTTACCAGTTGCCAGGTTCCGCTGGCCGGAGCGATGATCGCACTTCCCTGCATGGTGGTCTGCGGATCGCTCGAGCAGAGCTCCTGATCGGGTCCGGCATCGGCCACGGGATTGTTCTCATCGAATAAGCGGATGATCATCTGATCACTGGTGATCCCGCTCGAACAAGGCCCGTTGTCCACGGTCCAGGCCACCACGATGGTCCCCACGCCCAGTCCCGTGATGGTCGTATTGGGGTTGGTGGGATCGGTGATGGTGCCTGTGCCGCTCACCACGGTCCACAGGCCTGTGGCCGGGAATACGAGGGCACTTCCTGTCAAACTGGTGCTCGTGGCAGGCGTGCACAGATCCTGATCGGGACCAGCATTGGCGTTGAGGTTGTTCTCGTCGAACACCTGTATGCTCACCTGATCGGTGGTGATGCCACTGGAGCAGGGCCCGTTGTCCACGGTCCAGGCGAAGATGTTCTCCCCGATGCCGAGATCGAAGATGACCGTGTTCGGGTCGTTCGGGTTCGCGATGGTACCGGTGCCGCTCACGAGCGTCCAGGTGCCGACGGCTGGGAAGGTCACCGCGCTGCCCGCCATCGTCGTGGTGGTCACGTTGATGGTGCATAGTTCCTGATCAGGACCGGCGAAGGCCAGGGGGTTCTCGTCGAAGTAGAGGAAGATGCTCACCTGATCCGAGCCGCCGTCCGTTTCACACGGGCCATTGTCGATGGTCCATTGGAAGATGTTCTCGCCGATGCTCAGGCCGGTCACCGTGGTGTTCGGATCATTCGGGTTCGCGAAGTCACCGGTTCCCTGGATAACGGTCCAGGTACCAAAGGCCGGGAAGGTCACACCGCTGCCCTGCAGGGTGGTCGAGGTGGTCGGTGTGCACAGCGATTGGTCCGGCCCGGCATCCGGTACGGGGTTGTTCAGATCGAACAGGAAGATGCTCACCTGGTCGTTCGTGGTCCCGTTCGCACAGGGTCCGTTGTAGACGGTCCATTCGAAGATGTTCTCACCCACGCCAAGGTCGGTCACCGTGGTGTTCGGGTCGTTCGGATCGGTGATCGATCCCTGTCCGCTCACCAGTGTCCAGGTGCCCACCGCAGGGAAGGTCACCGAACTGCCCTCCAGGCTGGTGATGGTGTTCGGAGTGCAGAGGTCCTGGTCCGCACCGGCGTTTGCGTCGGGGTTGCTCTCATCGAAGATGAAGATGCTCACCTGGTCGGTGGTGGTCCCGTTGGCGCAGGGGCCATTGTCCACGGTCCACTCCAGCACCACCTCACCGACACCAAGGCCACTGATCGTGGTGTTCGGGTCGTTCGGATCCGCGATGACCGCACTGCCGCTGATGATCGTCCAGGTACCGATGGCAGGTGTCGTCACCGCGCTGCCGCTCAAGGTCACCGTACTGTTCGGGGTGCAGATCTCCTGATCCGGACCGGCATCAGCATCCGGGTTGTTCTCGTCATACACGAGGATCCGTACTTCATCCGTCGTGGTCCCGTTCGCGCAGGGTCCATTCTCCACGGTCCATGTGAAGATGTTGATGCCCACGGATAATCCGCTCACGGATGTGGTCGGCGCGTTCGGATCGGCTATCGTCCCCGTTCCTTGGGTAAGTGACCACGAACCCGACGCCGGGAAGATCACCGAGCTACCGGTCAATGTGCTCGTGGAGGTCGGCGAACAGAGCTGCTGGTCCGGCCCGGCCGCAGCGACCGGGTTCGTCTCATCGAATACGAAGATGCTCACCTGATCGCTGGTCACTCCGTTCGCGCAGGGGCCATTGAGCACGGTCCACTCGAAGATGTTCTCCCCGACCGTGAGTCCGGTCACAGTGCTCGTCTGACTGTTCGGTGTGGTGATGGTACCGGAACCACTCACGAGCGTCCAGGTACCGCTGGCGGGGAAGATCACGTTGCTACCAGCCAGGGTGACCGTACTTGCGGGCGTGCAGATCTCCTGGTCAGGCCCCGCGTTGGCGTTGGGGTTGGTGGCATCGAACACGAAGATGCTGACCTGGTCGGTCGTGGTACCGCAACTCCCGTTGGCGATGGACCACTCGAAGATGTTGAGGCCCACTCCGAGCGCCGTTACCGTGGTGTTCGGGTCGTTGGGATCGGTGATCGTCCCGATCCCTGAGATCCTCGTCCAAGTGCCGATCGCCGATCCTACCGGCGGGTTGCCGACCAGGGTGACTGATGAGGCCGGTGTACAGATCTCCTGATCCGGTCCTGCGTTCGCCACGGCTGCACCGTTGTCATACACGAAGATGCTGACGAGGTCCTGGGTGATGGGGTTCGGACATGCACCGTTGTTCACCTGCCACCGGAACACGTTCTCCCCTACCGCCAGACCGCTCACTGCGCTCGTCGGTGAAGAAGGGTTGGCGATGACACCCGCACCGCTCACCAGGGTCCATTGACCCACGGCCGGAATGGTCAAGCTGCTCCCGGCGAAGGTGGTACTGGTCGTCGGGGTGCAGAGCTGCTGGTCCGGGCCGGCATTGGCTACCGGGTTGTTCGGGTCGTACACGAAAATGGTGACGACATCACTGGTGATGCCGCATGCGCCGTTGTCGATGCTCCAGCGCAGGTTGTTCAGCCCGATGCTCAGCCCGGTCACGGTCGTCGAAGCCGAGTTGACGTTGCTGAAGTTCGCCGATCCGGAGACCACGCTCCAGGACCCTGTTGCCACTCCGGTCGGCGTGTTGGCTGCCATCGTCACGGAACTGGAGGTGCCACACACGCTTTGATCCGGTCCGGCCAGCGCCGCCTGTGCGGTACCATCGGCTACGACCACGATGCTCGTACTGCTGGAGATCGGGTTGGGGCAGACGCCATTGTTCACCGTCCACACGAAGGAGTAATTACCCGTGGCAAGGCCGGTCACTTGCGTGGTCGGCGAGTTCGGATCCACGATGGTCGCCGGACTGCCCACCACGGTCCACACACCGGTGGCGGGGAATATCACCGGGCTTCCCTCCAGGGTGATCGAGTTGCCAACGGAGGTGCAGATGTTCTGGTTCGGACCCGCTGCGGCCACCGGGTTGCTCGGGTCGTAAACGAAGATGCTCATCTGATCCGTGGTGATCCCGTTCACACAAGGTCCATTGTCCACGGTCCATTGGAAGATGTTCTGCCCCACCTGCAGACCCGTCACCTGGGTCGTCGGGCTGTTCGGGTCCACGATCGTTCCGGTTCCGCTCACCAGCGTCCAAAGACCGGTTGAGGGCGATGCGACCGCACTCCCAGCCATGGTGGTGGTTCCATTGATCGTGCATAGCGACTGATCCGGTCCGGCGTCAGCATCCGGAGTTCCGGAATCGAAGACGCGGATCTGGACGATATCCTGTGTGATCCCGTTCGGGCAGGGTCCGTTGCTGACGGTCCAGCGGAATTCACTGATGCCGATCGGAAGACCGGTGATCTGGGTGGTCGGACTGTTCGGGTTCGTTATGGTGCCTCCCCCGGAGACCAGCGTCCAGGTACCAACAGCCGGGGCGATCACGTTGCTGCCGGCCATGGTCACGATGTTCGGTGCGACCGGTACACAGATGCTCTGGTCAGGACCGGCGTTCGCCACCGGGTTGTTCGGATCGAAGCGTCGGATGGTCACCTCATCCGAAGTGTTGCCGCATGGTCCGTTGTTCACCGTCCAGCGCAGCACCGTGGTGCCGATGGGAAGTCCGGTGATCGACGTGGTGGGGCTTGCCGCGTTGGCGAAGGTGGCCGCACCGCTCACCACGGTCCAGGTCCCTGTGGCTGGTGCCGCCACCGCGCTCCCTGCCAGGGTCGCTGTGGATACCCCACAGGTCTCCTGGTCCGGTCCCGCGTTCGCCGCCGCGATGGCCGGGTTGAACAGTGTGATGGTCACATCGCTGGATGTGATCGCACCGGGACAGGGGCCGTTGTTGATGGTCCAGCGGTACACGTTCGCTCCGAAAGCGAGGCCCGTGACCGTGGTCGTCGGACTGTTGACGTTGGCGAAGGTGCCGGTCCCGCTCACCACGGTCCAGGTGCCGGCCGCAGGTGCGGTGGCCGCGTTGGCCGCCAGTGTCACGGAGGTCACCGGTGCACAGAGGTTCTGGGCGGGACCCGCGTTGGCGGCCGGGGCATTGCGGTCGAATACACGGATCACCACGTCATCGGTGGGTGAGTTCGGCGGGCACGGCCCATTGCTGATGGTCCATCGCAGGGTCGTTACTCCGACAGGGATCCCGGTGACGGTCGAGGTGGGCGAGTTCGGGTTCGTGATGGTCGCCGTCCCGCTCACCACGGTCCAGGTACCGGTGGCCGGGGCCAGTGCGGCTGTCGCGGCGAGCGTGGTCGATGCGAATGAAGAACCGGCTGCCGTGCAGAGGCTCTGATCGGGTCCGGCAGCCGCTCCGGGTGCGGTGCCGTCGAAACGCGTGATGGTCACCTGGGAGGTGGTGATGCCATTGGCGCAGGGGCCGTTGTTCAAGGTCCATTGGAACACGTTCGGGCCCACCGCCAGACCTGACACGGCTGTAGTCGGGCTGGAGGCGTTCGCGAAGGTGCCCGTGCCGCTCACCACGGTCCACAATCCCGTGGCCGGAGCGAGCGGGGCGTTTCCTGCGAGGGTCGCGTTGGCCGCACAGACCTGCTGGGCCGGACCCGCGTTCGCGTTCGGGCTGGCCGGGTTGAAGACCACGATATCCACATCATCGCTGGTGGTCGGCGGTGTGCAAGGTCCGTTGTTGATCGTCCAGCGAAGCCTGTTCACCCCGATGCTCAGACCGGATACCGTGGTGTTCCGCACGGAGGCGTTCGCGAAGGTGCCCGTGCCGCTCACCACGGTCCATTGACCGCTCGCTGGTGCGATGGGCGCATTGCCTGCCAGTGTCGTGCTCAATGTCGGCGAGCATAGCTGCTGATCAGGTCCAGCGTTCGCGGCTGGCTGCACATTGCTGAAGACCCGGATGGTGACCTGCGAGCTGGTGGGTGGCGTGCACGCACCGTTGTCAATGGTCCACCGGAACACGTTCGTTCCCTGCCCCAACCCGGTCACGGTCGATGTCGGACTGTTGGGTGTGGTGATGGTCCCGGCACCGCTCACGAGCGTCCAGGTGCCCACCGCCGGCGCAACGGCCACGTTCGCGGCCAGGGTGGTGCTGTTGGTGGGAAGGCACAAGTCCTGCGCAGGTCCGGCGCTCGCTGCGGGATGCCCGGGGTCATAGGCTCGGATCACCACGTCATCGGATGTGGTGCCACAGGTCTGATAGTTCACGGTCCACCGGAACACATTGTCACCCGTGCTCAATCCGCTCACGGTGGTGGTGGGGTTGTTCGCATTGGCGAAGGTGCCGGCCCCGCTCACCACCGTCCAGGTGCCTTGGGCCTGCGTATAAGGTTGTTGACCAGCCAGTGTGGCGGTGAAGCCACAGACGCTCTGGTCCGGTCCAGCCACCGCTGGTGTCAGCGGCGGGGTGATGTTGATGAGGTAACCGACCGTACTGGATCCGTTGAGCACGCAGGCATCATCCTCCACGGAGACCGTGAAGATCTGCTGACCGATATCCGCGATGGTCGGGGTCCAGCAGAAGGTGCCGACGGGACGGGGCACGTTCGTGGTGGTGAAGGTCGCCGTCGGGATCGCGCCGTTCCAGGTCATGATCACGTTCTGGGCGGCATCAACATCGGCGGAGTTCACATCGAAGCAGAAGTTCGTTCCAGCGCACACGTTGTACACGAAGCTGTTGGTGCCGTTGATCCCGCTCACCGTCGGGTTATTGTTATTGCAGGCGATGATGGCGAACTGGAGATCGCGCAGGTACTGGCCGATCTGCACCCCGTTCCGGTATTCCCGCACCAGCACGGTCACCACCGCGAACTGGGCGATGCTCGGCGTGAACCGGATGGTACCGGTCACCGGATCGATCGTCACGGCGTTGGCTCCGCCATTGGTGATCACGGGTTGCTGGAAGGTGTATCCATTGCTGTAAGGGATCGTGCTGCCACCTGAACCGCGCGCCGGTGCCAGTTCGAAGCTCAGAGAATCACCGGCGAGATCGGTCACACCGTGGTTGTACACGATGGGCTGGCCCACACAGCCGAAGGGTACCGGATCGTTGATGAAGCGAGGTGAACTGTTGCAGGGCGTCACCGTGTTGTCCAGGCGTGCGCTCAGGTAGAGATCGCGGTTGCCCGGGTTGTTCAGCGAGGTGATCGCGTTGTTCCGGCAGCACAGGTCCCAATCGATGATCCAGTCCGTACCACAGCCCGCCCAGGCGGAGAGGTCGATGATGGCGGAATAGCGATGGCGCTCCACACCGTAGGTGCCGGAGGGGTTCGTACAGCGGTCCACGGCACCATCACAGATGGGGGTCACGATGTCGATGCTCTGGCGGACGAAGCATGCGTTGAAGTTCGCGCTGCAGGTCGTTGAACGCACGTTGAACGAGAGGTCTCCGTTGTTGCAGCTAGTGGGTGCGCTCACGCCGTTGCAATCCCGGAAGAAGCTCATGTTGATCCGGTAGCGATTATTGCCAAGGCACTCGTAGGTGATGTCACCACCCATGGCGTGCGTGGCCTTCGCCTCCGTCTGCCAGAGCAGCGTTCCGGCCACGAAGGGGATCAGGTATCGAAGGAGAGAGGAGCGCACGGCTGCAGCGAGGGCTGCCGTGTTGAAAAGGCGTCGTTGTTCAGCCATGTACGGACCAGCTTGTGGCGCACTTCTTCCGCATGCAGGCGTCTCCTTGTCGCATTGACCGGATGATCACATCAACCTCGGCCCGAACGGAACACGCCCAACACTACTTCAATGTGCTGAGCAAACGTAGAGCCCGTCGGATCGGTCGCGTGTCAAGACCACATCCCACTTGTCAACAGAACGGTGTGAGGCGGACTTCATGGAACGATGAAGCCCGCGCAGTGGTCGTTACGCGGGCTTCGGATGTATCAATGATCGAACATCACTCCTTCACGAAACGGCTTCGCCCGATGATGGACGCATCGCGATCGAGCATCAACAAGGTATACGAGCCGGGATCGAGCTGACCGATGTCCATGGTGCGCCGGAACGCAATATCCCGCGCAACGCGGCCTGATGCATCGAGCACACGCACACGCTGCACGCTGGCGTCAGCGACGTCGATGGTGAGCACGTCCTGCGCGGGGTTCGGAAAGACACGCATGGTGGCGATCCCGTGGTCGTCATTGATCCCGATGGCAGGATCCGTACCGATGCACACATCGAACACGGAGGTCTGGTCCGGAGAGCTCGTCCATGTGTACACCTGCAGGTAGTACGTCGTTCCGATCACCAGTCCGGTGGGGTTGCTCTCCTGGGGATCACTGCACGACCCCGGCACAAGGGTGAGCCCATCGCAGCCGCCGATCCATAGGGCGTGGTACAGGTCGGTCGTGGACCCCCCCAGGTTGATCAACGAAACGCGATGCGAGGTGGCCTGTGCCGTGAAACTGAACCACACATCATCATCCGGCGTACCGAAACAGGTGGAGGTGATGTTCGACGGCGTGGCTCCAACGACCGTACCGGCCATGATCTGTTCACAATCGAGGTCATCATTGACCATGATAGGTATCGCAGTGATGCATTCATCATTGGTCGCGGGCGTAACGAAGTTGACAGCCGTGGACCATGGGCTGGACCCGCCACCATCGCAAATGGAACGAACGAACACGGTGTAGGAAGTACCAGCCATCAGGCTCATGACCTGTTCTCCGGTCATGGTACCGTTGACCACATCCCCACCCCCTCCCGGCAGGGACCCATCGGTGATCACCCATTCATAGCTGGGACTTCCGTTGGGGGTGAATTCCACCGTGGCACCATTGGAGGTCACCCCGGTCACTGCCAGATCGGACGGGAACGAGCATTCCGATCCCACCACCAGGATGTTGTCCAAGGCCCACCACCAGTCCCAGCCGGAGCTGAATTGGAAGCGCACCTGTGCCACGCTCGAGCCGCCCGTTGCCGCAGTGATGTCATGGACAGCCGTAGCTGCCGGATTGGGATAACCCACGCTGGTCCCGGTATAAGTAACGATCTCGGTCCAGGTCGAACCGTCAAACGCCTCGACTTTGCAGAACGATTGCAAGCGTGCCTGGAACTGGTGGGAGAAGCTCAGCGTGATCACCGAGGCACCACTGGCATCGAAGGTCGACGAGATCAAGGTGCTGTTCACCGTGATCCCGGAAGGCCCGCAAGCATCGCTATCCAGGAAAGCGAAGTCATCATCGAACCCGGCACCGGAAGGCAACACGCCACCACCATCAACGGAAAAGGTCGTGGCTGTCAATCCACCTGGGGCGAATGTCCAGTCACAGTCGCTATTGACCGACTCGATGGTGAATCCCGTGGTGCTGGCACCTCCCGTGAACTGCTCATCCAACAGGACCTGCGCTTGCGTGCTCATGAAGAGCAATGCCAGCGCCGAACATGCAAGCGTGCGGTAGAACGTATGTAGTGGTCGGATCATGTCAACTGATCTGGGTGAATAGGACCGCGCGCAAATGCGGCCGGATAAAAGTAGCCTCATGTAACATTGACATCCACTCGCACATCCGTTCATCGCCAACAACCGACCGTGCATGGAGGCGGCGGAGAACGCAAAAAGCGTTCCTCGGCAAAGGATGTTCGAACAATATGCTCCTAGAGCCCCAGAAGCACCTCGCCGGGGTCCCTGGCACCGAAGATGAGCTTGCTCGGCTCCTCGATCATCTCCTTCACCTTGTACAGGAAGCTGACGCTCTCCTTTCCATCGATGATGCGATGGTCGTAACTGAGGGCAACGTACATCACCGGTCGTATGACCACCTGACCGTTCACCGCCACGGGGCGTTCAACGATGTTGTGCATACCCAGGATGGCGCTCTGAGGCGGGTTGATGATCGGCGTGCTCAGCATGCTGCCGAACACACCGCCGTTCGTGATGGTGAAGGTCCCTCCGCTCATCTCATCCAGGCTGAGCTTGCCGTCACGCGCCTTCACGGCGAGCGTTTTGATGCCTGATTCGATCTCGGCCAGGCTCATCTTCTCCGCATTCCGCAGCACAGGCACCATCAAGCCCTTGGGACTGCTCACGGCGATGCCGATATCGGCGTAATCGCTCAGGATGATCTCCTCCCCATCGATCTGGCCGTTCACGGCCGGGAAGAGGCGGAGCGCTTCGGTCACCGCCTTGGTGAAGAAGCTCATGAAGCCGAGGCCGACCCCATGGGTCTCCTTGAACCGGTCCTTGTACTTGTCGCGCAAGGCCATCACCGCGCTCATGTCCACTTCATTGAAGGTGGTGAGCATGGCGGTCTGGTTCTTCGCCATCACCAGCCGCTTGGCCACGGTCTGACGCAGGGAGCTCATCTTGCTCCGCTTCTGGTCACGCGAACCTCCCCAGCCGTTCATCGCGATCGCATCCGCCTTCACCCCACCCGAGACATAGGCGCTCACATCGCTCTTGGTCACGCGTCCGTTGGGCCCGGTGCCCTTCACCTTGTCCGCCGCTATCCCCTTCTCGTCCAACATCGCCTTCGCCACCGGCGTTGCGCTCGCTGCAGCGGTCGACTTGGCCGTGGTCGCGGCCTTCCCCACATCGGCGGCCTTGGTCTCCTTCTTCGCGGCCGGCTTGGCATCCGCTTTGGCGGGTACGGCCACGCTCGTATCGATCCGCGCGACCACATCCCCCACCCCCACGGTCTGGTCCGCTTCGGCAAGCAGCTTCACCTGACCGGCCGCCTCCGCGCTCAGCTCCAGAGTGGCCTTATCGCTGTCGATCTCGGCGATCACCTGGTCCCTTTCGACCACATCACCATCCTTCACCAACCATTGTGCGATCCGCACTTCCGTGATGCTCTCTCCCGGACTGGGGACCTTGATGTCTACCGTGGCCATGCTTCGATCGGTTGTTCGTTGTCCATCCTCAGGCGTTCACCCGCTTGCTCGCTTCGTTGGTGGTGGAGTGGGCGAAAGCCTTCTCAATGATGGCTTGTTGCTGCTTCGCGCTGCGTTTGCTGCTTCCTGTGGCGGGGGCTCCACTGGCGGGTCGGGAGATCACTTCCCAATCGACGTCCTTGAAATTCATGGCGATGTACTGCCAGGCCCCCATGTTGCGCGGTTCTTCCTGCACCCACAAGTAACGCTCCGCCTTCGCATACTTCGCGATCACCTCTCGCATCCGTTCAGCCGGCAGCGGATGCAACTGTTCGATCCGGATCAGGGCCGTATCGGCGAGACCGTTCTTCTCACGATGCTCAGCGAGGTCGTAATGCATCTTGCCCTGGGTGAAGACCACGGTCCTCACTTCGTTCGGGTCAACGCCCGCGTCATCGATCAGTTCCTGGAAGGCGCCCTTCGTCAGGTCCGCAAGCGGACTGGTGCATCGGGGATGTCGCAGGAGGCTCTTCGGACTGAAGACCACGAGCGGTTTGCGGAAGTCCCAGGCGAGCTGGCGCCGCAGCGCGTGGAAGAAGTTGGCCGGGGTGGTGCAGTTCACCAGCACCATGTTCTCATCGGCACAGCTCTGCAGGAAGCGTTCCATGCGCGCGCTGCTGTGTTCGGCACCCTGTCCTTCATATCCATGAGGCAGCAGGAGCACCAATCCGTTCTGCGTACCCCATTTCTCCTCGCCGCAGCAGAGGTACTGATCCAGGATGATCTGCGCGCCGTTGACGAAATCGCCGAACTGAGCCTCCCAGATGGTGAGCGCATGGGGCATGGCCATGGAGTAGCCGTACTCATAACCGAGGACGGCGTACTCGCTCAGCAGCGAGTTGTAGATCTGCAGGAGCGCCTGCCCCTCGCGGATGTGCTTGAGGTGGATGAACTCCTCCTCGCTGTCCTCCATGCGCACCACGGCATGCCGATGGGAGAAGGTGCCACGCTCCACATCCTGCCCGGTGAAACGAACGGGATGACCTTCGAGAAGCAGGGAGCCATACGCAAGCAGCTCACCCATGCTCCAGTCCAGCACGCCGGTCTCCATCATGCGTTTCCGATCGCCTAGGATCTTCTCGAGCTTGCTGAAGAACTTCTTGCCGGCGGGGATCACGCTCAACTTCTCTCCGATGAGCCGCAGGGTGGCCTCGTCGACACCGGTCTCCGGTGATCGCAGGAAGTCCTTCGCCTCGGCGCGCTTGAAGCCCTTCCAGCGCTCCTCCATGAAGTTGGTGATCCTCCCCACCCGCACCTGCTTGGATTCGCTCAGGCGGTCATCGAGCATGCTGGTGAAGGAGGCCTCCATTTCCCGGGCCATCTCCCGGGCGCCCTCAACCCCGCTGTCGATCAGCTTCTCGGTGTATATCTCGCGGGGATCCGGGTGTGCGGCAATGGCCTTGTACAATAGCGGTTGCGTGAACTTCGGCTCATCCCCTTCGTTGTGCCCGTGCTTCCGATAACACAGGATGTCCACCCATATGTCGGTGCCGAACTTCTGGCGGAAATCCATCGCGAGCTTCACGGTATAGGCCACCGCCTCCGCATCATCCCCGTTCACATGGAACACCGGACATTGGGTGACCTTGGCCACATCGGTGCAATAGGTGCTCGTGCGCGCATCGATGTAGTTCGTGGTGAAGCCCACCTGGTTGTTCACCACGATGTGGATGGTTCCCCCGACGGCGTATGCTTTGAGGCCCGCCATCTGCACCACCTCGTACACCACCCCCTGCCCGGCCACGGCCGCATCCCCATGGATGAGGATCGGTGCGGTGATGCCCTGCTGGAACTTGTCGTCGTGCTCGATGATGGCACGGGAGATCCCCTGCATGATCGGACCCACGGCTTCCAGGTGGCTCGGGTTCGGTGCCAGCGTTAGGCGCACCTCCTTCCCGGCATTGGTCTTCAGTACGCTGCTGTACCCCATGTGGTACTTCACATCCCCTTCTACCAGGTCATCCTCATAGTCCTTTCCCTCGAACTCGCTGAAGATCTGGTCGTAGCTCTTGCGCAGGGTATTGGCCAACACGTTGAGCCGGCCACGATGCGCCATGCCGATCACATACTCCGTGATCCCGTGTTCCGCGCCATGTTCGATCACGGTGTCCAGTGCCGGGATCAACGCTTCGGCGCCCTCGATGCTGAACCGCTTCTGGCCGATGAACTTCTTCCCGAGGAAGCGTTCGAAGACGACCGCCTCGTTCAGCTTCTCCAGGATCTCCTTCTTCTGCTCAATGGAGAAGGCGGGTCGATTGCGCGAGCTCTCCATGCGGTCGGTCAGCCACTTCCGCTTCTCCGGATTCCGGATGAACATGAACTCCGCACCGACGCTCTCGCAATAGGTCTCCTCGAGCATCGCCACGATGTCCCGCAGTCGGGCGGGGCCGAGCCCCACATCGTTCCCCGCGCTGAACACGGTGTCAAGATCGGCTTCGCTCAATCCGAAATTCGCCAGGTCCAGGGTGGGCGTGTAGGTGCGTCGTTCCCGAACCGGGTTGGTCTTCGTGAAGAGATGCCCACGCGAACGATAGCCTTGGATGAGCTCGATGACCCGGAACTCCTTCTCGAACCGCTCATTCCCCCCCGGCGCAGGCGCCTTTCTCGGTGCTGTGTCCGTGGCTTCGGCGCCACCCTCGACCGACTTGGCGAACTCAAAGCCCTCGAAGAAGCGGGCCCAACTCGTCTCGACGCTGGCGGGATCCTTCTGATACTGTTGGTAGAGGTCGTCCAGCCAGGCACTGTCGACGTTGCTGAGGTAGGAGTATTTGTCCATCACACGGCCGGAGCGGCGGGGCGAAGTTAGCTATGAGCCGGACGGCAAGCCTGATACGGACGGCACGGGGATCCGTTGCGGCTCCTCAGGACACACACCGTCAGGACGGGTCAATAGTCGCCCTTGAAGCGCAACCTGGTCAGGACCTTCTGCAAGCAGCGCAGTACGACCATGGCGGAAAGTGCATCATGATCGCCCGTGGCAAGGAGGTCGTCGACACCGGACCCCGGCAGATCAACCCGGTAGAGTACGGACCGGAGCACATGCCCCCCCTGCCGGGCGATGCGTTCCAACTCAGGCACCAGCTGAGCACGGAGATCCTCCATGGCCTGGGTCGGATCCGGCGGAATGCGGATCGAACCCTCCTCCAGGTTCAGGTCCTTGATCAGCTGGGCGATGGTGAGTTGAAGCACGTCGCTCTTTTCCAAGGAGCGACGCATGACCTGCTGATCGAACAATGAAAGTGGTGCGCTCATCGGTTGGTTGCGAAGGTCGCGAGAACATGGCACTATTTTCGCCCCCGACCGAACAACGGAACCCAACATGTCCATCCGATCCATCGCCACGACCACGCTGCTCCTCACCCAGGTCCTTCACGCCCAATACGGCAGCTTCGATGCCGGTGCGGTGAAGGCCGCGAAAGCCACCCGCACCGTGGTGGTGCTTGATGCAGGAGACTCGCCCTACAACCGGACGATGATCGAGAGCGTGAAGTCGAATTGGAAGTTCACCTCGGACCCGGAGTTCATGACCGTGGCGGAATTGGCCGCGCAACCCATCTCTCCCGACCGGACCTACCTGCTGAAGACACGTAAGACCGATCCGGTGAAGTTCGAGGCGACATTCCTCACTTTGGTGAAAGGATGGAAGCCGAAGAAAGGGGAAACGCTGGAGCAGACCGGGAACGCCTTCACGAGCATCCCCTCGGAGCATGAGCTTGCCTTCATCCAGATGGACCCCAAGGCGATCGACGAACAGGGCCTCGCCCAGCTGTTGGACGTTTACCTGAAGCATCTGCAGAACTACCTCTCCCTGGTGGAGGGTGGGAAGATCACCGACAAGACCACAGCGGACCGGACCTACGCCTCGCGCAACAGGTCGGTGCGTGAGACCGAGCTATGGCTGGCCAAGGAGCATCTGGACAAGAGCCTGCCCGATGCCGCGGCGGTAAAGGAGTTCTACACCGCACCCAGCCAGGTGATGGCCTTGAGCCAGCTGGCAACGGCGCTTGAGAAGGCCTCCAAGGGCATCACCATAAGCGATGTGGTGCTGACCGGGGACAACAAGAACAAGCACTGCTTCAAGCGTGTGTTCAATGTGGGCACCGGAGAACTGATGTACCTCAGGGACGATGCCTCGATCTTTGGCAAGAAGGAGGGCTTCTTGGACGAGGATCTGAAGACCATCGAGCGGGCGCGTTGACCACCTGCTGGCGTTGGCCCGGAGGACCTGCTATCTTCACGCGGTACCATCGCCACACCATGTGTCCACGCCTCGTCTCGGCCATCGTCCTGGGTTTAGCCCTCACCTCGGGTAGTGCCAATCACTACGCCGGCGGTACCATCTTCACACGTTGCGTTGGCAACAACTTCCACGAGGTCACCCTGCAACTGTTCCGTGACTGCGGAGGGGACCCATTCGCTGGACAGACGCTTTACTTCCGGAACGAATGCGGCGTGGAATTCAGCACGACAGGCATGCAGCCGGTGAGCGTTGTCGATGCATCCTCGATCTGCCCGAGCGAACTGCAGAACACCACCTGCAATGGAGGCGGCCTGTTGGGCTATGAGCTGAACACCTATCGCACGACCGTCTATCTGAGCCCATGCACCGGTTGGAACATCAGCTGGTACCTGTGCTGCCGGAACTCAAGCCTGAACCTGATGGGCGGCCCGGGCATTTACGTCGAGACGACCTTGAACAATCCGACGGGTGCTTGCCATACGGCACCTGTCTTCATCAACGACCGCATCCCGACCTTCTGTGCCGGGCAGCCGGTCTCCTTCGATGCTGGTGCCTATGAACCGGATGGTCACCAAATGGTCTACGAGCTCATCGCTGCACGTTTCGGCAGCCCCACCCCCCTGCCCGTGCAGTACAACACCGGTTACTCCGGTGCTGAACCGTACAATGGAATGACCCTGGATCCGGGGTCGGGGTTGATCGAATTCACACCAACGGCGTCCGCCTCCTTCGTGGTCGTTGTGAAGGTGACGGAACAGGATGCTGACGGTGCGGTCGTCGGAAGCATCATGCGCGACATGGTGTTCAACGTCGTACCCTGTTCGAACCAACCCCCTGCCGAGGAAAGTGGGATCGTCTCATCCACTTCCGGGACCGCGAGCATCGCTGCCGACCGATCGATCGCGGTATGTGGTGATGGGCCTTTCTGTGCGACGATCACCATCAGCGACCCTGACGATGTGCAGGAACTGGACCTTACCTCGAACATCGACAGCATCCTGCCCAGTGTGGATCACACGCTCAGCGGCACGAACCCGGTGGACCTGGAACTGTGCTCGGAAGGGCTGGCACCCGGCACCTACTCGTTCTGGATACGTGCCAGGGACAATGGATGTCCGGTCATCGCAACGCGCGTCTATCATTTCACGGTGGAGGTGAGCAGCGCCCAGAGTGCCGGCGAGGATGCCGCCATCAGTATTTGCGAGAACGGTCCGGCCATCGACCTCTTCGAGCAGCTCGGTGGTACTCCGGTGATGGGTGGCCAATGGATCGACCCGCAGGGGAACCCGACGGACGGTGTGTTCGTTCCAGGAACCTCGCTCACCGGCATCCACACGTATACCGTCGGTGCGCCGCCCTGTGCGGCATCCGCGGTATTGTCGGTCGTTCTGGCGCCTGCTTCCGACCCGGAATGCCTCACCGCAGGACTGATGTCCAACGGAGCGAAGGGGCCCTCCTTGTATCAGGATCCTTCCGACCCCCATCGCATCTGGATACGTTCGACCGCCATGCGCGCGGACCTGCGGGTCATCAGTGCCGATGGTCGCATCGTGAAGGCCGGGACCTTCCGATCGAACGGCGCCGATTTCGTCGCGGTCGACGTTCCACCTACGCATCAAGGAGTCACGATCATCGAGCTCCGGAGCACCGATGGGGCGCTTCACGTGATGCATATCGTGCTGCCTTGATCCTGCCGATCCTTGTTAAGACCGGTGCGGGGTGAACCACGGGCCCATTCCTTCGTTGTCCAAAGAGAGCAAGGATGGCCACCGTATTGATCACAGGAGCTTCAGGCCTCATCGGCACCGCATTGGATCGGCGGTTAACGGCCGATGGTCATCTGGTCCATCGGCTGGGAAGAAGTCCGGATCCGGCCGATCCTCGGTCCTTCGGCTGGGATATCGGGAAGGGCTGGCTCGACCAACGCTGTTTGGATGGTGTGACGCACGTGGTCCATCTGGCGGGAGCCGGTATCGCCGACCAACGCTGGAGCTCAACGCGCGTGCAGGAGCTCATCGACAGCCGTACGTACTCGTCTCGCCTGCTGCTCCGCACAGCCTTGGACCGGTCGGCATCGCTGGACGCCTTCGTGAGCGCCGCTGGTATCGGGTACTACGGTGCCATCACCTCGGAGCATCGGTATGTGGAGGCTGACCCACCAGGGAACGACACCATCGCACGGATCAGCGCGGAATGGGAGCGGGCGGTCGACGAATGGAACGGGCTGACACGCGTGGTCAAGTTGCGAACGCCGATGGTCCTGGCCCGCAACGGTGGAGCCATGACCAGGCTGCTGCCCGTGGTCGACCTGGGCATCGCATCGGCGTTGGGTAGCGGACGCCAATGGGTGCCCTGGGTACACCTTGATGACCTGGTGGAAGCCTATGTCGCCGCTTTGTTCAGCCCGGACATGCGCGGAGCATACAACGTGTGTGCCTCCCATGATGTCACCAACGATGATCTGATGCGTACGATCGCGCTTGTGAGGAACAAGCCCTACTTCATGCCCCGTGTTCCCGGCTTCGCACTGCGTCTCCTGTTCGGAGAGATGGCCTCCATCCTGTTGAAGGGTTCACGAACGTCCAGCGAACTATTGGCCAGGACGGGCTTCGAATTCAAGTTCGGCGTATTGGAACCAGCCTTGCACGACCTGCTCCTGCCGGACCGGTCCAGGTGATGGATGGGCATCGGTCCCGGTACCGGTCAAGCGGTCCGTTCGACCAAGGAGACGGCCAGCGCACGCAAGGCAGCCGAACGCTCACCAATGGGATCGATGTGCTCCAGTTCATCGAGCGCGGTCCCGGCGAGGCGTTGCACCTCCTGCTGGGCTTCCTGCTCCACCCCCAGATCGCGCAGCGCAGTGATCATGACCGCAACATCCCGTTCGGATGGGTCCCGGGCGAGTTGGTCGTGCAGGGTTGTCGATCCGCGTTCGCGTTCCACCTCGAGTCCGCGGATGAGCAGCCAGGTCTTCTTCCCGTTCCGTAGATCCCCCCCCTGCTCCTTGCCGGTCATGGCCGTTTCACCGAACGCATCAAGGAGGTCATCACGCAATTGGAAGGCCAGTCCGACACCCTCACCGAACGCCGCGATCCTTTCTTGATCCGCCCGACCTGCCCCGGCCTTGATGGCACCGATGCGCAGTGCGGCCGCCAGAAGCACCGCCGTCTTCAAACGGATCATCTCCTTGTACTCCCCAAGACTGACATCCGTACGTCGTTCGAATTCCATGTCGAGCTGCTGTCCCGCACAGACCTCCAGCGCATGCTTGTTGAAGACCTCCAGGACAATGGGATCGGCTCCAAGCACGGAATAGGCCATCACCAGCATCGCATCGCCGCTGAGGATGGCGGTGTTCACGTTCCAATGCGCGTGCACGGTGGGTCGGCCCCTGCGCAAGACCGCCGCATCCATGATGTCATCGTGCATCAGGGTGAAGTTGTGGAAGAGCTCTATCGCCAGCGCCTGGTCCAACGCAGTTCGCGGATCCCC
The DNA here is from genome assembly GCA_029573495.1 of Bacteroidota bacterium. Taxonomy (GTDB): domain Bacteria; phylum Bacteroidota; class Bacteroidia; order Flavobacteriales_F; family PHOS-HE28; genus PHOS-HE28. Next base: position 75,572 of record JAKQEI010000104.1, on the reverse strand, counting down.
GCCGAACAGGTCACAGGCCATGAGCGTGAGCACCGGTCTGACCCGTTTGGCCGGCAATGCGAGCAGGTAGGCCATGGGCGCATAGAGATCGCCAGGAGGCAGTTCCGCGGACCAGCGCTCCACATGCGCGTCGAACAACGCCCTGTACGCGCTCATCAGGAACGAAGAAGCTTCAGCAGGTACTCCCCATAACCGCTCTTCAACAAGGGTTGGGCGAGCGTCTCGAGCTGTCCCGCATCGATGAAGCCCTTCTTGTAGGCCACCTCCTCGATGCAGCCGATGCGAAGTCCCTGACGTTCCTCGATCACCTGCACGAACTGTCCTGCCTGGGTAAGCGAGGCGAAGGTGCCCGTGTCCAGCCAGGCCGTGCCGCGGTCCAGGATCTCCACTTTCAAGCGCCCCATCCGCAGGTACTCCTTGTTCACGTCGGTGATCTCGTATTCCCCGCGGGCGCTCGGCTTCAGGTCTCGCGCGATGTCGAGCACATCGTTGTCGTAGAAGTAGAGCCCGGGTACCGCGAAATTGCTCTTGGGCTTCAACGGTTTCTCCTCGATGCTGATGACCCGGTTCTCCGCATTGAATTCCACCACACCGTACCGTTCCGGATCGCTCACGTGATAAGCGAACACCAGGCCTCCGTCCGGTGCGGTGTGCTCGCTCAACTTCCGACCCAGTCCTGTTCCATAGAAGATGTTGTCGCCCAGGATCAGCGCGGAACTGTCCGTACCCACATGCTCACGCCCGATGACGAAGGCCTGCGCCAGTCCGTTGGGGACCACCTGTTCGGCATAGGTGAACGCACAGCCGAGCGAGGAGCCGTCCCCGAGCAGCTTCCGGAAGCTCGGCAGGTCGTGCGGTGTGCTGATGATCAGGATCTCCCGGATGCCAGCCGCCATCAGCGTGCTGAGCGGGTAGTAGATCATCGGCTTGTCGTAGACCGGCATCAACTGCTTGCTCACCGCGAGCGTGAGCGGATGCAGGCGTGTTCCGGAGCCCCCGGCAAGGATGATGCCTTTCATCGTCGACTATCGTTCGTTCATCTCATCCCCTTCGGCCGCGTCCGGTGCCGAGGCTGGCACGTCCAGCTTCAGTTCCATCAACTCGATGTCCTCCTCCTCGTCCATGATCTCCAGCAGGGGTTCCTCGAAGGCCTTGCTCATGATATGCTTGTTCAGGCTGAGCAACAGGGCCGGAAGCACCAGGAGATTGGTAAGCATGGCCACGAGCAGTGTGATGGTGGTGAGCACACCCAGTGCCCGGATGCCACCGAAGTGCGAGAAGGAGAAGAGGGAGAATCCGGCGAGCAGGACGACACTGGTGTAGATGATGCCCACGCTCACCTCGCGAGTGGCAAGGTCCACGCTCTTCTGCAGGTCCCCGCCGGTCAGCTTCAGTTCGAGCCGGTAGCGCGCGAGGAAATGGATGGCGTTGTCCACCGCGATCCCGAGCGCGATACCGAACACGAGCATCGTGCTCGGCTTGATCGGGATATGGAAGAAGCCCATGAGGCCTGCGGTGAAGATCAAGGGGATCATGTTCGGGATCAGCGCCACGACGAGTATCCTGAACGAATTGAACAGGAGTGCCATCAGGCACACGATGATCACCACCGCCCAGAACAGGCTGATGATGAGGTTGCTCACCAGGTAGCTGCTGCCCTTCAGGAAGACAACGGAAGTGCCGGTGAGCGTGACGACATACTTCGCCGGATCGAAGATGCTGTCGACCTGGGCACGCAGACCGGAAAGAAGGCCATCCATCCTGGTGGTGCCCACGTCGGCCATCTGCACGGTGATCCGGGTGACCTTGCGGGTGCTGTCGATGAAGGCGCGCGCCATGCCCTCCTTGCCGCTGGCACCCTCCAGATAGGGCAGGATGAAGGTCTTGTCCGTGCTGGTCAGCAGTGCGTACTTGTCCGGGTTGCCACCATAGAACGCCTGTTTCGTGAACTTCACCGCGCCTGCGATGCTGATCGGCTTGCTGAACTCCGGATAGGTGGACAGGGTGTCCTCGAGCTTCACGATCCGCTTCAAGGTCGCGTCGGTCAGGGCGCCGCCCTTCTTCTTCGTGTCCACGACCACCTCCAATGGCATGACCCCCTTGAAGTTGGACTCGAAGAAGCGCAGGTCCGTGAGCACTGGGTTGTCCTCGGGCAGGTCGTCCACGATCCGGCTCTCATCCTTGATCCGCAGGATGCCGATGATGGCGACGACGGTGCAGAGGGTGGTCACGGAATAGATCAACGGCCGCTGCTCCTTGGAGATGCGTACGATCCATTCAACCACGCGGTCGAGCCAGTGCCGGTCGAGGTGGCTCAGGTGGCGTGGGTTCGGCGCCGGCATGAAGCTGAAAAGGATCGGGATCAGCAGCATGCTCAACACCCAAAGGGTCATGATGCCGATCGTGGCCACCCAGCCGAATTCCTGCAGCGTGGAGCTGCTCGTGAAGCAGAAGGTCGTGAAGCCCACCGCGGTGGTGGCATTGGTCATGAATGCGGCCGCACCGATGCGACTGATCACACGCTGGAGCGACTTGATCTTGTTCCCATGCCGCACGAACTCGTAGTGGTAGGCGTTGATCAGGAACACACAGTTAGGCACCCCCATCACGATCACCAGCGGTGCGATCACCGATTGCAGGATGGTGATGCGGTACCCGAGGAGCGACATGGCGCCGAAGCTCCAGATCACACTGATGGCGACCACACCGAGCGAGATCCACATCACCCGCCAGCTCCGGAAGAACAACAGCAGCAGGAGTCCGCAGACGAAGAGGCTGAGGCCCATGAACAAGGGCATCTCGCCCTTCACGAGCTGGGTGCTCTTCACCCGGATCCAGGGCAGGCCGCTCACATGCGTCCGGATGCCGGTCGCTGCGGAGAAGGCATCGATCCGATCACCCAGTGCCCTCACCACCTCCGTTCGGGCATCGGTGTCGAAGAGCGGTGCGTTCACGAACACCATCATCAGGCTCACCCCGGTGCTTTCGTTGTACAACAGCCCGTTGTAGAAGGGCAGTGAACGGATCCGTCCCAGGAGCGAGTCCATTCCGGCCTGATCACCCGGCGGCTCCGTCATCACCCGGTGCACGATGAAGCGCTTCAAGCTGTCATCACGTACGAGTTCGAACAGGTGTGCCTCGCTGAAGATGCTGTCGATGCCATTGATGCCTCGCAGGTCATTGCCGAGCTCATACCATGCGGTGAAGTTCACCGGTGTGTAAAGGTCCCCGCCGTCCGTGCCGACCACGATCACATTGCCGTCCTCGCTGAAGGTGTGCAGGAAGCGCTCATACTCCACGTACGCACTGTCCGTCTTCGGCAGGAGACCACCGTGCTTGTAGTTCATCCCCACCTTGGAGGCCTTGTACCCCAGGAACACGGTGCACAAGGCCACGGCGATCAGGATCACCAGCCGGTTCCGCAATACCCTATTGGCCAACCAAGCCCACATCGTCGCATCGTTCCCGGATCCTAAAGGAGCCACGGGAGCGGGCAAAGGTGCGAAATGAAGCGGGGATCGGCGATCAGAACGTGAACGAGACCGACATCTTGTAGGCGAGGTTGTCAGCGGACCGATCGAACGCCAGCGGACCGTGGCGGTAGTAGATCCCCGCTCCGAGGGTCCCCAAGAGGCCATCCACGACGAGACCAGCCTCAAGGAACGGATCGGTGAGCTCGGAGAAGCTGTATCCGCGGTGGGCATCAGCGTTCTGGAGGGACCCAACGACCGCATTATACAAGAGGCCGGGCCTCGGCTTGAAGTGCTTCCCCTTTACGAGCAGGGTCCCGAAGCTGTGCTTCACATGCAGTGCTGCGTAGCTGTCCGCGAGGAACTCATTGGGCAGCATGGTCTGGAAGGTGTTGTCCGCCGCCACCAGGAACCGCCGGCCATCCGGCACAGGGGCGGGCCGGAAGTCGTTCGTACCGCGCATGTTGAACAAGTAGGGGTACGGGGCGGTCGGATCGGCGACCCCGCCCATCATACGCACCGAGAGGTCCCCCACCAGTCGCAGATGGAAGGTCTTGTCGATGGCCGCGTTCACGCGCCAGATGGACCACTCGCTGTCCAAGAGGCCACCCACCGCCTTGAACGCCTGAATGGAAAGGATGGGCCAACGCGTGCCAAGGGACACTTCGCGATCAGGAAGACGCGCAAGTCGTTCCCGGAAGGCGAAGCGCATACCGAAAGTGAGACCGCCGGTGGTGAACCGATCGCGCAGGATGGTGACCGATTCGTTGAAGCGTTCCGCGTATTGGTAGCCCTGAAGGTTCACACGCGTCTCGCGCTCGGCACCGATCCACAGCCGTGTGTAGGAACCCGCCCGGAACTCGAAGCGTCCGCCGGAACGCTCGCTCTGATCCATCCGGTTCACATAGATCCAGCGTGCGCTCTCGTTCGTCAACAATGGTCGTGGTCCATCGAAGGCCACGCCGCCGCTCTCCACCACCTCGATCTCGTGGAAGAGACGCAGGGCGATATCCCGTCCATACCACGGCCGCACCAGCAGGAATGCGCCATATTTCCAAGCCTTGTCCTTGAACCCATAGCCCGCATGGCCGCCCACCTGTGCGTATCGGCTGATCCGGTCGTTCGTGGCCAGACCCACTCCCAGCCGCACACCTTCGTAACCATTGTACCGTAGCACCTTGTCCAGCAACAGGTCCACCGGACCGATCGGTAGGCGTCCGGACATCAGGGCCGAGAGCCACTTCACCTTCTTGTCCAGGTCCTCCGCCTCACCGAGGCTGTCGAGCACGTGGTAGGTCTTCAGGGCCTTGTCCTCGAGGGTATCCGTACGCAGGGCGTTCCAGTAGGCATCGTCCTGCCGTGTGCTCATTCGGTCCATCACGATCTCCGGTCCGCGCACCTCACGCCTGGGTATGTCCGCATCCACCTCGATGTCCTTCAGGTAGGTACGCGTCACGCCGTATGGTTTCAACCCATTGAAGGAGACATTGTCCAGGTATATGAAGGCATTGAGCTGAACCGGGAACCAGGCCCTTCCACCGACCTTCTCGTGCAGTTGTTGGAAGCGGATGCTGGCACTGCCATCGCGTTCCGCGGCTTCAGCGGTCACGTTCTGCACGACATAACCGTCCGAGTGGATGTACAGCAGCCCTTTGAGCCCGAGGAATTTCGTCCGGCTGCGCGGTTTGTAGCTGATCACGAACACACTGTCCTTGCCCTGGTACAGGGTGTCCTCCAGCAGGAAGAGGTATTTGCGCGTGCTGCCCGGCGCGAGCGGTCCGAGGTAGAGCTTCTGTGAGATGCCGATCTGCGGATCGTAGATGCTGAAGGTCTTGGTCTGTGCGGCAAGCGCAAGCAGGGAAGGGTCCTTCAGGCCGCTGACGCGCATCGCCAGGACCTCCTCGCGCTCGGCCGCCGGTGGCAGGTAGCTCTTGCGCGTGGCGCTCTCCATGAGGAAGAGGTATTGCGACTCGAGGAACCGTCGCATCTCCAGATCACTGCTGTCCACGGTGGCGCCCGCCGTAGTGTCCATGACCATCGCGCTATCCGGTGGTGGTACATCCGCGGTGAAGATGGTCTTGCTGTAGCTCATGTACCGGTGGCTCCGGTTGCGCATCCCGTCGTTCTCTTCCCGCCCCTCGCGGCAGCGGTCGATGATCCGGTGCGCGGGGTTCTCCGTTGGGAGGATGTCCACGGCTCGCAACTCCACCGCGTTGCGTTGCAGGGCCACCTCCAGGGGTCCTTCCGTGGAGACCTCGACGACCAACGGTGCGTAACCCACATAACTGAATCTCAGGTTCACCGGCAAGGCGACCACCTCGATCACGAACCGCCCATCGATATCGCTGGTCGCCCCCTGCCGCTCCCCATCAGCCAGCACGTGCACGAAGGCCAGTGCCTCATGGGTCTCCCTGTCGACCACCCGGCCCTGGATGGTGCGGGCAAGGACGAATTCGGGAAAAGTGATCGCCAGGACGATGAGCAATAGCAGCCTCATGCATGAATGGTCTCGTCCTAGGACGTGCCATTGCTTGCCAAAGTAACAGGCAGGTGGCAACGCCCGTACCTTGTCGTCCATGTTCGCACCGGTCCGCGATGCCTTGGAGTGGTCACGCAAGGCCACCCCTCGTCGGCTGCGCAATGCGGCGGGACTATGGACCAGCTACCAGCGGGCGAAACGCACGCGTGAACCGCGCATCAGTGGGATGCCCTTCAGCATCAGCTTCGAACCCACCACAGCCTGCAACCTGCGTTGCCCCGAGTGCCCGAGCGGCCTGCGTGCCTTCACCCGGCCCACCGGCAACCTGAAGCAGGATCTCTTCGAACGCGTGATGGATGAACTGGGTGAAGACCTCTGGGCGCTGACCTTTTACTTCCAGGGCGAGCCGTATATCAACCCGGACTTCCTGGACATGGTCTCGGTGGCGAGCCGGAAGGGTCTGTACACCAACACCAGCACCAATGCGCACTTCCTCACCGAGGAGAAAGCGGAGGCCACCGTGCGCAGTGGCTTGTCTCGGCTCATCATATCCCTCGATGGCACGGATCAGGACACCTACTCCGCGTACCGCCGCGAAGGCGAGTTGGCGAAGGTGGTCGAGGGCGCGGAACGGATCGTGAAGTGGAAGAAGAGGTTGAAGAGCATTACGCCACATGTGGTGTTCCAATTCCTGGTGGTGAAGCCGAACGAGCATCAGATCCCGGAGGCACGAGCGCTCGCGAAGCGGATCGGCGTGGATGATCTGTGGCTGAAGACCGCACAGGTCTATGATCCGAAGGACGACCACCCCTTGATACCCACCCAGGACAAGTATGCCCGTTACCGTCGTCAGGGCGATGGTAGCTGGCAGGTGAAGAACAAGCTGAGCGACGACTGCTGGAAGATGTGGCACAGCTGCGTGATCACCTGGGATGGTCGCGTGGTGCCGTGCTGTTTCGACAAGGATGCGCACCACGTGCTCGGCGACCTGCGTACGCACAGTTTCCGCGAGTTGTGGAACAGTCAGGCTTACAATGACTTCAGGCGGTCACTGCTCACATCGCGCAGCAGCATCGAGATGTGCCGGAACTGCAGTGAGGGGAGCCCGGTGTGGGCCTGAGTTGATGTGCACATGTGCACATCAACTCACACTTTCATGATGTCCTTCTCCTTCGTCTCGATCAGTGCGTCCACCTTCTTGTTGTAGATGCCGGTGAGCTTCTCCACGTCGCCTTCCAGGCCTTTCGCGGCATCCTCGGGAAGGCCATCCTTCTTGGCGGCCTTGATCGCCTCCATGGCCTTCTGACGGCTGCTCCGGATACCCACCTTGGCATGCTCTCCTTCCGCATGGGCCGACTTGGACAATGCCTTTCGGCGCTCCTCGGTGAGCATGGGCACGTGGATGATCACGCTCTCACCATTGTTGCTCGGATTGAAGCCGAGGTTCGCGCCGATGATGGCCTTCTCGATGGCCTCGATCATCTTCTTCTCCCAGGGCTTCACGAACAGGGTGCGCGCATCACCGGTGTTCACCGAGGCCACCTGCGAGAGCGGCACCATCTGGCCATAGTAGTCCACGCGCACGGTGTCGAGCATGCCGGGATTGGCGGCGCCGGCACGGATCTTCTGAAGCTCGTTGTCCAGGTGGTCAACGGCTTTGCGCATATGCTCTTCACAGGTCTGGATGGCGGCGGCAGTATCGATCATCGCGGTGCGTTTCGGAGTGGCAAAAGTAGCGGCGGGCGCGTGTCGCTCAGAGTTCGACGCGTGTTCCAACGGGTTCGCCAGATAGCAGGCGTCCCAGGTTGCCCGGCTTGTTCATGTCGAATACGATGATGGGCAGGTTGTTCTCCTTGCAAAGTGTGAACGCTGTCATATCCATCACGTTGAGGCCTTTCTTGTACACCTCATCGAAGGAGATCCGGTCATACTTCGTGGCGTTCTTGTCCTTCTCTGGATCGGCCGTGTAGATGCCATCCACGCGCGTACCCTTCAGGATCACATCAGCCTCGATCTCGATGGCGCGCAGGCTGGCCGCCGTATCGGTGGTGAAGTAGGGATTGCCGGTTCCTGCACCGAAGATCACGATCCTCCCCTTCTCCAGGTGGCGCACTGCGCGACGTCGGATGAAGGGTTCGGCGATCTGCTCCATCTTGATGGCGGTGAGGAGCCGGGTCTTGTACTGCTTCGCCTCCAGTGCGCTCTGCAGCGCAAGACTGTTGATCACGGTGGCCAGCATGCCCATGTGGTCACCCTGCACCCGATCGATGGCGCCTTCGGCCTCCATGCCGCGGTAGATGTTGCCCCCGCCGATGACCACGGCCACCTGCACGCCCTTGCTGGCGATGGCGATGATCTCGTCGGCGTATTGGTTCAGGCGATCGCTATCGATGCCGTAGGACTTGCTGCCCATGAGGCTCTCGCCGGAGAGTTTCAGGAGGATGCGCTTGTACGTGTTGGTCATGCGTGGGCCAAAATAAAAGAGGGAGGCCGAAGCCCCCCTCCACTATGCGAAGTTCAAAAGCATCAGACGGTGAGCGAATGACGCTTGAAGTCGGTTGCGGTGAGCTCCTTGTCCTGGTTCTTCAGGTATTGCTCCACGCTCAGCTTGTTGTCCTTGATGAACTCCTGGGCGAGCAGGGTGCTTTCCTTGAAGAACTTGTTGAGGCGGCCATGGGCGATCTTCTCGGCCATGTCGGCGGGCTTGCCCTCCTGGATGGCGAGTTCCTTGCCGATCTCGAGCTCCTTGTCGATCACGCTCTGCGGGGTGCTGGCCTTGTCCAGTGCCACGGGGCCCATGGCGGCCACCTGCATGGCCACGTCCTTGGCGGCGCCTTCGAAGCCGGCCTTGTTCAGGCCCACCAGGCTGGCCACCTTGTTGCCAGGGTGGTTGTAGGCGTACACGAAGGGCGCCTTCACCTCGGCACAGGCGCTCACATCGATCTTCTCGCCGATCACACCGGTCTGCTCGATGAGCTTCTCGGCCACGGTCATGCCATTGCTGTCATACGCTGCGGCCTTCAGCCCTTCCACGCTGTTCACCCCTTTCTCCAGGGCGATGGTGGCCATGCGTTCGGCCATGGCGCTGAAGTCCGCGTTCTTGGCCACGAAGTCGGTCTCGCAGTTCACGCAGACCAGCACGCCGTGGTCGCCCGCGGCATTGGTCTTCGCGATCACGAGGCCTTCGGTGGCATCGCGGTCGGCACGCTTGGCGGCGACCTTCTGACCCTGCTTGCGCAGGATGTCGATGGCGGCATCGAAGTCGCCATTGGCCTCGGTGAGGGCCTTCTTGCAGTCCATCATGCCCGCGCCGGTCATCTGGCGCAGCTTGTTCACATCAGCGGCGGTGATAGCCATAGTGCTCATGGGGTTTCGGTTGCGGACGGTGGGATGATCAGGACGGGTCCGCCGTCCTGTCCCGACCCGTCCTGCTGATCAATTGTTCTCCTCGGAAGCTTCTTCTCCAGCCTCCACTTCCGCGGTCTCCTCCGTGCCTTCCTCGGCGTCGTTCTCGTCCACGGCGGTCTTGTCGTTCTTGCGTTCCTCGATGCCTTCGTTGATCGCCTGGATCATCACGTCAACGATCAGCTCGATGCTCTTGGTGGCATCGTCGTTGGCGGGGATCGGGAAGTCCACCTTGGTCGGGTCGCTGTTGGTATCCACCATCGCGAAGGTGGGGATGTTCAGCTTCTTCGCCTCCGCCACGGCGATGTGCTCCTTCACGATGTCCACGATGAACAGCGCGCTGGGCAGGCGGGTGAGGTCGGCGATGGAACCGAGGTTCTTCTCCATCTTCTCCCGCTGGCGGCTCACTTGCAGGCGCTCGCGCTTGCTCATGTTGTCGAAGGTGCCATCGGTCTTCATCCGATCGATGGTGGCCATCTTCTTGATGGTGCGGCGGATGGTGCCGAAGTTGGTGAGCATGCCACCGCTCCAACGCTCGGTGACATAGGGCATGCCGGTGGTCTTCACCTTCTCGGTCACGATGTCCTTCGCCTGCTTCTTGGTGGCCACGAAGAGGACCTTCTTGCCGCTGCGGGCGATGCTCTTCATGGCGGCCGCAGCCTCCTCGAGCTTCACCGCGGTCTTGTTCAGATCGATGATGTGGATCCCCTTCTTCTCATCGAAGATGTAGGGTGCCATGTTCGGGTTCCACTTGCGCTTGAGGTGGCCGAAGTGCACCCCGGCGTCGAGCAGCTGTTTGAATTCGAGACGTGCCATCTTGTTGTCGTTCACTTTCCTTGTTCCCGTTGATACAGGCATCCCGCTGGTAGCCTTCGTTGCCGAAGAGTCCAGCGGGATTGGATCCTGAACAAGCGCAGGGACCTTAACGCTTGCTGAACTGGTAACGCTTGCGCGCTTTCTTGCGTCCGAACTTCTTCCGTTCCACGGCACGTGGGTCACGGGTCATCAGTTCCTCGGCCTTGAGTTTCGGTTTGTGCTCGGCATCGATCTTCACCAATGCGCGGGCGATGCCCAGGCGCACGGCTTCCACCTGGCCGGTGATGCCTCCGCCATCGACCGTGGCGGTTACATCGTACTTGCCCACCGTTTCGGTAAGGGCGAAGGGTTGCTGCAGTTTGAACTGCTGGATGGTGACCGGGAAATAATCGGCGCTTTCGCGGCCATTCACGGTGATCACGCCGGAACCTTCTGAGAGGACCACGCGTGCGACCGCGGTCTTGCGGCGGCCCAGGCTGTTGACGGCTTCCATCTTACTTGATCGTGTTCAGGTCGAACTTGCGAGGCTTCTGAGCGTCGTGTTTGTGTGCAGTGCCTGCCACGACATGCAGGTTGTTGAACAGCCGGCGGCCCAGTCGGTTCTTGGGCAGCATGCCGCGCACGGCGTGCTCCAGCACCGCCTCCGGCTTGCGGCCGAGGAGTTTGCGGGCCACCTCACGACGCTGACCACCAGGATACATGCTGTAGCGCTGGTACTCCTTATCGTCCAGCTTGTTGCCGGTGAGTCGGATCTTGTCGGCGTTGATCACCACCACATGGTCGCCGCAGTTCACATGCGGGGTGAAGGTGGGTTTGTGCTTGCCGCGCACGATCATCGCCACCTTGCTGGCGAGGCGGCCAAGTGTCTCGTTCTCAGCATCTACGAGCAGCCATTCTTGCTGCACGGTGGCCACATTGGCCATGCTGGTGGTGTGGGTCGTCGATGCCACGGTTCGTGGGTTTAAAAGGCTGGTTTCCCGGAAACGGGGTGCGAAGATAGATCCTTCTTCCGGAAAACCAACACACCGGTGTGGACGACGCGCATCCTTCCAGGTCGGGTGGCGGGCTCAGACCACCTGCGACACCAACAGGACGGGATGCTCCGCGCTCCCCCCCATGCTCACCACCATGGACGAGGCCGGCCCAGGTCCAGGCTCCCGAATCCAGGGTGACCGTTGAAAGACGACCAGTTGATCGGCGGCCTCCAGGCCATCCACCTCCACACCTTGCACCAATACCAGTCCTCCTGCCTTGCGCGCCAGAACGCAGACGCCCCTTCTTCCCGGACTAAGCTCATCCAGCGTGCGTGCCACCCCCGAGTATGCGGCTTCGCAGGCCAGCACCGGCAGCCCCCCGACAGCTCCCTCGAGGTCGTTGCGGATCATCGCGGCAACGACCTCGGACATGCCCGGCAAGCAATGACCAGCCTGGTAAAGCAGGATATCGTTCATCACCACGGTGCCATGGAGGATCGCTGCTTCACGGATGATCTTCTCGTGCGGATGGGCGTCACCGGTGCGCACTGCGAGAGCGAAGAGCGCATGGTCCTCACCCAGGCCACGCAACATATGACCGAGCTCATTCCCCGACCGGCGTGCCATCTCGATGAAGCCCACCCCGGCCCCACGACCTTCGGATGGGACCTGGAGCATGCGCATGGAAAGGTCCTTGAGCGCCATCTGGTCCATCCCGCGGATGGCCTCCAGTTGACGCGCGAGGGCATCCACGCGCCACCTCGCCACCCCGTTGATGGCCACCAGGTCCTGTCCGGACGGGTTCGCCCGGCAGCAGAAGAAACTGCGTCCTTCGCCGCTGTCGATGTGCGGCGGGAGGTCGGCCCGGTGGCGGATGATGTTCTGATAGGCCTCCACGAGAAGAAAGGCCGACCGTTTCCGATGGATGGAGGCACCACTCATGGCCGCGATCATCCGGTCGCTCAGGTCCAGCAAGCGTGCTGTCAGGTCATCGCCGAAGTGACCGCTGTATCCGAAAACGAACCGGTCGTTCCTGAACGCTTGAAGAAGTGCCTGCGCCGTGACCGAGCAGGAAGCCGTTCCACTTTCGATCGTCCCTTGTTCCCCGCCCTCGACTGGATCCATTCCCCGTTCATCTGGTGTTCACCGATAGATGTGGATCCCTAGGGGGAGAGCCAGTGTTCACTGGAGGATCCTGCACGAAGGAAACAAAAGGTCGGCAGATGACCGCAACACGACCCGCCCGCCCGGACGCGAATGCACGGGTTGCGCGGGTTCAAGGGATCACACCCAGCTCCCTGCCCACCTTCCCGAACGCGGCCAGCGCGTGATCGATGTGGGCATCGGTGTGGGCTGCGCTGAGCTGGACCCGGATGCGCGCCGTGTCCTTGGGCACCACTGGATAGAAGAAGCCGATGACGTAGATGCCCTCCTCCAGCAACCGATCGGCCATCACCTGGCTCATGCGCGCATCACCCAGCATCACCGGCACGATGGCGGCTCCGGCCCCACGCGTCTTGAAACCGAGGGCTTCGATCCCGGTGCGGAAACGATCAACGTTCGCCTCCAATCGATCGCGGAGTTCGGTCGTGCTGCTCAACAGGTCGATCACGCGGATGGAAGCACCCACGATGGAAGGTGCGAGCGAATTACTGAAGAGATAAGGACGGCTGCGTTGGCGCAACAATTCCACGATCTCCTTGCGGGCGCTGGTGTAGCCCCCCATAGCTCCGCCCAACGCCTTGCCCAGGGTGCCGGTGATGATATCCACCCTTCCGGTGACCCCGCAATGCTCCACACTGCCACGACCGGTCTTCCCGATGAAACCGGCGGCATGGCATTCGTCCACCATCACAAGGGCTTCATACTTGTCAGCCAGGTCGCAGACCCCCTTGAGGTCGGCCACGATGCCGTCCATGCTGAAGACACCGTCGGTGACGATGAGGATGTGGCGGGCGCCATCCTTGTGTGCGGTCTGGAGCTGTAGTTCCAGATCGGCCATGTCGTTGTTCGCATAGCGGTAGCGCATGGCCTTGCACAGGCGGACCCCGTCAATGATGCTCGCATGGTTCAGCGAGTCGCTGATGATGGCGTCCAGCTCGGTCAGCAGTGGCTCGAACACACCTCCATTGGCATCGAAACAGGCCGCGTACAGGATGGTATCATCCAGGGAGTGGAACGCGGAGAGCTTCGCCTCGAGCTCCTTGTGGATGTCCTGGGTGCCGCAGATGAAGCGTACACTGCTCATCCCGTAGCCATGGGAATCGAGCGTGGCATGCGCGGCTCTGATCACCTCGGGGTGTGAGGACAGGCCGAGGTAATTGTTGGCGCAGAAGTTCAACACCTTCCGGCCGTTCACGGTGATCTCCGCGCCCTGCTCGCTGGTGATGATGCGTTCACGTTTGAAGAGGCCCGCCTCTTCGATGGACTTCAGTTCATTGCCCAGGTGCTCCTTGATGCTTCCGTACATGGAGGCAAAGGTGCGAAGCAGGAACGAGCCGTGGCCGCTGACCGGAGGACAACGCAAGGGGTGGGCTACAGCTTCCGGAAGTACCCGTTCGAATACTCGTTGGCGTATAGCAGCGACACCTTTTCCGGCTTGTCCCGGAAGAACTCGTCGGTTGCACGCTTCACGCCGGGTGACCTGTACCCACCGGGAAGTCCCTTGCGCTGGTAGATCGCCTCATCGTAGTACACCGCGATCATCCCGATGGCACCCGGGGCCATGCGCTCATAGAGGTGGGGCAGGACATGTTTCGTGGATTCGTAGAGGTCGCCATCGATCAGCGCGAAGCTGATGCGATCGGGCAGCTGGGATGGGATCGTAGCCTCGAACCAGCCCTTGTGCGTATGAGGCAGCTTCAGGCCGAGCGCATTGAACTTCTTCGTGAACAGCTCGAGGCCCGCCGCCATGTATCCCTTCTCGTATACGCCGTCCTTGCTGTCGTTCGCGGTCAGTTCGGGCAGGCCCTCGAAGCTGTCGTAGGCGTGCACCTGTTTCTCCGGGGCGAGTTCGGAGATCACCCGTTGCATGACGATGGTGCTGTCCCCCGCGTTGCAACCCACGTCCACCACATCGCCGGGCACTTTGTTGGCCACGGTCTGTTCCAGGAGGTGGAAGAGGTTCATCCGGGCCTCCACGTTGGCCATGTTCCCGGGTACCGGCGTCAGTTGCGCGCCTATCCGGAGCTTGCGCAGCAGCTTGTTGGTGAACCGCTGCCAGTCCTTCGGCGTGCGATGGTCCCAGTCGAAGGTGGTGGCGATGAAAGCGTTGTCCATAGGATCGTTGGATCAGGCCGCAGCCAGCTGTTGGTCACCCTGCTTCTTCCGCGAGGGGTTCCAGTCCGGGATCTTGGGGTCCGTCCAGGTGGGACGTGGTCCCAGGCCCATGTCCTTGGGACCGTATCGTATCACCACGAAAGCGGCGATGGCCACCTCCACCCACACGAAGACCATCACCCAACTGGGGTCCCCATCATGGGCTACGGGCAGGGCTGGCATGATGTAGAAGGCGATGTTGCTCACCAACTGCATGATCAGAAGGATCAATCCACTATGGGTCATGTTGTACACCCAACCCAGCAGGATGGCCAGGCCGATCATGCTGAGCAGGAAGAAGTACCAGGGGATGCCATCGGGAACGCCTTCGCCGAGAAGCAGCATGGGCAGGTACCACAGGCCCCAGATCACACCGGTGAGGGTGCATGAGACGAACGCACTGTACTTGTCCTGCAAACGGGTGGCGCAATATTTCATCCAGGTGGTCTCCTCCACCAGTGCGATACCGATGATGAAGGGCATGCCGAACAGGAGGTTGATGATGTGCATGCGCTCGCCGTTCGGTCCTTCGGAGAACATGGGCTGTGCGGCGCCTGGCCAGGGCAGCCAGCCGGCAAGATCAGCGATGGCCCAGCCGAGGTAGCAGAAAAGGAATTTCCAGGATGCGGCGAAAGCCCACCACTTACCCGGCACACGCCAGATGCGGTAGGCACCGAACAGCTTGTACAGACCTTGTTTACCTTCCAGGTAATAGGTGATCAGCACAGCGAACACCAAGGGCCAGAACACCCGGAAGCGGAAGATCATGTGGGCTTCAGGGGATTCATGCAGACGCTTGCCCTCAGGCATGAGCGATGCAGCTATAAGAACGATGCCGAATTGGATGGACAGCACGATCACGGCCAGTGTGAGAACGGGATAGCGGGAGATGAAGGATCGCATGGGATGTGATCGCCTGTTTACGTTCCGGGTCCGGAGCGACGAAATTGTGCTCGCGATGGCGTTCTACGCTCCTTCCGGATGAAAGTTCGTCAACATTGGGTCGGGGGATCCGCAGGCTCAGCCCTTGTCCACCACGCGTGGCACCTTGAAGTAGTCACTGTCCTTCACCGGTGCATTGGCCAGGGCCTCCTGCTTGGTGATCTCCACGGAGGCCACGTCCTCACGGAGCACGTCGGCCTCATCCGTCATGAAGATCAGGGGCTCCACTCCTTTCGTGTCCACCTCGTTCAGCTTCTCCACGAAGTCGAACACGCGTTGCATATCAGCGAGCAGGTTGGCCCGGGTCGCCGGGTCGCTCACGTCCAGGCGGGCCAGCTCCGCGATGCGGTCGAGTGTCTCTTCGGTGATCCTCATGTTCGAAGCAGCGGTTCTTCGATGGTGCGGTAGACGCGATCCCGCAAAGCTACCAGATCATCCATGGTGAGACCGGCCGTGGGGACGGCGTCGTGCAACACGGCGCGGGCGAGACCCGGCCTGGCGCGGCTCAAAAGCTCGGCCGGCTCTCCGAACAGCCGCCAATGATCCAGGAATGTGATCGGCACGATGGGCACCTGCTTCTCAATGGCCAGCCTGAACGCGCCATCCTTGAAGGGCTTCATGCGCGGGGTGTAGTTCGGGATGGTCCCTTCCGGGAAGAGCGCAAGGCTCACCCCACGGTCCAGGGTCTCTGCCGCCTTGCGAAAGGCTTTGGCGGCTTCGACACGATCCCCCCTGTTCACAGCGATGTTCATCCCCTTGAAGAAGATGTTGAACAGCGGCCAGCGTAGCAGTTCGTACTTGCCCATGAACAGGAAATAGGTCGGCACCACGTTGTACATCTGGATGATGTCCAGGTAGCTGCTGTGGTTGCAGCAGATGATATAGGGTGCAACCGGAAGCCTTCCCTTCCGTTCGACCCGAAGGGGGATGCCCAACGCACATTGCAGGAAGAAGGCCCATGCCCTTTTCAACCGGAAGGCACGCTGGTAACGATGCGGTCGGAAGAGCAGTACGCGGAATGGGATGTACAGCAGCACCAGGGAGCCGAAGAAGACAACCGCGAAGTAGAGCTTGTAGAGCCAGCGCAACGGCAGGAAGAGCCACTTGAGCACGACCGAGCGCCGGTCCTCGCCTGGGACAACGCGTGTACGTTCGGTGATCGTGGCTTCAGCTCCGGCCATGGAAAGGGGGGCGAATTTACTCGCGAGGAGGCCGCCCGGCGGGAGGAGCGGGTCCGGCTAACTTCGCGGCCCCATGGCACGCATCCTCACCGGCATCCAGAGCACCGGGGTCCCGCACCTCGGCAACATACTGGGAGCCATCGCGCCGGCCATCGCCCTGAGCCGCGACGACCGGAACGAATCCTACCTCTTCATCGCCGACCTCCACAGCCTCACGCAGATCAAGGATCCGGCGGTGCTGCGCGAGAACACCTATGGCGTGGCGGCGGCCTGGCTGGCTTGCGGACTGGACCCTGCCCGCACCGTGTTCTACCGCCAGAGCGATGTGCCCATGGTGACTGAGCTGACCTGGTATCTGAGCTGCTTCTTCCCGTATTCCAGACTGGCCCTGGCACACAGCTTCAAGGACAAGGCCGATCGGCTCGAGGACGTCAATGGGGGGCTCTTCGTCTACCCCATGCTCATGGCTGCGGACATCCTGCTCTACGATGTACACCAGGTACCGGTGGGCAAGGACCAGTTGCAACACCTGGAGATGGCTCGGGATGTGGCCGAGCGCTTCAACCATCACATGGGCGAGACCTTCGTGGTACCCACGGCAAGGGTGGACCAGGAGGTGATGATCGTACCGGGCACGGATGGCGAGAAGATGAGCAAGAGCCGGGGGAACACGATCCAGCTCTTCGCACCGGAGAAGGAATTGAAGCAGCAGGTGATGGGCATCGTTACCGACAGCACCCCGCTGGAGTCACCGAAGGACCCGGACAAGGACAAGATCTTCGCCATCTACAAGCTGGTGGCACCACCGGAAGCCGCGCAGCGCATGCGCGAGAACTACGAGCGCGGTGGGTACGGTTACGGACACGCCAAGAAGGAGCTACTCTCAGCCCTGCTCGACGGCTATTCCACACAGCGCGCCCGGTTCGCTGAGCTCATGGCTGATCGCGGGGAGCTGGACGCGCAGTTGCGTATCGGTGCTGAAAAGGCCACGGCGGTGGCCACCGCGGTCCTTGATCGGGTGCGGGCACGCCTGGGCTATGGCCCGGCATGAGGCAAGGCGCCTACATTTGGCGTCCATTCTCCCTGCTCCTATGGATAATCCGTTCCTCGTCTTCGCACACAGCCTCATCCGCTACGGAGTGCTCATTACCGTGGCCTGGGCGGGGCTGGCGCATCTCCGTGGGCTCCTATTCAAACGGCCGATACTGACGTATGAGCGTGCGCTGTCCATCGTGGCGATGGTCCTCAGCCATGTTCAACTGGTGATCGGGCTCATCCTCTACCTGATGAACTTCAAGCTTTACGCGATGATGCAGGGTCCGGAGGGCCGCTTTTGGAAGATGGAGCACATCGGGACCATGGTCATCGCCATCGCCCTCGTCACGATCGGTCGCTCCACGGCCAAACGTGCGCAGGATGAACAAGTGAAGCAGAAGCGCATCGCCATCTTCTACCTCATCGCCCTGGCATTGATGCTCTGGGCCATACCCTGGCCGTTCACCGAGCTTGGTCATGGTCGTTCCTGGCTATGAGACGTTCGTTCATCCTTCCCTGGGGCATCGCCCTGCTCATGCTCGCCTGCGGCAGCGCGAGTGGAACAGGTGAGGACCGCATGGCCGTGAAGGGTTCACCCGGCAAGGCCGTCTTCAACATGAACTGCACCCTGTGCCACGGCCGGGATGGGAAGGCTGGCCTCAATGGTGCGAAGGACCTGACCGTATCCACGTTGACGGCAGAGGAGATGATGGCCATCGTCAAGAACGGGAAGGGGGCCATGGCTCCGTACAAGCAG
The DNA here is from genome assembly GCA_029573495.1 of Bacteroidota bacterium. GTDB lineage: Bacteria > Bacteroidota > Bacteroidia > Flavobacteriales_F > PHOS-HE28 > PHOS-HE28. The sequence continues at coordinate 57,195 of JAKQEI010000104.1, read as the reverse complement.
GTGCTTTCCGCCAAGGAGATCGAGGCGGTGGTGGCCTACATCCGCACGTTGGGCGGTGCGAAATGATCGACCCGGCGGAACTCAGGAACAAGGCGGAGAGCGCCGTCCTGATCGGCTTGATCACCGACCAGCAGGATGCGGACCAGGTGAAGGAGTACCTGGACGAATTGGAGTTCCTGGCCACCACGGCGGACATCAGCACCTTGAAGCGTTTCACCCAGAAGCTGCACAAGCCTGACGGCCGCACCTATATCGGCAGCGGCAAGCTTGCCGAGGTGAGATCCTGGATGCAGGAGAACGGCGCTGATTCGGTCATCTTCGACGATGAACTGACCCCGGCCCAACAGCGCAACCTGGAGAAGGAGCTGGGCACACCGGTCCTGGACAGGCCCCGGCTGATCCTGGACATCTTCGCACGACGGGCGCGCACCGCCCATGCCAAGACGCAAGTGGAACTCGCCCAGTACGAGTACATGCTCCCCCGCCTTACCAAGCTCTGGACCCACTTGGAGCGCCAGCGCGGAGGTACCGGCACACGTGGTGGAGCGGGTGAGAAGGAGATCGAGACCGACAGACGGTTGATCCGCGACCGCATCGCCCTGTTGAAGGGACAGCTCAAACAGATCGACAAGCAGATGGCCACCCAACGCGGCAACCGCGGCAAGCTGGTGCGCGTGGCGGTGGTGGGTTACACCAACGTGGGCAAGAGCACGCTCATGACGTTGATGAGCAAGACAGAGGTGTTCGCGGAGAACAAGCTCTTCGCCACCTTGGACACCACCGTGCGCAAGATCGTACTGGGCAACCTGCCCTTCCTGATGAGCGATACGGTGGGCTTCATCCGCAAGCTGCCCACGCAGCTCATCGAGAGCTTCAAGAGCACGCTTGATGAGACCCGTGAGGCGGACCTGTTGCTGCACGTGGTTGACATCAGCCATCACAACTTCGAGGAACAATACGAGACCGTACGCCAGACGCTGAATGAGATCGGCGCAGGGGGCAAGCCGGTGATCCTTGTCTTCAATAAGATCGATGCGTACCGCCCGGCGGAGCACGACCCGGATGACCTGGCGCCGAAACGTGAGGACCAATATTCCCTGGAGGAACTGAAGGCCACCTGGATGGCAAGGATGAACGGCGAGGACGTCATCTTCATCAGTGCGGCGGAGCGTATCAACATCGATGGCTTGCGCAAACTCCTCTATGAACGGGTGAAGGCCATTCACACAGCGCGTTATCCGTACGAGAGCGACCTGTTGTTCAAGGACAGCTACGAGGAGGAATGAGCGCGGACCTGAACGGATCCCGTTGGTCCGTGCGTTAGGAGCATCGGATGGCGGCGAAACGAAGACCGGCGAAGAAGAAAGGAGCCAGGTCCCGGCAAGGGGTCCCATGGGGAAGGCTATTGCTGACGCTGCTTGCGCTCATGTTGGTCGCCTTCTTCGGCTTGATGCAGCTGGTCCGCAGCGGGATCTTCGGCGACCTGCCAACGGAAGAGGAGCTTTCCTCCATCCAGCATGAGCAGGCGACGCTGGTACTGGACAGGGACGGGGAGCTCATTGGCAAACTGTTCGCCGAGGACAGGACCAACGTGACCTACAAGGACCTTCCGAAGCATCTGGTGAACGCACTGGTCGCCACGGAGGATGCCCGTTTCTTCAGTCACCAGGGAGTGGACGGGCGCAGCTACATCCGGGTCTTCTTCCGCACACTGCTTGGCCGCGATCGGAGCGGTGGCGGGGGTAGCACCATCTCCCAGCAGATCATCAAGAACCTCTACGGGCGCGAACGTCATGGGCTGCTCACCATACCGGTGAACAAGATGAAGGAGGCGCTCGTGGCACAACGCCTGGAGCGGGTGTTGAAGAAGGAGGATGTGCTCCTGCTCTACCTGAACTCCGTTCCCTTCGGGGAGAACACCTTCGGTGTGGAGGCGGCCGCACAACGCTACTTCGGGAAATCGGCGCGCAAGCTGCTGGTGCAGGAAAGCGCTGTGCTCGTGGGCATGCTGAAGGCCAACACGAAGTACAACCCACGATTGCATCCACAGGATTCGAAAGGCCGGCGCGACCAGGTCTTCGAACAGATGCTCAAGCACGGCGACCTGGATCGACGCATGGTGGACAGTTTACGAGCCCTGCCGCTCACCTTGAACTACACAGGTGGCGACGCCCTGGACATCCATGGTTATTTCGTGAAGCACGTTGAACGGGAAGCACGGTCCATCCTCAAGGGCCTGGCCAAAGCCGGTGGCGGGGACTACGACATCCGCAAGGACGGCCTGCGGATCACCACCACCCTGGACGCGGATCTGCAACGCATGGCCCACATCGCGGTGCACCAGCACCTGACCACCATGCAACCGAAGCTGGATGCTGAACTGCGTGCGGTCAAGGCACGCACCCGCTGGGAAAAGGGCATGGCGAAGCGGGGGGGTGCGCGCTGGCGAAGCAAGGAACGCATCGTATGTGAGGTGTACGACCACCAGGCGCGGCGCATCGATACGCTCAGCTACCGCGACAGCCTCTGGCACTATCACAAGCTGCTGAACGGTGCCGTGCTGATGATGGAGCCTGGCAGCGGAGCGGTGCGCGTGTGGGTGGGTGGCAATGACCACCGTTACCTCCCCTATGACCTGGTGACCGCACGGCGGCCCATTGCGAGTACGATCAAACCGGTGGTGTATGCCGCCGCCTTGGAGCGTGGCCTAGATCCCTGCACCTACCTGGACAACGACCGGAAGACCTACACGGAATTCGATGACTGGGCACCGGACAACTTCGACAAGGACACCACGGGTGGCCAGGTGGCCATGTGGTACGCCCTTGCCAGGAGCATGAACCGACCCACCGTGGACCTCTACTTCCGGACCGGTACGGACACCCTTGCCCGCACGATGGCGGCGCTCGGGCTCCCGACCTCGGAAGTGGACAAGCCCGCCATGGCACTTGGCGCTGTCGACATCGCCTTGCGTGAGATCGTTCCGGCCTTTGGTGCGTTCGCTCAACAAGGAAGGATCACGGTGCCACAGTTCATCACTCGTATCACCGACGCCCAAGGCCGTGAATTGTACCGCGCCAGGGAGCCGAAGTCCACACGGGCCCTTTCGCCGGATGTCGCCGCGGACATCACGGCCATGTTGCAGCGGGCGGTGGATCAGGGTACGGGAGCGGCGTTGCGGTCACGCTTCGGTATCAAAGCTCCACTTGCGGGGAAGACCGGGACCTCGCAGGATTATGGAGATGCCTGGTTCGTCGCGTACACACCGGGACTCGTCATCGGTACCTGGGTGGGCGCGTTCGACCCATCGGTGCATTTCCGCAGCGCCAACGGCACGGGGGGACAACTGGCCCTGCCGATCGCCGGCAAGGTGCTCGCGCGGATCGAACGCGCACCCGACCTTCGGAAGCGCTACCTCCTCCCCTTTTCCTGGCCGGCTGATCACGAGCCCGACCTGGACTGCGAACCACAGCGGTATCCGGACTTCCTCGAACGCTTGATCCAGGAGGCATTCGGGCGTCCGGAGCGAAAGGAGGGGGATCAGGATGATCCCGAACGGCGCAACATCTTCGATCGGTTGTTCAAGAAGCGCGACTGACAGGTTCCAGGATCCGTTCGGACAGGCCATCACGCAGCGCCATGAACGGGCGCTCCCAATAGCGGTAGACCACTGCCGCGAGGGCGATGCTGATGATCCAATACCCCGCGTACAGGATCAGGCTCACCGCAAGCGACCGACCGGGCATCAACTCGAGATAGAGCGAACGAACCGGCATATGCACGAGGTAGAGCGCATAGGATATCCGGCTCAGGAAAGTGATGAACGTTCCCCAACGTCCAACCTTGTGCCAGCCTGCCATGAAGGGTAGCATGAGCGCCATACCGGAGCCGGAAAGCACGAGGAACAGGGTGCCCATGTACAGCAGGTTGTTCTCTCCGCGCAGGAGGATGGCGATGGCAAGCAACAGTGCGCCGAGCACGAACAGTTCCACACGGCGTGTGGAGAAGATCTTCGGCACGTGGAATACGAGCCAGGCCACCAGCACGCCGTAGCCGATCGTATCGAAGCGGAGCACCACGATCTTCCGGACGAGCAGGTCGAGCATGAACGGCGTACCGACCCCGTCCATCGCAGGATAGCGCAACAGGATGGGGACCATGATCATGATCCCGGTGCAGACGAGGAAGCCCCACTTCGGTGACCGCCTCCAGGCAAGCACTACGAGCAACAGCGGGAACAGGAGGTAGAACCACTCCTCCACCGCCAATGACCATGACTCCCAGAAGAAGAGGTCCAGCGGGATGATGAAATTCTGCAGGAAGACGAAGTAAGCCAAGGTGTTCACGTTCAACAAGCCCATGGACCAGCCCAGGTGCACCATGCCGATGTTGATCAGCAGGAAGAGGTAGTAGTTGGGCAGGGTGCGCAACCAGCGTCGTTGCCAGAAGTCCAGCAGGCGACGCCACCAGGGCACCTCGGTCGCATGGGACATCCGGATAAGAATGTTGCCGATGAGGAAGCCGCTGAGTACGAAGAAGAGGTCGACACCGTCCATGGCGGAGGCGCCGGGGTTCCGTGGCCAGTGCGCGTCCAGCAGGTCGTCGGCATGGGAATAGACCACGATCACCGCAGCGAGGGCGCGCACGAGGTCGAGCCCGAAGATCCGCGGGTGTGTTCCGGAGGACATCGCGGTGAATGTAGCCGCCTCAGCCGAAGGCCTGCATGTCGCAGAGCTTGCGGTACTGGCCGCCCGCGTCGTATAACTGCTGGTGGGTGCCGCGTTCGATGATGCGACCCTGCTGCATCACGCAGATCTCGTCGCAGTGCTGGATCGTGCTCAACCGGTGGGCGATCACCAGGCTAGTTCGACCTTCCAGCATCTTGAAGAGCGCCTCCTGCACCAGGCGTTCGCTTTCGGTGTCCAGCGCGCTCGTGGCCTCGTCGAGGATGAGGATGGGTGGGTTCTTCAGTACCGCACGCGCGATGGCGAGCCGTTGTTTCTGCCCACCGCTCAGCCTGTTCCCGCCATCGCCGATGTTGGTCTGGTAGCCCTCCTCCAGCTGCTCAATGAAGCCGTGCGCGTTGGCGATGCGCGCTGCACGCTCGATATCGGCCTGTGCAACGCCCGGCGTGCCGAAGGCGATGTTGTTGGCCACCGTGTCGTTGAAGAGGATGCTGTCCTGCGTCACGATGCCCATCAAGGCCCTGATGTCATTGATCCGCAGATCGCGCAGGTCGTTGCCATCGAGCAGGACCCGCCCTTCCGTCACGTCGAAGAAGCGGGGCAACAGACCGGCGAGGGTGGTCTTGCCGCTGCCGCTCGTTCCCACCAGGGCCACGCTCTTCCCCTTCGGGATGGTCAGTTCGATATCCTGCAGCACCGCCCTGCGCTCATGATCTGTCCCCGATCGGGGTGGTGCTTCGTACGCGAAGGTCACCCCCTGGAATTCGACGCGGTCGTTGAACGCGTTGATGGACATGGCATCCGGACGTTCCTTCACCGTATTCTCCACCGCGAGCAGATCGAAGAGCCGCTGGCCGCTCGCCGATCCCCGCACGATCGCCGAATAGCCCTGCGAGAAGCCCTTGATCGGCGGTAGCAGCTGGGAGAAGATGATGATGAAGCCGAGGAAGCTGTCGCCGGTTAGCGTGGGCTCGGCACCGAGCACATAGGAACCGCCCAGGTAGGCGATCGTGGCCATCACGGCCGCACCCAATGTCTCGCTCAGCGGAGAGGCGATATCCTGCCGGTTCAACATCGCGATGCTGCTCCGGGTGAGCATCTCGTTCTCACGTGCGAACCGCCTGCGCATATCCCCTTCGCCGTTGAAGGCCTTGATCACCCGGATGCCGGTCAGGGTCTCCTCCACTCGTGCCAGCAGGTCGGCGTTCTTCTCCTGGACGCGGGTGCTCTTGCGCTTCAGGCTCTTGCTGATGCGCCCGATGAGCAAGCCACTGATCGGAAGCAACAGCAAGGCGATCAAGGTGAGCTGCGGAGCGATCGTGATCATGGTGCCCAGGAAGAGCAGGATGGCGATCGGTTCGCGGAAGACCATCTCGATATAGAACATCACGCTGTACTCCATCACGTGCATGTCGCTGGTGATCAGCGCGAGCAGGTCACCCTTGCGCTCGCCACTGTGGTAGCGCAGTGGAAGCTCCAGCATCTTGTCGTAAACCGCAGCACGGATATCCCGCACGATGTAGTTGCGGAAGTTGCAGATGGCCACCACGGCGAGGTAGCGGAACAGGTTCTTGAAGAGGAAGATCACCACCACGGCGATGCTGATGGTGAGCAACGCCCCCATCTCGCCGTTCTGCTCGATCAGGCGGGTAAGGCCCCAGTTGAACGTGCCTTCGAGGCCCTCGCGGGTCCAGAGCTCCGTGGGGCGCACGAGTACCGGTTTCACCTGCCCCAGCAGCAGCCGCAGGAAGGGGATGAACAGCAGCAGCGAGATCAGGTGGAAGACCGTGGCCAGCAGGTTGAAGACCACATTGAGCACCGCATAACGCCGGTAGGCCCTGCCATAGCGGAGAATGCGGAAGAAGTTGCGCATCGGAGGGCGAAGGTAGGTGCGTGGAATTTCATCCCCCTACCTTCGCTGCCCGATGGATAGCGTAAGACAGAACAAGGTGAACAGCCTGCTGCAGAAGGAGCTGGCCGGCATCTTCCTCACCGAAGGCCGGAACTTCCTGCCCGGCGGCCTCATCACCGTATCGGCCGTGCGGGTAAGCCCCGACCTCGGCATCGCCAAGGTCTTCCTTAGCCTGTTCCCGGTGAAGGACAAGCAGGCCGTGATGGACGTGATCAAGACCCAGTCGCACCGGCTGCGCGGGCAGTTAGGCACGCGCATCGGCAAACAGATGCGCGTGGTGCCCGAACTGCTGTTCTACGTGGACGATTCGCTGGACCGGGCGGAGGAGATCGACAAACTATTGAAAGGGGCGTGATCGGTGTGTGAACAACTGGAACATCCGTGAATGGCACCCGTAGCGTCGACCCTGTCATCCCGGCCATGAGCCGGGAGGGTCGACCAATGATACCAGATCAGTAGTATGCAATACGATCCCGTGAAACGCCGGTTAGGCGTGGTATTCAACCGCACGCCGTTCCTGCGCAAGCTGTTCTACAAGCTGCTGGACCTGCTGCTGCTGCGCTGCTGGCACATCCAGCGCGAACTGCGGAAGTGGATCGGCGAACGCCAGGCTTCCGGCCGTCCTGTGCAGGCCATCTACGATGCCGGTGCGGGCTTCGGGCAGTACACCTACTGGCTCAGCGGCAAACTGCCACAGGCCAGCATCACCGCCATCGACGTGAAGGATGAACAGGTGGCCGACTGCAATGCCTTCTTCCAACGCATCGGCCGTCCGCAGGTGAAGTTCGAGGTGGGCGACGTGACCAAGTTCCAGCGGCCCGGCGCCTTCGACCTGGTGGTGTGCGTGGACGTGATGGAGCACATCCTTGAAGATGAAGCCGCCCTGCGTTGTTACAGCACATCGCTGAAGGAAGGTGGTATGCTCATCATCAGCACGCCGAGCGATCAGGGCGGCAGCGACGTGCATGAACAGGGCGAGGGTTCCTTCATCGAGGAACACGTGCGCGACGGTTACAACATCGACGACATCCGCACGAAGTGCCTGCGCAACGGCTTCAGCAAAGTGGAAGCGCGATACAGCTATGGCGCGCCCGGCAAGATCAGCTGGAAACTCAGCATGAAGTGGCCGCTGCTGATGCTTCAGGCCAGCAAGCTGTTCTTCATCGTGCTGCCGTTCTACTACCTGATCGCCTATCCCATCGCCTTTGTGCTGAACATGGCCGATGTGCGGATGATGCACAAGACCGGGACGGGGTTGGTGGTGAAGGCGTGGAGGTGAGGGCCTGTGCTACCGGCCGCAAGCCAAGGAGCGGCTTGTCCCATATAGTTCGGCTTCCTAACTTTGTTCCCTCGCAACCCCTGCCCATGCTCCGCCCCCTCATCCTCACTACCGCCCTGCTGGTCGCATCGGCAGGCCAAGCCCAGCAACGCATCATGACCGACACCAAGAATACCATGGAAGTGGCCGTATGGGACACCTACGTACCCCGCAAGGACGGCCGGGTGATGCACTTCGACATCATCGCCCCCAGCAGTATGCGCGATACGGCCGTGATCCACGGCTACGGCCGCGCCTACCTGGCCACCAAGGGCGAGGCGGGCCAGCCCCTCACCGCGAAGGAGTGCCGCTTCTGCCACGTGCGCGCCCTGCAACCGAGGTGGGAGAAGGACATCCGTGAACAGGGGTACTTCGTGCTGGAGATGGAGCATTGCGAGTGAAGGCGCGCAGAGGCACCCCGGATCCCTTCAACGCTCCTCGTACATCCCGTTCCGCTCATCGATGATCGGCTCTCCGGCAGCCGCAGCCGCATCCAGGAAGTCGCGTATCTCGCGCAGCCGGTACGACTCCGCACCCGTGGTGGTGTATGGTGGTATCGCGAAGTTCAGCGACCAGGCCAGGAGCAGCAGCGCCGCAGCCCGCTTCTGTCCCACGCGTTCGCCCAGCACCACTACGCCGATGACCATGAAGGGGAATGCCCAGCAGACCATGCGGGTGGTATCCCATGCGATGAACAGGCTGAGGCAGACCGTGGCCGTGAGGAACAGTACCCACTGGAGGTGCTTGTCGCGCAGCCCGCCCATGACCAATAGCACGGCCAGCAACACCCAGTGAAGGCGGAAGACCGCAAAAGTGCCCGCAGCCGTAGCCAACAGGCCCACCTCGCGGCAGGCGAGCAGGTTCCGTGGGCTGAAATAGAACGCCACGGACAGCAGGGTGTCATCATGCTGGGCCACCCACCAGCGGTAACCGGCGTAGGGCAGCAACAGCCCCGCTAGCACGGCCACCCGCTTTAGAACAGGCCGCCAGTCGGTGGCCGCAGATGTCGAGGCCAGCAGCCAGGCGGGCACTAAGAAGATCGCGACCTCGTGTGCGGTCAGTGCCAGCGCCATGCACAGGCACGATGGGAACGTGCGCCGGATGTGCGTGAAGGCCATGCCGATCAAGAAGTAACTGACCGCATCCACGAAGCCGGGGGCCACCAGCGAGTGCAGCGTGACCGACGAGAACGCCACGGCCAGCATGCCCGCGAACGCCAGGAGTGAGGAGGCCCCGGCCCTTCGGAGCCACACATTCACCATGGCCAGGAAGCCGAGCAGGAACAGCCAGGGGACCCAGATAAAGAGCGGGCCGCGCAGGTGCAGCAGCCAGCCGATGAGGGGGGCGAGGATCCGGTTTCGGACCAAACTGGGCGTTCCAAGATCGAACGGGGCCATGGACAGGTAGCCATACTCTTCGCCATAATGCTGCATCCGAAAACCACCCTTCACATGAACGAATGCGATCAGGAGCAGGAGCAGCGCGATGATGAGCGAACCCATCCACCCGCCCACCCGTGCGTACCAACGTTCCAGCAGCGCGTCAGCGGCATCCATGGCTGCGGCGGTGCGACGCATGAATGGTCCGGTGCCGACGCTCACAGCCCATCGGCAATCGGCGTGCATCACAACGAGGAGGGTGAGCGCAGCCAATAGGAACGCGAGCGGCAGCACGATCCGAAGAACGATCTGGATGTCCATGGCAGCAACGGCATCCTTCATCACCGGCATGAAGGATCATGCGAGGATACGGAAAGGCATGGATCCGACTGTGCAGCAGGGCAGGGCATCGTATCCGAGGTATCGTCAGGGCATCCCTTGGAAAGCGGATCTTCGTACCCGCGACCATGGGCACATGAACACATGCGCACATGGTCACATGGGCACCCGCCATGAACCTCCCGCTCCTCTTCGCCCGCCGCTACCTCTTCGCGCGCCGCAACACGGCGGGGCGGAGTACCAACGCCATCAATATCATCACGGCCATCAGCATCGTGGTGATCGCGGTGGTGACGGCGGCGATGGTGGTGGTGTTGAGCACGCTGAACGGGATCTCGGACCTGGTGGATTCCATCTACAGCCCGTTCGATCAGGACATCACCATCACCGCTGCGGAGGGCAAGACCTTCGAGCGCGGATCGGTGGACCTTGACCACATCCTCGCACAGCCGGGCGTGCGCAACACGAGCTGGGTGATCGAGGAGAACGTGCTGCTGCGCAGCGGTGACCAGCGGCGGGTGGCCACCATGAAGGGCGTGGAGCCGCAGTACCTGCACATGAGCCGGATGCAGCAGTACATGTACAGCGGCAAGCCCACGTTCACGGGCCTCTCCGGCCCCGCCGTGCTGCTGGGCATCGGCCTGAAGGTGGACCTCGGTGTGCCGCTGGACGATGGTGTGTTCCAAGCCCTGGAGATCAGTGCGCCGATCCGCGGCCGCAAACTGAGCAAGTACCAGCAGCGGGCCTTCGAGACGGTGGCCATGGCCGTGCGCGGGGCGTTCACCATCAACCTCGATTTCGATTCGAAGTACATGCTGGTGCCGCTGAACACCGCTGCGGAACTACTGAATTACGACAGTGCGGTAACGGCGCTGGAGATCGAGCTGGACGACAAGAAGCAGATGGACCGCGTGGCCGATGGGCTGCGCGCGCAGCTCGGTCCGGCATTCACCGTGAAGACGCGCCACCAGAAGAATGCGCTGATGTACCAGACCAACGCGAGCGAGAAGCTCTTCACGTTCGTGGTGCTCAGTTTCATCGGCCTCATCGGTGCGTTCAACATCATCGCCTCGCTCACCATGATGATGATCGAGAAGCGCCGCGACATGGGCACGCTCGCCGCCATGGGTGCCACCCCGGCGATGATCCGGCGCATCTTCTTCCATGAAGGACTGCTGATCGTCGTGGTCGGGGTCATCATCGGGCTGTTGCTCGGACTGGGCATCTGCCTGGCGCAGGAGCACTTCGGCTTCGTTCAGCTCAGCGATTCGGTCGTGGAAGCCTATCCCGTGAACGTCCTTGGAACCGACCTGGTGTTGATCGCGCTCATGGTCCTGGCCATTGGTCTTGTGGCGGCTTGGATCCCGCTACGGGCGCTCAGCAAGCGCTTCCTGGAAAGCGCGAAGACGACCACCGGACCTTAGCCGGTGCAGTTCAGGCCACCGAAGCCAGTTCGTAGGTCGCTTTTACTTCGTCCAGGATCTCTTCCAGGATCGCGGGTTCCCGTTCCGTGCAGAGGCGGAGGCGAACATCCTTCACGTTCGGGAGACCCTTCAGGTAATTGCCATAATGCCTGCGCATCTCCACCACCCCTTCCCAAGGGCCCTTCCAAGCCAGGGAACTGCGGAGGTGTTCACGTGCCGCTTCCACGCGGTCGGTTATCGAAGGCTGCGGCAGGCGCTGGCCGGAGCGGATGAAGTGCTTGATCTCGTTGAATATGAACGGATGGCCGATGGTCGCACGTCCGATCATCACGCCGTCCACACCATAGCGGTCCCGATACTCCACGGCCTTCTCCGGTGAATCGATATCGCCGTTACCGAAGATGGGTATGCGGATGCGTGGATTGTTCTTGACCTCACCGATCAAGGTCCAATCAGCAGGTCCTTTGTAGAGCTGGGCCCTCGTACGTCCATGGATGCTCAATGCCTTGATCCCCACATCCTGCAGGCGCTCTGCCACTTCCATGATGTTCTTGGTCGCCTCGTTCCAGCCCAGGCGCGTCTTCACAGTGACCGGCAACTTAACCGCCTTCACCACCTTCTCCGTCAAGCGCACCATCTTGTCCACATCCTGAAGCAGGCAGGCCCCGGCACCCTTGCTAACCACCTTGTGTACCGGGCAGCCGTAGTTGATATCGATGAGGTCCGGCCGCGCTGCTTCGGCGATGCGCGCAGCCTCCTCCATGGCATCCTCGCTACCGCCGAAGAGCTGGATACCGATGGGACGCTCCGCCTCGAAGATGTCCAGTTTCTTGAGGCCCTTGACGGCCTGGCGGATGAGCCCCTCACTGCTGATGAACTCGGTGAACATCAGGTCGGCTCCATGCTTCTTGCACAAGGCCCGGAAAGGCGGATCGCTCACATCTTCCATGGGTGCGAGCAGGAGTGGGAACTCCGGGAGTTCGATGGGACCTATCCGGACCATGGCGAAAGGCTCGCAAAGGTAGGCAAGTGGGTCGCAGGCGTTGGGAAGCGGCGCCTTTCGCTATTTTCGCGGCCCCACTGGAGAGATGGCCGAGTGGTTTAAGGCGCACGCCTGGAAAGTGTGTTTACCTGAAAGGGTAACGGGGGTTCGAATCCCTCTCTCTCCGCCGACCAGAAGCCGCTGCAAAGCGGCTTCATTCGTTTCCGAATGAGCCAAGCGAAGCTTGGGCGAAATGAAGGAACGGATGAAGGTGATCGCGAAGCGATAGGCTTCTGGTCGAAACCCTCCCCCAATGGGAAAGCCCGTCTCGGGCAATCCCTCTCTCTCCGCCGACCAGAAGCCGCTGCAAAGCGGCTTCATTCGTTTGCGAATGAGCCAAGCGAAGCTTGGGCGAAATGAAGGAACGGATGAAGGTGATCGCGAAGCGATAGGCTTCTGGTCGAAGCCCTCCCCGAAAGGGAAAGCCCGTTCCTAGCGATCCTACTCCCGGTGATCCCCGCATCAGGAATATTGCCGTTCAACCGCTGACCTCTCCACACAAAGAGGTTCCGAAAGCACGCGCCAAAGCAGGGCCATCCAGTCCTTCCCCTAACAGGAACATCAGCTTCGCCACAGCCGCCTCCACGGTCATATCCCCACCGCTCAGCACCCCGAGTTCCACAAAGGCCTGGCTTGTCACATAACGTCCTTGTTCAACCCGGCCACCGAAGCATTGGGTCACGTTCACCACGGTGATGCCCCGCTCCCTGGCGGTTCGCAGTGCCTCAATGAACCCACTATCCGTAGGACCATTGCCGCTCCCGAAGGTGGTCAGCACCACGGCTCGCAGGCCCGGTGTGGCCAGCGCATGGCGCACCCATTCCGCACGGATGCCCGGGAACAACCGCAGAACGCCAACGTTATCGTCCATCCGGTCATGCACCTTCAAGCCAGTGGTCCGGTGGGTGAGTATCGCAGCGAGGTCATACTTGAGGTGAACACCCGCCTCGGCCAGCCGCGGATGGTTCGGTGATCGGAAGGCCTCGAACCGCTCGGCATGCACCTTGACCGTGCGATTGCCCCGATACAGGCTGTACTCGAAATACACGGCCACCTCCGGTACCACGGCGCGACCGTGCTGATCACAAGCTGCTGCCACTTCGATCGCGGTGATGAGATTCTCCTTCGCATCGGTCCGGATGGTGCCGATTGGAAGTTGCGAGCCTGTGAGGACCACCGGCTTGTTCAAGCCTTCCAGCAGGAAGCTGAGCGCGCTGGCAGTGTAGGCCATCGTGTCGCTACCGTGCAGCACGACGAATCCATCATATGCGTCGTAGTGTTCACCGATGATCCGTGCGATACGCACCCAGTCCGCGGGTCGCATGTCGCTGCTGTCGATCGGCTGGTCGAAGGACACTGCGCCGAGACGCACCTTCATCCGGTCGAGCTCGGGGACCTGCTCCTCCAGGTGGGAAAGGTCCATGGGGTGCAGGGCGCCGCTCCGTGGGTCGGCGACCATGCCGATGGTCCCGCCGGTGTAAATGATCAGGACGGAGCGCTGGTTCATCGGCGGAAGAGGCGTTCTGCGTTGGTGGTGGTGATCGAGGCGATCTCGGCCACGGTGCGCCCGGTGGCCAGGGCGAGCTTCTCCGCAATGTGCGGGATGTAGGCGCTCTCGTTGCGCTTGCCGCGGAACGGTACCGGAGCGAGATAGGGTGCGTCGGTCTCCAACACGCATTGCTCCGCACCGACCACCTGCATCGTCTCGTACAGGCCTCCCCTCGGGTAGGTGATCACCCCTCCGATGCCCAGCATGAAGCCGTCCAATGCGATGATGCGTCGCGCTTCTTCCGGAGAACCCGTGAAGCAGTGGAACACGCCGCGAAGGTCGTCCCCGTTCTCCTCCTCCACCACGGCGATCGTCTCGGCGAAGCTGTTCCGACAGTGGATCACGACCGGCAGGTCCAATTCCTTCGCCCAGCGCACCTGCTGACGGAAGGCCTCCTGCTGCTGGGTGATCCAGGTCTTGTCCCAGTAGAGGTCGATGCCGACCTCCCCCACCCCACAATAACGTCCGGTCCGAAGAAGACGCTCCACCTCATCCAACGCCTCATCGTTCACCTCCCCGACGGAACATGGGTGAAGACCCATCATGGCGAAGCAAGTGGCGGGATGAGCGGCCGCCATGGCATCCATGCCTTCGATGCTTCCATGGTCCACGTTCGGCAGGAAGAACTTCGTGACCCCCACATCGACCGCGCGTGCCAACATGGCCTCACGGTCGCCCGCGAACTGCTGGTGGTAGAGGTGGGCGTGGGTATCGATGAACACATCGGCGAAGATACCGGAGGGAACATGTGCCCATGCGGGTATTCGATCAAGTGGCCATGAAGACGATCGCCGCACGCATCCTCGGCTACTTTTGGGCGCGGCCATGAGCAGCAGTGGGGGTCCATGTCCACATGCCCTCATGGTCACATGCACGCATGAAGGTCCTCGTCCTCCGTTTCTCGTCCATCGGCGACATCGTGCTCACGAGCCCGGTACTGCGGTGTGTGAAGCAGCAACTGCAAGGAGCGGAAGTGCACGTGGCGACCAAGGCCGTTTTCGCCGATCTGGTGCGCTTCAACCCGCACGTGGACAAGGTGCATGAGCTGAAGGACGACCTCGGCGAGCTGATCCGTTCGTTGAAGAAGGAAGGCTTCGATGCCGTTGTCGACCTCCACCATAACCTGCGCACCACACGGGTCAAAAGGGCACTGGGCGTTCGTTCGAGCAGCTTCCCGAAACTGAACATCGAGAAGTGGTTGATGGTGAACTTCAAACTGGACCGTCTGCCGAAGGAGCACATCGTGGACCGCTACTTCCGTGCGGTGGAGGACCTGGGTGTCCACAACGACATGGCCGGGCTGGATCTCTTCGTTCCACCCGAACGCGAGATCGATATGCGAGCCCTGCCCGAAGCGCATCGACAGGGCTACACCGCGCTGGCCATCGGCGCTGCTCATGCCACCAAACGGCTTCCACCCCATAAGCTCATCGAACTCGCCCGATCGGTCGCAGGGCCGGTGATATTGATCGGAGGCAAGGAGGATCAGGAGGTTGCACGGAGCATCGCCTCGACCGTTGGCGGCAGGGTGTTCGATGCCACAGGACGGTACGACATCCTGGGCAGCGCCTCCCTGATCAGGCAGGCATCACGCGTGATCGCACACGACAGCGGCGCCATGCACATCGCAGCGGCCTTCAAGCGGCCCGTGATGAGCATTTGGGGGAACACCATCCCGGAATTCGGCATGGGCCCTTACATGCCGACCCATCCTCAACGTGCAAGGGTCGCACAGGTGGAACTCCCATGCCGACCCTGCTCCAAGATCGGTTACGAACGTTGCCCTGAGGGCCATTTCCGGTGCATGGAGGATCAGGATCTCAATGCCATCGCGACCTTCGCCGCCGAATGAGCTGGGACATCTTCATCCAGGACCTGCCGGACGTCCCGTCGATCAACGATGTCCCGGCCTCCCATCGACCACGTCCGATCGGAGATCGGACTGGCATCATCCGGAAGATCAAGGAAGCCGTACCGTTCGCCGAGGAACAGGACCAGGACTGGCTCTTCATCCGGCAGCCCGGCTACGACCTCAGCCTGCAGTTGCACATGGAGGACCGGGACACGGTGCGCTACATCGTGGCTCATGTGCACGGAGGCGATCAGAGCGCGGTGTGCGTAGCCGCCATCCTGCGTGCGCTGGACCTTCGCGCACACGACACGGAGACCGGCGAGCTCTTCGACGGCAACAGCCTGGACGAGAGCCTTTAGGACTTGTTATCGGCGAAGAGCGCTTTCAGCTCATTCGCATCCTCGGCCTTCATCTTGCCGCTCAGGATCAGCCGTAGCTGGCGCCGTCTCAAGGCTCCATCGTAGCGCCGTTGCTCCTCGTCGTTCTGCGGGATGACATCAGGAACCGTGCAGGAACGGCCGGCTTGGTCGATCGCGACGAAGGTGTAGATGGCGCTGGTCACCATGATCTTCTCGCCGGTCTGCTGGTCCTCCACCCATACATCCGCCCACACCTCCATGCTCGTGCTGAATCCACGGCTCACATGGCTCTTGATCGTGACGAAGTCGCCCAATTTGATCGGCCGATCGAATCCGACGTGGTTGACGGCCACTGTGACCGCCAGCCGTTTACAATGACGGTGCGCACTGATCGCGCAGTTGATATCAAGCCACTTGAGCAATTGCCCCCCGAAAAGATTGCCCAGGGTATTGGTGTCATTGGGTAGCACGAGGTGGGTGGTCTCCGCGTAGCTTTCAGTCGTGGGTCGTGGGGCTCGGATCATCGCGGCGCGAAGGTAGAGCGCCGACCACCGCTACCTTTGGTCGAAGACCATGGAACCGACCACCACGGAGATCCCTGCCCTATTGAAGGCCCTACATCTGTTCGCCCTGGTGGTCTTCTTCGCCGGCACCTTCCACATCGTCCGCTTGTTCGTGGCGCATCGAACGGCCATGGCCAAATGGGAACCCGACCGGAAGATCCTCCTCGACCAGTTCTGTGTGTTGGAACGTCGTGCCCTCTATTACACGAACTGGCCGGCCCTGATCGCCTTCCTGATCATGGGAGGATGGGTCCTCTACCTGCGACCCGCTCTGCTGAAGGAGCCGTTCATGCACATCCTGATGGGCTACATGGCACTGGTGTTCGCGTACCACCTTTCCGTCCACCGGCTTCAACGCCGGCTTCAACGCGGCGAAGTGAAGTGGTCCGCATGGCTCATCGGGTTGTGGGGCCAAGGGGCCACGCTCCTGCTCTTCATACTGATCGTCCTGCTCATCTTCCGTGATCACATGGGTTGGATATGGGGTTCGGCCGGCCTGCTCATCGTCGGCGCCGTTGTGATGCTCGTGGGCAGCCGGCTGCGGAGTTCCACCCCGGGTACGCCAAAGGATGCTTGAACCAGGCACGATAGCCCCAGCCTTCGAACTCCCTGACCAGAACGGAGAGATGGTCTCACTGAGCGACCTGCTTGGTAGGAGCCATGTGGTGCTCTTCTTCTACCCGAAGGACAACACGATGGTGTGCACCCTGGAGGTGTGCGCCTTCCGCGATGCGCACGATGAGCTCCTTGAAGAGGATGCGGTGGTGCTAGGGATCAGCAGTGACCCGGTGGATTCGCACCTCCACTTCGCAGAGCGTTGGAAACTGCCGTACCGCCTGCTGGCCGACAAGGACAGCATGGTACGCAAGGCCTATGACATCCCGAAGACCTTCGGATTGTTCCCCGGCCGGGTGACCTATGTCATCGACAAGCAAGGCATCATCCGCACGGCATTGAACGACCCCTTGCGGGCCTCCCACCATGTTCGTTCGGCGCTACGGACGTTGAAGGCTCAGCGCACTTCGTAGAAGAGCACGCGGCCATCATCGGTGCCTACGAGCAACTGGTCTTCCCAAAGGAGCAGGGGGGCGCGGTGGTGTTGGTCCTTGTTCTCGGGAAAGCTCATGGTCCGCTGCACCTTCCCATCGGGTCCGATGAAGTCCACCTTGCCGTCCTTCACGGCACGCAGGGTCATTTCACCCACCTTCACCTCCTGCTGTTGATAGAAACGGTCGAAGGCTGAATTGGACATCTCCAGGCCCATCGCCTTCACCTGCCTGGGGTCGGGTATCCAGCGGTGCGGGGTGATCACCTTCTCCTGATGGCCATCGGCAGCGCTCCATACCGTACGCTTCCCGCTCGGACCTATCAATACCACGAATTCACCGTTGTCGTTGAAGCCCACATGGTACACCGCAGTGGCACCATCCTCCCCGTAGGCGAAGGCATGCAACTTCTTGCCGCTCTCGATCGCACACAGCACGGCACCGCTGTTGGTGCCTATCAGCACGCGGTCACCCTTCGGCGCGATGGCCAGCGCGGTGACCTCGGCCTTCCCCGCTTTGATGGTGCGTGAAGGCGTATCGGCAACGGTCTGTGCGAACACGGGAATGACGAGACCGGCCATGAGGACCGGCAGGAACGAACGCAGGATCATGATCAGGCTTCTTCCACGAGGTGATGTTGCTCCTTCAACCAGGCAAGGGCCTTCTCCTGGTCCGGGAACATCTGGATGGGGCGATGCGGCTTGTTGTGCCGAACGAAGACGTTGGCCGCGAGCTGGTGTCCGAAATCCCGCACCACGATGGCGTCAGCAGCGATGTAGCGGCAGGATGCTTCGGATGAGGCATGTGCACGCGCCTCACCGGTCATGGTGGTCCCTTCGCCCACGGAGACCATCAGCAGGGCCTTTCTTCCCTTCCGTTCCTGCTCGATGACCTCGAACATGGCCTGCACTTCTTCGGGCTGCACCAGGTGCTTGTCCTTGAAATGCGTGTGTACGATATCCCCATCCAGGAAGGCCACGGTACAGGCCTCAAGCTCCACGACATGCATCGTCTCCATCGTTTCGAGGTACGAAGTTACGACCTCATGGAGGCGGTCCGGTCACCGGTGTCCCTTAACGGACCAGTAACCAGGCCTGCCCGGTGCCTTCGCGCCGGATGGACGCCAGCAGGTCCAGGGCCTCCTGCTTATCGGCGAAACTCCCGAAGGCCACCGGATGCAATTCGCCATAGCGTGAGAGACGGCTGGCCTTGTATCCCTTGTCCTGCAATTCCTTCAACAATCGGTCGGCGTTCTCGGGTTGTGCGAAGCAGCCACCGATCACGTGGAAGCGCAGGCGCATGGCGGTGCGCGGTGCGATGGCCACCGCGGTGGTATCGGCCGGTGCGCTTCCCATGTCCACGGTGAGGGAGACGCTGTCGTTGTCGCTCAGGGGCATGGTATGCACGCCGAACACGTCCTCCGGCAATGAGAAGGACGCGGAATTCGCCTTCAACGATGGCACAGGGGTGGTGCCTGGTTCATAGGTCGCATCCGATCGAGGCCCGAGCGCCAGGTTACCATACCTGGTCATCCCGACGTAGGTTGCGGCCGCGCCACCGAGCAGCAACAAGGCCACGGCCGCCGCGGCGGACCAGGGGCGCTTGGACGCATGGACAGGCGCAGTGATCGCGGTCTCAGTTGCCATGGGGATCACCCGAGGCTCTTCCGTTCTCCGCACCACCGGGGTGGCCACCACCGGTGCAAGGCCGAAGGCTTCCTTCAGGAAGTTCGCCCGGTCATCCGGGTCGAACTGCAGGTTCCGTTGCTGGTCGCGATAGAAGATGCCGATGCGTGGCACTTCCAAACGACCATTCGCTTCCAACCGTGCCCGCCATTCGGCCACCTCCCTCTCGATCAGCGCGTTGGCAGCTGCGAATCCAATGCCATTACGCTCTGCGATGTGATCCGAGAGCAGGCCATCGTTCCGGAGCAGGTGGCGGTTGAATCCGACCTCTTTGCTCGGTGGATGGATCAACTGACGCACCTTGTCCAACCTGGCCGGTCGGTATTGCGCTAGGAAGCCTCCCCATCCGGGCACGATCACACAATCGTGCTCGAAGAGTAACAGATGTAGTTCCCTGGCGAGGCTCATGATACGGCGTGCAAGATAGCGGTGCCCGGATCAACGCTGACCAGCCACGAGACGCCTGGCCTCCTCCAGGTCGGCGGGGGTGTCCACACAGAACGAAGGGTGTTCCGTCAACCCGACCCGGACCCGGAAGCCGTTCTCCAACCACCGCAATTGCTCAAGGGATTCGGCCAGCTCCAAGAGGGACGGCGGCAACTGGACGATCCGGGCCAATACCTCGGTACGGTACGCATAGAGGCCGATGTGCTTCAAGTATCGGAACGCCTGATGGCGCTCCCCGCCTACATGGTTCCGAAGTACAGGGATGCAGGCTCGACTGAAGTACAAGGCATTCCCGTCGCGGTCGGTGGTGATCTTCACCTTGCCGGGATCGTCGAGATCGCTGTCATCGTTCACGAGATGGGCCAGGGTCGCCAGACCTCCGGACGCTGACGCCAGGGTCGAACAGAGCTCGTCGATCTGCGCGGGAACAAGGAAGGGCTCATCACCCTGGATGTTCACGACGGCATCGAAGCGATCCGCCCCGACCAGGGCAAGCGCCTCGTGACATCGGTCCGTCCCGCTCGGATGCTCCGTACCGGTCATCACGGCGCGACCTCCGGACGCCACCACGTGATCGAGGATGCGTCGATCATCAGTGGCAACCACGACCTCGCTCAAGGCACCGGCCTTGGATGCCTGCTCCAGCACACGCTGGATCATGGACTTTCCGCCGATCTCGGCCAACGGTTTGCCGGGAAGACGGCTGCTTGCGAAGCGAGCCGGTATCACCCCGAGGATACGTGCGCTCATGGGATCACAGGTTCAAACTGAGCTGCACCTGCATGCTCCGGGGCGCCTCTACCGAGAGCGGCCGCAAGGAATAGCTGCGATTGGTCAGGTTGTTCACGATGAACGCCGCACGAAGACCATTCGTGAGGTCCACTCCCACGCGGGCGTCCACGATCAGGTCGCCGGAGCGGTGCGCCTCCATCCACTCGCGCACCCCCGTCTCCAGCAGACCGTTGTCATCGAGGTCGATGAAGGCCTTGTCGATATTCCGGATATGGCTGTTGTAGCGCATACTTCCGCCCAGGAAGACCCGCTTGTACTGCGCCTGCATGTCGAACCGGAACAATTGCTGGATCCTGAACTTCAGGATATGGTCCGTGGTGTCGAAGCTCGAGTTGAGGTAGGTGCTCGGGGGGAAGGCACTGCCGGGGTTCGGAGAGGCCGCGTACTGTTCGGAGGGGGTGGTACTGATGGGAAGGGTCTGCGTATAGCCCATCAAGGTGGTGAGCTCCACCGCGCCGATGCTTCCCTTGCCAGCCATCTCGAACTCGTAGCCCGTCACACGCGCCCCGCCGGTGTTCACGCTCTTGAACCCATACGAGCTGAAGGTGGAACCGGGGGCCCAGTGCCCGAACGTGAACTCCACGAACTGCTCGAAGTCCTGCTGGAAGACAACCGCATCCACGTAGCCCATGAACCCGCCCACCTTGAAGCCCTGCTTCACCCCGCCTTCCAGGTTCCAGCTCTTCTCCGGCTTGAGGTCCGGGTTCGGATGGATGAACAGGGCACCCAAGCTTGTGGAAATGAAGCGTTCGCCGATGGTGGGGAAGCGGAAGCCCTGTCCGTAGCTCGCCCGCAGGTAGGTGGCGCGCAGGACCTGGTAGGTGGCACCGGCGCGGAACACCGGTTGTTCCGCCTCCAGACCGTCCACCTCGAATCGCTCGTAACGCACTCCAGCGCTCAAGGCCACCTTCTCGAACAGTTTCTTGTCCATCTGGAGGTAGGCGGCGGTGTTCAGCGCTTCGTTCGCGCCATCGCCATCCGCATTGCCCGCGTAGAGCTCGGCCGTGGAGCGCACCCTCCGCCAGAGCACACCGGCCGTGGCCACCGTCTCTCCAAAGAAGCGGAAACGCTGCTGCACCTGGTACTCCGCGTGCATGGTGGTATTGCTGTTGCCCTGGCCGTTGTCGTTGTCGAACTCCTGCCGGTGCATGCGCGTGCGCAGCGTGTGGCGCGTACCCTGTTGGGACAAGTAGTCGATGAAGGGATCCACGTAGTACTGGGTGCCACGCGTACGGGTCACGGTGCCGGGCTTGGGCCGGTAAAGTCCATCCGTGATGTCGTTCCAGATGAAGACGCTCGTGCTGCGGCTCTTCATGGCATTGGCATTGATGCCGTAGCTCAAGCCCTTCACCTTTCCGTTCCGCCAGCGCGTACCGATGTTGAAGCGCACACGGTTGTCGTACCCCCCCGGTCCGGTGCGCAGCGGATCGGCGGCGATGGTGTCCGGCGGAAGGGGCTCCGGCCCGATGTATCCGTTGTCCGAGAAGGCATTGCCCCCGAGCACCAGGTCGAATTTCCCGATGCGACGGGCGTGGCTGAAGCTGGCTCCGGAGAGGCCCGGGTTATTGTCTCCCCACCAGCGGGCCGATGCATTGGCCGGGGCGTCGTACAGGCCGGAGAAGACCGTGGCCTTCGTGCTCGGTGTCTCGCGCGGATAGGCCGTCCGCACGTTGATCACGCCGCTCAAGGCCGCACTGCCATAGAGCACACTGCTCGCACCCTTGATCACCTCCACCTGTTCCAGGTTCTCGATCGGCAGGAAGCTCCAGTTCGGCCTTCCGATGTCGCCGCTCAGGATCGGCACGCCATCCACCAGCACCTGCACACGGCTGCCAGCACCATAGCTGAACCCGCTGCCGGCGCGGATCTGCGGCTCCTCGTCCACGATCACCACACCGGGCACCTGATCCAGGGCATCGCTCAGCGAAACGATGTTCTTGTTGCGGATGAGGTCCGGCTTGATCACGCTCAACGACTGCGTCACTTCCCCAACGCGCTGCTCGAACTTGCCTGCGCTGATCACCACCATGTCCAGCTGCATGGCCGATGGGCTCATCCGCACATCGTTCGTCACGGAGGCGGCGACCGGAAGGTCCAGGGCCCGTGTGACGGTGACATAACCCACGAACGAGTACGTGATGGTCTGCGGACCGGTCGGGACCGGGAAGGAATAATCCCCGTTCACATCGGTGGCCCCGCCCTTCCCCGGTGCATAGGTCACGTTCACCCCGATGAGCGGTTCGCCGCTCTGTTCATCGGTCACCTTCCCCTTCAACACCACATCCTGAGCGTGGGAGCAGAGCGCTCCGGCCAGGGCGCACAGCGCGACGGTCGACCTCATCATGCGGCAGCTACATTTGTGGGACCACCGCCGTACCTCACGGGCAGGTCCGTCGGCGATGCGGCTAAATGTAGCGAAAGGGCCATACGCGCACGTGGAGGAACAGCAGTGGATATACCGCATCGCCCTGTCCATGCTCAAGGGTATCGGCCCGGTGAACGCGCGCAACCTGGTGGCCTATTGCGGTGGGGTGGAACCGATCTTCTCGGATCGCAAGTTGAAGAACACCCTGGCCAAGGTGCCCGGCATCGGACCGAAGTTGATCGCCAGCATCACGGACAAGAAGGTGCTGGCCGCAGCGGAAAAGGAGCTGGTCTATGTGCGGAAGCACAAGCTGCGGATGCACTTCTATCTCGACGCGGACTTCCCGCGTCGCTTGAAACAGGCAGAGGACGCACCGGTGATCCTCTTCGCGGACGGCAATGCCGACTTCGAGGCGGAGCACATGGTGAGCATCGTGGGCACGCGCACCCCGACCGAGGAAGGCAAACGCCTGTGCGTGGAACTCGTGCAAGGCTTGAAGGAATGCAACGCGACCATTGTCAGCGGTCTCGCTTACGGCATCGACATCGTGGCGCACAGGCATGCACTGAGGAACGGCCTGCCGACCATCGGCTGTGTGGCGCACGGCCTGGACAAGCTCTATCCCGGCGACCACGCGGGCACCGCTAAAGAGATGGTGAAGCACGGGGCCCTGGTCAGTGAACTACCGAGCGGCTCCAGCTTCGCACCCGGGAACTTCCCCGCGCGCAATCGCGTGATCGCGGGCTTGAGTGACTGCACCATCGTGGTGGAGAGCGGGCCGAAGGGCGGCAGTTTGATCACGGCCGACATCGCCAGCAGCTACGACCGCGAGGTCTTCGCCTTTCCAGGCAGGCCGACCGATCCACGCAGCGAGGGGTGCAACAAACTGATCCAGCAGAACAAGGCAGCGCTCATCACCAATGCACAGGACGTGATCACGATGATGGAGTGGATGCCGAAGAAGAAGAAAGCGCCGGTTCAGGCCGCGCTATTCGCCGAGTTGATGCCCGATGAGCAAACGCTCGTGGACATCATCAAGGCACAGGGCAGCGCTCACATCGACGATCTCTGTGTTCGGAGCAAATGGGCGCAGGGCAAGGTGGCCGGGCTCCTGTTGAACATGGAGTTCAACGGGGTGGTGCGTAGTTTGCCGGGGAAGGTGTATCAGTTGAATTAAAGCGCACCGACCGGTCAACACCGCTTCCCATTTGCGCGACGGAACGGCCCATCTACCTTTGCCCCCGCTTAAACCAAGAGCACCCCAAAACACCCCCGTATGGCAAAGTCGAACAAGGCCTTAGATGCCTTCATGGCCGAAGTGAAGAAGCGCAACGGCAACGAGCCGGAGTTTCTCCAGGCCGTGCACGAAGTGGCCGAGATGGTGATCCCCTTCATCGAGGCGAACCCGAAGTACAAAGGCAAGATGCTGCTGGAGCGCATGGTGGAGCCCGAGCGCACCATCATGTTCCGCGTGCCATGGGTGGATGACAAGGGCCAGACCCAGGTGAACCGCGGTTTCCGTGTGGAGTACAACAGCGCCATCGGTCCTTACAAGGGCGGCTTGCGCTTCCATCCGAGCGTGAACCTGAGCATCCTCAAGTTCCTGGGCTTCGAGCAGACCTTCAAGAACAGCCTCACCACCCTGCCCATGGGCGGCGGCAAGGGCGGCAGCGACTTCGACCCGAAAGGCAAGAGCGATGGCGAGGTGATGCGCTTCTGCCAGAGCTTCATGACCGAGTTGTGGCGCCACGTGGGCCAGTTCACCGACGTGCCCGCGGGTGATATCGGCGTGGGCGGTCGTGAGATCGGCTTCATGTTCGGCCAGGACAAGCGACTGCGCAACGAGTTCACCGGTGTCTTCACCGGCAAGGGCCGCAGCTGGGGTGGATCGCTCATCCGTCCGGAAGCCACGGGATACGGCTGCGTGTACTTCGCGGCGGAGATGATGAAGGAGAACAAGCAGGACTTCAAGGGCAAGATCGTGGCGGTGAGCGGCAGCGGCAACGTGGCCCAGTACGCGATCGAAAAAGCCACCCAGCTCGGCGCCAAGGTGGTGTCCGCCAGCGACAGCGATGGCGCCATCTACGACCCCGCCGGCATCACCGGCGAGAAGCTTGCCTACATCATGGAGCTGAAGAACGTGAAACGCGGCCGCATCGAGGAGTACGCGAAGAAGTTCAAGGGCAGCACCTACAAGAAGGGCGCCCGCGTGTGGGACCTTGTCGCCAAGTGTGACGTCGCTCTCCCCTGTGCCACGCAGAACGAACTGGATGAGAAGAACGCGAAGGACCTGGTGAAGAAAGGTGTGAAGTACGTCGCCGAAGGCGCGAACATGCCCACCACACCGGAAGGCATCACCGTGCTGCAGGGCGCGGGTGTGGCCTTCGCACCCGGCAAGGCAAGCAACGCGGGTGGCGTGGCCACGAGCGGCCTGGAGATGAGCCAGAACAGCCTGCGCATGAGCTGGAGCCGCGACGAAGTGGACCACCACCTGCACAAGATCATGAAGGACATCCACGCGGCCTGTGTTCGCCACGGCCGTGAGGGCAAGAAGATCAACTACGTGAAAGGCGCCAACATCGCCGGCTTCGTAAAGGTGGCCGATGCGATGCTGGACCAGGGCGTGGTGTGAGCGGACCCCCAGGGATCACCATACGAAAGCCCCCGGATCTCCGGGGGCTTTCGTCATTTTGGGAGCTGCTGCCGGAGCCATCAATGCTTCACCACCATCCGCTTCCGATCAGCTCCAGCAAGACCATATGTATAGATGCCATCCGCCAGGTCAGCGACCGGCATGGTCAGCATCGTGCTCCCTGCATTGACGTTCAAGGACCGCACCGTACGCCCTTGTACATCGGTCACGACCAACAGCCCACCGTTGTGGCCCGGCTCCATGGGGATGTGCACCAGTTGTGAGGCTGGCACCGGGAAGGCGTCCCCAATGAACGTACCACCCGACGACTCATTGATCGAGGTCGAGCCATCCATTGCCGCCACGCGCTGCACCTGATACACCGGTCCCTGGTCCGCTTGAACGAACGCGACCACATGCAGTTCTTCCACATTCCACGCAGAAGGCATGGTGTAGGTATAACTGCGCTGAACGAATTCCCCTGTGGTCGGCATCGCGATGTCCTCTCCATCCACGGATGTGACGTAGCCACGCAACACATGGCGATGGTCATAGGCTGCGTGTGCGCCATTCACGTAATCCTGCTGGTAGCCGATCACATGGTCCTCGGTGAGCAGAACGTACAGCTGATCAGTGGAGGTGAGGCTTGTCCCAGTGTAGTACACCTCGACCGTGATGCTCACATGTTGGGAGCTGGCATCATATGCACTGGCGAGACCCACATTGACCGGAGAAGGTGCGGACAGGACCACCGGAACCTGCGAGGACCACGAATTGGCGGATGATAACTGGGAGCGGTTCACCAGTCCTTGCGGCTGGAACGCTACGCCCCAGGCAGACCATAACGCGGCACCATCATCGGTGCGGAAGTCCGGCTGGGAGCCCTGCGGCACCGAGAGGGAGCCACCGTGCACCTCCACGAGCACGAGATCATCCGGGTGGGCTGCAGTAAGCCCGTTGGCAACCGTATGCGCTGCTGGGCAATTCCCACAGTTGATCGCAGTGAACAACTCCAGCAACGCCGTTCGCTGCTGCGGTTCCGTGGAGACCAGGGTCTGTGCACTCGAGGCACCGGGGATCAACAGGGCGGTCGTGAAGAGGAGTGGAAGCGTATTCATCATTGTCGGCGATGGATCAGGTGGGAAAAGAAAGGCCCCGGTCCTTGACCGGGGCCTCTTTATTCGGAGCGGGACCCGGTCAGCAGAACTCTTCGTAGGCCATCTTCAGGTTGTCGGCGATCATCTCGGCACTACGGCCTTCGATGTGATGGCGCTCGAGGAAGTGCACCAATTTGCCATCCTTGAACAGCGCCATGGCCGGGCTGCTCGGCGGGTATGGGAGGAAGTGTTTGCGGGCCTGGTTCGTGGCATCGGTATCAACGCCAGCGAAAACAGTCACGAGATGATCCGGTCGTTTACCGCCGGTCAGACTTTGCTTGGCGCCTGGGCGGGCGGCACCGGCCGCACAGCCGCATACGCTGTTCACCACGCACAGGACGGTACCTGGCTGTGTCAGGGCCTTATCTACTTGGTCGGGGGTCTGCAATTGTTCGAAACCGACGGAGACCAGGTCGGTCTTCATGGGCGCAACGAGCTCTGGAGGATACATGGTTCAATGCCAGCGTCATTGAGTTGTGGCCGCTGGCTGGTACAAAGATACTTCCCATGGAGAGGAATAAGGAAGGACCATCGTGGTACGACGACCAGTTGGCCCTACAACGCCCGCTTCCGCTTGAAGAACGCCTTCAACAGGTCCGCACACTCCGCTTCGAGCACCCCGCCGGTCACCTGGGTCTTCGGATGCAGCAGTGCACCCCCGAAACGTCGGTATCCGGCCTTCTCGTCGAAGGCACCGAACACCACGCGCCCCAACTGCGCCCAATGCATCGCTCCAGCACACATCACACAAGGCTCCAAGGTCACGAAGAGGGTGCACTCCTTCAGGTACTTGCCCCCGACATGCTCCGCCGCTGCTGTGATAGCCTGCATCTCCGCGTGGGCAGTCACATCGTTGAGTCGTTCAGTGAGGTTGTGCCCACGAGCTACGATGCGGTCCTGCCATACGACCACCACGCCAACAGGCACTTCATCCGCCTTGAACGCTAGTTCGGCCTCCTTCAAGGCTTGGCGCATGTAGTGTTCGTCCGAGGTCTGTACGATCATGCCGTTGCCTCTGCCCGAAGGCCGGGTTCGTTCACGAGCACACCCTGCACCTCCGGTTTCAGGTCTTTGATGTTCAGCTGCAGGCTTCGGCGGCCATTCCATTCATTCTCCTCCAACGTGTAGATCAAGCTGAACGGCGCGCCGCTCTTCACCAGGTCCAAGTGCCCGCCGAGTCGGAAACCGATGGCATCGAAGACCGGACCCTCGCCACCGGCCATGCGAACAGCGCACTTCAGATGATCCTCTCCCACGATCCGGGCCTGGCCGGTATCCACCACCCCCCTTGTCATCAGGAGCGGCTTCATGTTCCCAGGCCCGAAGGGTTCCATGTGATGCAGGATACGCGCTAACGGATCGTCCAGGTCCCTGAGCACCACTTCGGCGTCCACCTCCTCCTCGGGCACACGCAATGCCGGATCCATCGTCGTGCGCACCACCTCATCGAAGCGTGCACGGAAGGCATCCACATTGCTCAACGGCATCGTGAGACCGGCAGCGTACATGTGACCGCCGAACTGGTCCAGCAGGTCACTGCATGCATTGATCGCTTCGTACACATCGAACCCTTTGACGCTGCGCGCGCTCCCGACCGCCTTCCCCTGGCTTTCGGTGAGCACCACGGTCGGCCGGTAGTACCGTTCGATCAGGCGTGAGGCGACGATCCCGATCACACCCTTGTGCCAGCTCGCATCGAACACCACCGTGCTCCACGCTTCGCGCAGACCCTCATCACCGGCGATGCGCTCCAGGGCGGACTCCGTGATGTTCTTGTCCAGTTCCTGTCTTGCCGTGTTATTCCCGTCCACGCGCAGACCGATCTGATCGGCCTGTTCCTGATCCTTCGCCAACAGCAGCTCAACGGCCTGTCTTCCATGTTCGATCCGTCCGGCCGCATTGATCCGCGGCCCGATGGTGAAGACCAGTTCGGATACGCCAAGTCGCCGCTTCACGTTGGCCATCTGCATCATCGCCTTGATGCCGGGTCGAGGGTCGTGGTTCACCTGTTTCAAGCCGAAGTGGGTGAGCACCCTGTTCTCACCGGTCACCGGCACGATGTCGCATGCGGTGCTCACGGCCACCAGGTCCAGAAGGGTCTCGATCTCGCTCTGAGGGATCCCGTTTCGTTGCGCGAGACCCTGGACCAGTTTGAACCCGATGCCACATCCGCTCAGTTCCTTGTACGGATAGGCGCAGTCCGTCCGCTTGGGATCGAGAACCGCCACCGCTTTCGGCAGCTCATCACCCGGCCTGTGGTGATCGCATATGATCATGTCCACACCCCGTTCCGCGGCATAGGCCACCTTGTCCACCGCTTTGATGCCACAATCGAGCGCGATGATCACTCCGGCTCCTTCGCTCACTGCACTGTCGATGCCTTGGAACGAGATGCCGTAGCCTTCGGTGTACCTGTCCGGGATATAGAACGAGAGGTTCCCGGTGAATCGTGAAAGGAAGGAATAGACGAGGGCAACGGCGGTGGTACCGTCCACATCATAATCCCCGTAGACCATGATCCGTTCATTGTCACCCAGGGCCCGTTCGATGCGTTCCACGGCCGCCAGCATGTCCGCCATAAGGAAGGGATCGTGCAATCGTTCCAACGTGGGACGGAAGAAGACCGAGGCGGAAGCCGGGTCCTCCAGGCCACGCTGCGCCAGCAGCGCAGCGGCTACGGGTGGGCACCGTTCATTCAACAATCGGGCCACGATCCCGGGATCTGCCGGTCGCTTCAGGCGCCAGCGCTTCTGTCGGTGCGTACGCATGGTGTGAAGGTACGATCGCACTGGATCACTCCTTGCGCAACCGCATGCGCGCCACGGCGATCGCCTCCGTGGCTCGGGCATCGAGCTCGGGCGTCCGCAGGTCGAGGGCTTCGAGTTGCTCCCGGACCAACCGCCCCACGATGGCGCGCGTTTCCCATTGGTCGTCCGCCGGTACGATGAACCAGGGGGCGTGCGGTGCAGCGGTCGCTCCGATGGCCTGGGCGTACGCCTTCTGGTAGTCATCCCAGAAGCCCCGCTCGGTCACGTCCCCCGGACTGAATTTCCAGTTCTTCTTTGGGTCCTCGATCCGTTCGAGGAATCGCTCCTTCTGCGCGGCCTTGTCCATGTGCAGGAAGAACTTCATGATGGTGACCCCCTGGCCGGCCAGATGGGCCTCGAAGCCACGGATGGATGCATACCGCTGTTCCCAGAAGTACCCGGGGAGGTCCGCCGGATCGATGCCTGGCAGGCGTTGCGCGGAGAGGTAGGCCGGGTGCACCTTCACCACGAGCACCTCCTCGTAATGACTGCGGTTGTGCACCCCGATCATGCCCCGCGCTGGTACCGCCTTCGCATGGCGCCACAGGAAATCGTGCCCCAGTTCCTCGGCGCTCGGTGCCTTGAACGAGGTGACCTGGCACCCTTGCGGGTTCACGCCGCTGAGGACATGGCGGATGCAGCTGTCCTTCCCTGCCGCGTCCATGGCCTGGAAGATCAGCAACAGGGCGTGGGAGGACTGAGCATGGAGGGTCTCCTGCAGTTCGGCGATCCGGGCACTATCCGCCGCCACGGAATCCTTCAACACCTTCTTCGCATGCTGGTCAGGCAGATCCGTCGGGAAATCCTTTAGGTCGATGATGCGGGTACCATCCACCCGGCAGACATCAAGGTCGATGCGCTCGTACATGTTCATTCGTTCACGGCAAGTTACCCGTTGTGAGGATGCGTGATCACTACGTGCAGGTCCCGAACGTAACGAAGCCCCGCCCACCGTTCGGTGGGGGGGCTCCGTTACCTGAGGCTTCAGCCTTCAAGCAGGGCGAACGCGACAGTTGTCCTATCGGTATCCGTTGATGTATGCATTGGCGATGATCTCGCTTTCGCGGATCAGCCCCTGCACGATCTCCCGGATCACGTCGTTCAACTGCTGGTCCGTGTAGCGGTCCAGGTTGTTGTACACGTGCGTTTTCCGCTTGCTGCTTTTGATGAAGGCTATCTTGTCCTTCTTCGTCATGCACCCTTCTACGCGGGCCCCGGAAAAAAGATCCCTCGCATGTGATTTTGGCTCATATGGCTCTGCTGGCGGGCGGTTCCGGAATAACAGGACCGGTGGCGAGGGGCCGCTCCTGGAGGGGCGGGACCCGTTCGACACCGGTCCTCGGGGGGCTGGATCCTTCTAAGCAATGGCGCGTGAACGACCACGCAGGTCGTTCAGGAGACGGAGCGTGCGCATGTACCGTTCGACGTCACCGGTGAGCATCTGCCGCATCGCTTCACGTTTGAGGCGCAGGTAAGGTTGGATGGTGGTCTTCATGGTAGTTGGTGTTCGTTGGTCGAAGAACTTCTGCCAAACGGCGTGCCAAAGCCATTTCAGCAGGCATGGATGGTTGGCTTTCAAACTATTACGACGATGTCACCCTGCCATGGAAGGGGGAGCACCACCTCCACACGCCGATGCCCTATTTTCGCCACCGATGCACCGTGGAGCGTACCTCGTCGGCGTTGCCGGAGGGAGCGGGTCTGGCAAGACCACGCTGGTACGTGCGCTTCAGAAAGCCCTGCCCGAAGGCCTGGCGTGCCTCATCTCCCAGGACGACTACTACCTGCCGATCGAGTCCCAGAAGCTCGATCGGAACGGCAAGGTGAACTTCGACCTACCTGAGGGGGTGGACATGGACGCCCTGGCCAGGGACCTGCGATCGTTGGTCGCTGGTGATCCGATCTTCCGCAAGGAGTACACCTTCAATCAGACGGACAAGGAACCGAAGTTGATCGAGCTCCGTCCCTCACCGGTCATCCTGGTCGAGGGGCTCTTCGTGCTGCACCACGAGCCCGTTCGGGAACTGTTCGACCTGCGCATCTTCATCGATGCCAGTGAGGGAGCTCAATTGGAGCGTCGGCTCAAGCGGGATGCGCAGGAACGGGGCTATGGTGCGGAGGATGTGCTCTATCAATGGGAGCATCATGTCCTTCCCGCCTACCGCAACTACCTTCTCCCCTACAGGCATTTGTGCGACCTGCATGTGGTGAACGAAAGCGGACATGCCCGGGCGGTGACGGTCCTTCGCGATCACCTGATCCAAAGCGCGGGCATCGTGGAGCCGATCGACCTTCAGGGGTTGTAGAGGCGGTGCTGGCGGATGTAGCTGAGCACGGCAGGCGACAGCAGATCGTCCACGGGCTCCCATGCCTTGATGCGTCGCCGGATCTCCGTGGATGATACGGGCAGCATCGGAGCGTCGGCAACAATGCGCAGGCCAGGATGTCCATGGAACGCCGAGGTGGCGAGGTGATCCTGGAAATCCTCCCGCGGATACACCAGGAGCTCATGATGTTCGAGGATATCCTCAGCTTCCTTCCAACGATGGAAGCCGGCCAGGTTATCGCTGCCGATGATGAGCGCGAAGTCGTGGTCCGGCCAGCGGTGCCGCATGAAACGCAGACTGTCCACCGTGTAGCTCGGCCTGGGCAGATCGATCTCGAAGCCACTGGCGACCAACCCGTCCACTCCCCGGACCGCCAGGCGCGTCATGGCCAGCCGATGTTCGTCGGGGCTCAACTGACGATCGGTCTTGAACGGGTTCTGTGGTGTGACCACCAGCCAGACCTGGTCCAGTCCGCAGGCGTTGAGCATATGACGGGCCAGGGCCACATGGCCGAAGTGTGGCGGGTCGAAGGTCCCGAAGAGGCAGCCGATCCGCATGGTCATGCTTCGAGGAATCGTGCAACGAGGGCGTGCGCCTCCGCGCAGGCGTGTTCCAGGGTATCGTTCACCACCACGGCATCGAACCGCGGTGCGTAGGTCATTTCCTGAGCGGCCTTGTCCACGCGCCTGCGCAGGCTCTCCTCGCTCTCCGTACCGCGCGCACGCAGCCGCTCCTCCAGGGCGGCGACACTGGGCGGACTGATGAAGATGGACAGGGCGCGATCACCGAAGTGTTGTTTCAGGTCGATGCCACCGATGACATCCACATCGAAGATGGCGCTGCTTCCATTGCTCCAGATCCGGTCGATCTCGCTGCGCAGGGTGCCGTAGTACTGGCCCGGATACACCTCCTCCCACTCGATGAACGCATCGCGCTCGATCCGGCGGCGGAACTCGTCGGCGCTGATGAAGAAGTAATCCTGACCGTCCACTTCGTAGCTGCGCTTGGCACGGCTGGTGGCGCTGACCGAGAAGGCCAGACGCAGGCCTTGCTTCAACAAGCTGCGTACGATGGTGGTCTTGCCGGCCCCGCTGGGCGCCGATATGATGATGCACTTCCCCTGGGTCGCCATGTCTACAACACGTTCAACACCTGCTCCTTCACCTTCTCCAGCTCATCCTTCATCATCACCACGACCTGCTGTATGGCGGCATCGTTGGCCTTCGAACCGAGGGTATTGATCTCACGACCCATCTCCTGGGCGATGAAGCCGAGCTTGCGTCCCTGGGCTTCGGATCCGCCCATGGTCTCCAGGAAATAGGTGCAGTGGGACCTGAGCCGCACCATCTCCTCCGTCATGTCCATCTTCTCGAGGTAGAAGATGAGCTCCTGTTCGAAGCGGTCCTGGTCCACCTTGGTGCCGAGCTCGGTCAGCTTCGCGCGCAAGCGTTCACGCATGCGATCGGCACGGCCCTGGTCCGCCGCCTGGACCTCGTTCAACAACCGGCCGATGGCGTGCACGCGAGCTTCGATCTCCGTGAGCAATCGGCCACCCTCCGCCGCACGGAACGCATTGAAGCCCATCAGCGCTTCATCGATCAGAGCGAGCGCGGCGTTCCAATCCTCATCGGTGATGCGCTCGTTCGAGGTACTGGTCACATCGGGAAGCCGCAGCACGAGTGCGAACAGGTCGGTCGTGGCGGTCGGGTCGACCTGGTCGCGGATCGCGCGCAATTCACTGTAATAGGCCTGCACGAGGTCCTTGTCGAAGGTGGTCCGTTTGGTGACCTGTGCACCTTCCGAACCGATGAACAGTTCGACCTTGCCCCTTAACACCATCTCGCCCACCCGCTGACGTACTTCGTTCTCACGATCCTTCAGCGCGGCCGGCAACTTCAGGAACAGGTCAAGCTGCTTGCTGTTCAGCGAACGGACCTCCACCGTCAGATTACGGTCGCCCACCTGGCCTTCTGCGCGGCCGAAGCCGGTCATGGAACGGATCATGCCGGCCAAATGTAGGCCGCCTCACCGATCAGCCCTGCCCACGAGGTAGACACCGCCGAAGATGCAAAGTGCACACAGCGCCTGCACGATCCCGATGTCCGTGGAGTAGGAACCTGGGATACCCAGCCGCTCCGGACCGATCCTGACGAAGATCCAGGTGAAAAGAGCTGCCAGTACGGGCTGCATATAGATGTATGCTCCAACGACCGTCGGATTCACATAGGCCATGGCCCAGGTGTTCATCAGGTAGGACACGAAGGTGACCATGACCACGACGAAGGCCAGCGCAAGGATATGTGCGGTGGATAGCGTCTGCCACTGTACCGCTCCGAGCTCCTGCCAGCCGAAGGGCAGGACCAGGAAAAGTCCGAACAAGAAGGACCAGGCCATGATGGTGACCGCACTATACCTGCGCATCAATGGCTTCACCAGAACGAGGAACAGGCCGTAGGAGGAGGCATTGATCAGGATGAACAGGTCGCCCACCGTGGAGGGGCCTGCAGCAGTGGTCGATGGCTTCACGAGCACCAGGACCAGGGCGCCGGCAGCCCCGAGCAGCACCCCCATGGCCTTGGTCCATGTGATCCGTTCCCTCAAGAGCACGCCGGCCAGCACGAGGACGAGGATGGGCGTCACCACCATGATGATGCTCGCGTTGAGCGGCGTGGTGCGCATGAGGCCGTGGAAGAACATCAGTTGATTGAGCGCGACGCCAGTGACGGCGCATAGCAGGAGGCGGATCAGGTCCGCGGGGGCCACCGGCTCCGGCCGGATAGCGCGCAGCACCCAGAACAAGCTTCCCGCGCCCAGAACGCGGAGGAGGATGAAACCGGATGGTCCGATCACCACGGGCATGAGTCCTTTGGCAACGACGTAATTGACGCCGTAGATGAAGTTGACCGTGAAGAGCGCGAGGTGCGCCCACGCTTGGCGGGAGGCGGGCATCGGGTTGCGAAAATACATGGACAGGAGCAGGTGCTTCGGGGATCCTACCTTCGCGACCGTCAACCAGCGACCACGATGAAATTCGGCACCAAAGCGATCCACGCCGGCGTTGAACCGGACCCTGCGACGGGGGCGATCATGACGCCCATCTACCAGACCAGCACCTATGTGCAGGCTTCACCCGGTGATCACAAGGGCTACGAATACAGCAGGACGCACAACCCCACGCGCACGGCGTTGCAGAACGCGTTGGCGGCGCTGGAGAACGGGAAGCATGGCCTCTGTTTCGCCACGGGCATGGCCAGCATCGACGCGGTGATCAAGTTGCTGAAGCCGGGCGATGAGGTGGTGAGCACCAACGACCTTTACGGTGGCACATACCGTCTGTTCACGAAGATCTTCGCGGGCTTCGGGATCACCTTCCATTTCGTGGACATGAGCGACCTCGGCCAGGTGCAGGCGAAGGTGAATGTGAACACCAAGCTCATCTGGGCCGAAACGCCGACCAATCCGCTCCTGCGCATCATCGACATCGCGGGCCTGGCTTCCATCGCCAAGAAGCAGGGGTGCCTCCTCGGAGTGGACAACACCTTCGCCACGCCCTACCTCCAGAACCCGTTGGACCTGGGCGCCGACCTGGTGATGCACAGTGTGACCAAATACCTCGGCGGCCACAGCGACGTGGTCATGGGTGCGTTGATCATGAAGGACGATGGGTTGGCGGAACGACTGGCCTTCATCCAGAACAGTAGCGGCGCAACACCCGGTCCACAGGACTGTTTCCTCGTCCTGCGCGGCTTGAAGACGCTCCACCTCCGCATGCAACGGCATTGCGAGAACGGTGAGTCCATCGCCCGTTGGCTTGTGGAGCATCCGAAGGTGGACAAGGTGTACTGGCCCGGCTTGAAGACCCATGTCAACCACGCCATCGCGGCGAAGCAGATGCGTGGCTTCGGTGGCATGATCAGCTTTACCCTGAAGGGCGACGACATGGCGGATGCCACCCGTGTATTGAGCAGCACCAAGCTCTTTACGCTGGCCGAATCACTTGGTGGCGTGGAGTCGCTGCTGGGTCACCCGGCGAGCATGACACATGCCAGCATACCGCGTGAGGAACGGTTGGCGAACGGTCTGGCGGATACCCTCATCCGATTGAGCGTTGGCGTGGAGGACGTACAGGACCTCATCGAGGACCTCGAACAAGCCCT
Organism: Bacteroidota bacterium; assembly: GCA_029573495.1. GTDB lineage: Bacteria > Bacteroidota > Bacteroidia > Flavobacteriales_F > PHOS-HE28 > PHOS-HE28. Next base: position 21,358 of record JAKQEI010000104.1, on the reverse strand, counting down.
GGGCTGACGGGCTTGACACCTTGACGCTGGGGTCAGGATCCCACGATTGCCCCTACCATGGTCCAAGCGTGGCCCTTTGAGCATCGGTCTTCAACCCGACAGGAAAGGGCTTCCGCCGGGTAAAACCGGGCTTCCGACCGAACGGACGCACCCTTTCCACCTGTTCTTCAGGATGGCAATACCGCCTTGGGAACCCGCTTCCATCGGGCCGGATGGCGCACCTAGGGTCCAATGGCGGGCCCATGGCTCCGTATTTTTACACCGACGGTGCATTCATGTACCGACCCTTCCCAACAGATGATCCGAACCTTGTTGTTCCTGGCGATCGCCTTGCCGATAGGCGGGCTCTCCGCTCAGGAGTCCTTCCACTGCGGAAATGATGAGATCCACCGCATCGGAGCGCCCATCGCCCACGCACCCGACTTCGCTGCGCGTGTGGCCCAACGCACCGAGGAACTGGAGACCTTCACCCGGAACTTCCAGGAGGAAGGGGAGCGCGGTGGGGGTGGCGGATACGTGATCCCGGTCGTCTTCCACATCATCCACAACAACGGACCGGAGAACATCACCGATGCGCAGATCCAGGATGCCGTGCGGATCCTGAACAACGACTTCAACCGGTTGAACGCGGACTGGGACAACGTCAGGCCGCAATTCCAGGATATCGTGGCCGATATCGGCATCGAGTTCCGCCTCGCCACGAAGGACCCACAGGGGAACTGCACCAACGGGATCACGCGCACGGTATCGACGCTGACGAACGCCGGCGATGACCAGATGAAGGCGTTGATCTCCTGGCCACGGAACCGCTACATGCAAGTGTGGGTGGCGGCTTCGGCAGATGGTGCCGCCGGCTACACCTTCAGACCGGGCACCGCGGATTGGATACCGGAGGAGGATGGGATCGTGATCCAGCACACCTACGTTGGAGCCATTGGTACTTCCACAGCCGGTCGTTCCCGTGCGCTGACCCATGAAGTGGGGCACTGGTTGAACCTGGCACACACCTGGGGCAACAGCAACAACCCCGGACTGGATGCCAATTGCAGTGACGACGACGGGGTCGCTGACACCCCGAACACACGAGGCTGGACGAGTTGCACCCTGAGCGGGGCCAGCTGTGGATCGACCCTTGACAACGTGGAGAACTACATGGAGTATTCGTACTGCTCCAAGATGTTCACCGAGGGGCAGAAGACGCGCATGATCGCGGCACTGAACTCGAACACGGCCCAACGCAACCAGCTGTGGCAGACGAGCACCCTGATCAATTCAGGGGTGAACGGCAATGCGACGTTGTGCGCAGCACGGTTCTCGGTCAACCGTCGGGAGATCTGTGCCGGTAGCTCGGTCGTGTACACGGATGAGAGCTATCACAACATCACGTCGCGCACCTGGACCTTCCCGGGCGGTGACCCGGCGACCAGTGACGCAGCATCCGTTTCCGTGTTCTACCCCGAAGGCGGCACCTATGCTGTGACCCTCACGGCCACGGATGGTTCGAGCCTGGTGTCGACCACGGAACAGAACGTGGTCACGGTGCTGAACAACCCCGGCGAGGCTCCTCCGCTGGTCGAGAGCTTTGAATCAGCCTCCCAACCAGGCGATCTGGGATGGACCGTGGTGAACGCCGATGGGGACAACGGATACACGATCACGAACACCGCCGCCTATACGGGCTCGAAGAGCCTGCGTATCCTGAACAACTCGAGCATGGCCGGTAGGCTGGACCAGCTGATCACCCCCACCTATGACATGAGCGGGGTCTCCGACATCGTACTGAGCTTCCGTTATGCCTACGCGCGCCGGACCAACATGAGCGCCGATCAGCTGCGCATCTTCGTGAGCAGCAATTGCGGAGAGAACTGGAGCCTTCGTGGCCAGCTCTTCGGAACGAGCGACCTGAACACCGGAGGCATCGTCACGGGTAATTTCATACCGAACGGACCCGCGCAATGGGGGTACAAGGAGATCCTCACCATCAACAGCACCTTCCAGGTGAGCGATATGCGCATCCGGTTCGACTTCTTCAGCGACGGTGGGAACAACCTGTACCTGGACGACATCAATCTGAACGGAACAGCGGTGAACGTGAGCCTGGTGGAACTGGGTGAGGATGCTGGCGACGCAGTGGTGATGCCGAATCCCACCGCCTCGAACGCCGATCTGCGTCTGCGGCTTGCGGCGGCCGATCGCGTTCGGCTCGAGCTCCTCGACATGACGGGCCGGATTTTGTCCACCTTCCAGGATGGGACCCTGGCCGCTGGGGACCAGCGCATCGCGATACCTGTGGGCGAACGTGCCAGCGGGATCTACATCGTGCGCATCACCACCTCCGGTGGCATCCGCACCCTCCAGGTGGTGAAGGAGTAGCACGGACCATGACCCGTTGAACGAGCGAGCCCCGGGATGTGCCCGGGGCTCGCTCGTTCGAGGCGGTCACGCTCACTCCTTGAAGCCGACCATGATGGCCACACAACCGACGTGCACCATGGAGGAGGAACCCTTGTTGGGCACCCAGACCACCACTTTCATGGGAACGGTGCTGCCCGCCTTCAGGTCGAAGAACTTCTTCGGTTCATCCGCCAGGCTCTCGAACACGATCTTGTTGTTCTCGTCCACGAGCTTCCAATTCACCTCCCCGAGGATCGGGTGGGTGCAGACCATCACCCGGTATTCCTGGCCGCTGTAGAAGGTCAGGTTCACCTCAGCTTCCTCACCGGGGGCGAGCTGGGCGGCGTTGAAGGTCTCATTGAACTTGTACGGCGCGAGCTCTGGTACACACTTGTTCTTGGCGAAGCTCCGGCATTGGGCCGAGGCGGAGAGGCCTCCTGCAACAGCGCATACCAGCAGGGCCGAACGAACGAACAGGCTTTGGGGTCGCATGTTACGGATCAGTTGATGTAGGAATTGCGGATGGAGGCGGCCTTGTCGCGGATCGCGGTGAGTTGCTCATCGGTCAGGGTGGCCGGAGGCTCGTTGCCACCGATGACCGTTACTCCGTTCTCCTCGGTGGTCGTGGCACCTGGCTCAGGGGTCTTGATCCCCTTGAACAATTCCTGGAGGGCGGCCAGATCCCCTTTGACCCCATCCAATCTGGCATCCTCGACACCATAGGAGCTGACCAGGGCTACGAGGTCATCCAGGGAGTGCTTCTGTTCGGCGATGCGACGCCGGAGATCCGGGGTATCGTTCGTGGTGGTCACCTGGGTGGCGACGTAGAGCCCCTCCACCCAGCCACCTGCGATCATCAAGGCGCTGATGTTGTCGCGGCCGTTCTCCTTCAGGTAGGCATCCACATCCCAATAGGTGGTGCTGATGATGTCCAACAGCGCGTCGCGGTCGTTCATCTTGGATTGCATCAGTTCCAGGGTGCTGTCGTTGAACGCGTTCGTCACCCCGAGGCGATCGGCCAGTTTGCGCGAGCAGGAGGTGTAGAACATGCTCTCCTGTGTGTGGTTGAAGACACTGGCATAGCTCAGGTCCGCACCGTACACGCCCAGGTTCAGCGCCTGCTGGCTAGCCGCGGTGTACTTGTCGACGTTCTTCACGTCGTTGAGGATCTTGCTGTTGTACTGGGCCCCGGCCTTCTTCAGCAGCGCCGCCGTCTCCATGGGGGACGGGATGTTGTAGAAGATCTTCTTCGTCTTGGCCATCCGTTCCTCCTTGGTGCTGTCCGCCGCGGTGTCAACGGTCAACTGGTCAGGTGCGGCAGGTTCACCGCCGCAGCCGGCAAGGGAAGCGGCCACGATGAAAGCGGCCGGCCATAGGTACTTGCGCATCACGCTCATGGGTTGATGGAGAGTCGGCTGTAAAGGTCCCGATAGCGGATGGGGCGATCAGTGCGCCTGCAGCCAGTTTTTCCCCACGCCCATGTCAACAACCAACGGCACCGCGAGCTCCATTGCGCCCTGCATGCGATCACGCACGATGCCTTTCAGCTCTTCGAGCTCCTCGTTGTGCGCATCGAACACGAGCTCATCATGCACCTGCAGCAACAGCTTGCTGCGCAAGCCATTCCGGCGGAGGTCCGCATGCAGGTTGACCATGGCCACCTTGATGATGTCCGCGGCCGTGCCCTGCATGGGCGCATTGATGGCGATGCGCTCGGCCTGGGCCCGCACCGTGTTGTTGCCACTGGTGATATCCGGCAGGTAGCGGCGGCGCCCCATGAGCGTCTTGATGTACCCATGGGTGCGGCAGAAGCCGATGGTCTCGTCCATGTAATTGCGGACACCTGGGAACTGGGCGAAATAGTCGTCGATGATCTGCTTTGCTTCGGCGCGGGGGATGGCCAAGGTCTGGCTGAGGCCGAAGGCACCCTGCCCGTATGCGATGCCGAAGTTCACCGCTTTCGCACGGCTCCGCTGTTCGCGCGTGACCGCGGCGATGTCCACATTGAAGACCTTGGCCGCCGTGGCCGCGTGGATGTCCAGTCCGTGCCTGAACGCCTCCTGCATGTTCGTGTCGCCGCTCATGTGCGCGATGATCCGCAGTTCGATCTGCGAATAGTCGGCGCTGAGCAGCTGGTAGTGCTCGTCCCTTGGCACGAAGGCCTTGCGGATCTCACGGCCCTTCTCGGTGCGGATGGGGATGTTCTGGAGGTTGGGGTCGTTGCTGGCGAGCCGGCCCGTGGCCGCCACCGTCTGCAGGTAGCTGGTATGCACCCGATGGGTCCTCGGATCGGCCGCCTCGGGAAGGGTATCCACATAGGTACCCTTCAGCTTGCGCAGGCTGCGATAGTCCAGGATCAGCGGGATCACGGGATGGGCGCTGCTCATCGCCTGCAGGATGTCCTCACTGGTCTGGTACTGGCCTGTCTTCGCCGTTTTCTTCACCTTGTCACCACCCAGCTTGAGGGTCTCGAACAGGACATCACCGAGCTGCTTCGGGCTGTCGATGTTGAAGGTCACCCCGGACGCCGCATGGATCTCCTCCTGCAGACGCGTAAGGTCGGTGCCCAGCTCTTCGCTGAACTGCTTCAACGCCGGAATATCGATCCGGATGCCCTCCGTCTCCATGTCGGCGAGCACATGCACCAGGGGCATCTCCACCGTATTGAAGAGGTCCGTCACCTCATCCGCCGCCAGCAGGGGTTCGAACTTACCGGCGAGTTGCCAGGTGATATCGGCATCCTCGGCCGCATATTCCTTCACCTCGACCACAGGCACATCGCGCATGCTCTTCTGAACCCTGCCCCTGCCCTTCTCACCGATGAGCGTTCCGATGCTCACCGGGCGGTACTCGAGGTAGGACTCCGCCAGGAAGTCCATGCCGTGCTTCTGCTGATCGGGCTTGAGCAGGAAGTGGGCCACCATCGTATCGAACAAGGGACCCTTCACCTCCACGCCGTAGTTCTTCAGCACGCGGATGTCGTACTTGGCGTTCTGTGCCACCTTGCCGATGGCCTCGTTCTCCAGCACCGGCTTGAAGATGTCGACAATGCGCTGGGCCTCTTCGCGTTGTTCGGGAACGGGGACATAGTACGCCTCATGAGGCTTGAAGCAGAATGAGAGGCCCACGAGCTCCGCGGTCCGCTCATCGGTACCCGTGGTCTCGGTATCAAAGGCGAAGCGCTGCTGCTTCTTCAATTGCGCCGCCAGCATGTACATCTTCTCATCCGTGTCCTCGAGCAGGTAACGGTGCTTCACCGTATCGATGGTGGCGAACACCTTCATCTCCACGTTGCCGTTGTCATCCGTGGTGGTGCCAAAGAGGTCGACTTGCGCAGGCGCGCTGGAAGGAGGGCCTTTCCGTGATCGCGCCGGTCCATTCCCGTTAACCGCGCCACCCGGATCGACGGGAGCGAGCACCCGCGCTGCCAGTGTCTTGAACTCCAGTTCACTGAACACCTCCATCACCTTGTCCTTGTCGGGCGGGTCCAGGTGTAGCGCATCATGGTCGAGTTCCACCGGAGCGTTGATGTTGATGGTCGCGAGCAACTTGCTCATGCGGCCCTGCTCCGCGAACTGGATCACATTCTCCCTCTGTTTGCCCTTGAGCTGGTCCACGCCCTCGATCACCGCTTCCAAGGAACCGAACGTCGCGACGAGCTTCATCGCGGTCTTCTCCCCGATGCCAGGGATGCCCGGGATGTTGTCCACCGCATCTCCCATGAGGCCGAGAATGTCCTTGACCTGTTCCGGACTGGTGAGCCCGCCCCAGCGTTCACAGACCTCCTTGGGGCCGAGCTTCTCGGGTGGATCGCCTCCGCGACCGGGCTTGTACATGATGATGCGGTCGCTCACCAACTGGCCGAAGTCCTTGTCCGGGGTGACCATGAAGGTCGTATAGCCCTCCAGCTCCGCCTTCTTGGCGAGCGTTCCGATCACATCATCGGCCTCGTACCCGTCACTCTCCAGGATGGGGATGTTGAGCGCCTCGATGATGCGGCGGATGTAAGGCAGATTGCTGCGGATATCGTCCGGCATCTCCTCGCGGTTCGCCTTGTAGTCGAGTAGGGTCTCATGGCGCTCGGTGGGGGCGGCCGTGTCGAACACCACAGCGAGGTGCGTGGGCTTCTCCCGCTTGATGAGATCGAGCAGGGTGGTGGTGAAACCGAACGCGGCGCTCGTGTTGAGGCCCTTGCTGTTCACCCGTGGAGCCCGGATGAAACTGAAATAGGCGCGGTAGATCAGTGCGAAGGCGTCGAGCAGGAACAGACGGCGATCGTCGGTCGGTGATCCGGACATGGTGGCAAGGTAGCCAGCCGAATGTGCAGACCGGTCCGGCATACGCGCACTGAGGTGATAGGGTTGGGTGGCACCGCCGCTCTTCAGCGTTCCAAGCGAGCCCGTTCCATGGCTGGCATGTGGCCGAGCCGGCCTTGCACATCCTCTATATTTGATCCACCTGCAACGAACAATGGATAGACCATGAAGAAACACGTACTCGCTTGCGCGCTCATGAGCGTCGCGACCTGGACACAAGCCCAGGACCAATGTTCAACGGCTATTCCGATCACCGCTGGTGCGCATACCGTGGCCACCGTCATCGGAACACCACCGGCCCTGAACTGCAACGGCGGACAGGTGGCCAGTGGCGCCATCTGGTTCTCCTACACCCCGACCTCGAACACCGGGGTCACCATCACGAGCGATCTCGTTGAGAACACAGGCGGCGATACCCGGGTGAGCGTGTTCATAGGTGGTTGCTCCAACCTTTCATGCTACGCATGGGATGACGATGGTGGTTTCATCGGCAATGGCTACTTGTCCATTTGCAGTTTCAATGCGGTGGCCGGAACCACGTATTACATCGCCTGGGATGACCGTTGGACCGATGCCGGGTTCATCTTCCAGCTGAACGAAGGACCCGTGGTCGTGCCGAGCATCAGCTTCACGTCCACCTCGAATCCTACGCAGGGCAGCGTGCTGGCCGCGGTGGACATGAACGATGACCAACTGGATGACATCGTTACCGTCCAGGACGACCGCATCCACCTCCACTATCAGCAACCGGGTGGTGGCTTCGTGGTGAACACCATCCTGACCACGACCGTGGAGAACTCGCCGAGTTGGAGCCTTTGCGCGGGGGACCTGAACGACGATGGGCACAACGACCTGCTGTACGGCGGTGGCCAGGGGGTGACCATGATGTTGACGAACAGCGATGGTACCGCCTTCAACGAGGTGTCCTATCCCGAGTACGTGTTCAGCCAGCGCTCGAACATGATCGACATCAACAACGACGGCCTGTTGGACGCCTTCGTCTGCCATGACGTGGATCCCAATGTGTTCTACATCAACAACGGGGACGGGACGCTGTCGTACAACCAGGGCGGCCTTGGCGACAACCCGGACGGCGGCAATTATGGCTCCATCTGGATCGACTTCGACAACGACCGTGACATGGACCTTTTCATCGCGAAGTGCCGCGGTGGCGAGTCGCTTGCGGCCATCGACCAGATGCACCGCAACAACGGTGATGGTACGTTCACGGAGATCGCCGCCTCGATCGGGCTGGCGAACGGCTTTCACCAGAGCTGGTCCAGCGCCTGGGGCGACTACGACCATGATGGTGACCTGGATGTGGTGGTGGGTGCGAGTTCCACCAGCTTCGGCAGCCACAAGGTCTTCCGGAACGATGACGGCATCTTCACGGATGTGACCGAAGGCTCGGGGATGGAGAACAACACCGGCACGAGCACGGAATGGACCACCCATGATTTCAACAACGACGGCTGGCTGGACATCCTTGGTGGCGGTTCCATCTTCATGGGCACCGGACCGTTGACCTTCGAATGGGCCACGAGCGCAGGCAATCACTCCGTTGGCGACCTGAACAACGATGGCTACCTGGACCTACTTTCCACCAATGCTGTTCGATTCAACAACGGTGGTCCGAACAACTGGCTGCGGATCAACCCGGTGGGCACGGTGAGCAATGGGAACGCGATCGGCACCCGCATCATCGTCACCACACCGCTGGGACAGCAGATCCGGGAGATCCGCAGCGGCGATGGCTTCCGCTACATGAGCAGCTTGATGGCCCACTTCGGCCTTGCCCAGGATACCGAGATCAGTGAAGTGCGCCTGCTCTGGCCTTCGGGACTCACGACCGTACTGACCGACGTGGAGGTGAACAGCACCATCACGGTGGTCGAGAGCATCACCACCGCCACCACGGACGTCGCCTCGGACCGTCTGTTCTCCGTTCATCCGAATCCCGCCACGGACCGCCTGTCGCTTGCCATCAACGCGCAGGAGGTCGTGGACCACACGGTGCTCGATGCGATGGGACGGGTCGTCCTGCAGGGTCGTACGGTCAACATGGGCATCGACATCAGCGCGCTGGCACCGGGCATGTACACGATCCGCCTCACGGGTGATGACGGAGAGCGCACCGCCCGTTTCACGAAGGAGTGATCCTGAAATGGAAGGGGGCGTCCGATCATCCGATCGGACGCCCCCTTCCATTTTCACTGGTGACGACTCGACCGGGCAAGGCCTATCGTTCCTTCCAGACCACCTCCAGCACCGTGCGGCCCACCGCATCAAGACTGCCGCGGTCCATCACTTCCATGGAATCGTCGTGCGTGTGCCAATAAGGCCCGAAGGCCTGGGTGGTCGGATCATACTCGATGATGTCGATCGTCGGGATGCGCAAGACCTTGTTCACCGGAACATGGTCATCGATCCCCACGAAGTACTTCGTTTCCTGCACGAAGCGGTCGCCAAGTCCGAGCGAAGCGGCCGTCTTCCAGACCTTGCGCACGATGGCCGGAGCGAATTGCATGCTCAACGCCTCCTGGTAGAAGAGGGCGTCCCGTGCACCGACCATGTCCAGCAGGATCCCGAAGCGGGCCTTGTAGCCGGGCACATGCGGGTTCTTCACCCAGTATTGCGAACCAAGGCACCAGGTATCAATGCTGCGTTCATCCATGGTCATCGCTCCACTGGGCTGGCCATGGTCCTCGACATCGGTGAAGAGGATGTCCACACCCGGACCGTGCTCCTTGGTGGCCAGGTGGCGGGCGATCTCCAGTAGCACTGCCACCCCGCTTCCGCCATCATTGGCCCCGTCGATCGGCTCATTGGTGCGCTGGTCGTCCTTGTCCGCGAACGGCCGGGTGTCCCAGTGGGCCAGCAGCAGGATCCGTTCCTGACGCTCCGGGTGGAAGCGGCCGATGATGTTCCGCAGCGGGAGGCGCTCGTTGTTGTAGCTGATGACCGTACCCGTCTGCTCGACGACCTCCGCACCCGAAGCCTTCAGTCGTAGCACCAAACGATCCCCACAAGCCTGGTGCGACCGGGTCCCCGGAACACGGGGGCCGAAGGCCACCTGCTCCGCCACAAAGGCATAGGCGCTGTCGGCGTTGAACACCGGCGTGGGCGGAAGCTCTTGAACGACCGGCGCGTGGATCTCCGGCGGGGTGTCCGGCGCCTCGGTCCCACAAGCTGATAGCAAAAGGATGAATGGCAGGATCGTCGACCCAGGCCGCCGTGCGTTCAACTGCGTGACCATGTCGTGCCTTCCTTGGTGTCCTTCAAGGTGATCCCCAACTCGAGCAGGCGATCGCGGATCGCATCGCTCGCGGCGAAATCCTTCTTCGCCTTGGCCTCGGCACGCATCCGGATGAAGGCCTCGACCAGTCCGTTCAACGTGCGGTCGTCCGCCGCGGTCTCACGCCCACGTGTCAATCCGAGCACCTCCTGGACCATCTGTTGCATCAAGGTCCCCAGCCTGTCGATGGAAGCCGGGGTCAATGTCAGTCGGCCATCGTTCACCGAATTGATGATGCGTACGCCCTCGAACAGCTCGCCGATCATCACCGGGGTGTTGAGGTCGTCGTTCATGGCCGAGTAACAGCGGGCCTCGAGCGCGGGGATGTCCGCTCCATCGGAAGTCCCGGGCTTCAATCCAGGAAGGAGATCCATCGCGGCCATGAGCCGTTCCAAGCCTTTCTCCGCCGCCTGCAGGGCCGCGTTGCTGAAGTCGAGCGTGCTCGCATAATGGCTCTGCAGCATGAAGAAGCGAACGGTCATGGGACCGTAGCCCTTGTCCAGCAGCTTGTGGTTCCCGGTGACCAGTTCCTCGGGGGTGAATCCGTTGCCCTCGCTCTTGGACATCTTCCGTCCGTTCACGGTAAGCATGTTGGTGTGCATCCAGTAGCGCACGGGCACTTGTCCATCAGCCGCCACGCTCTGCGCGATCTCGCATTCATGGTGTGGGAACTTCAGGTCCATGCCACCACCGTGGATATCGAAAGTGCGTCCCAGGTACTTGGTGCTCATGACGCTGCACTCCAAATGCCAGCCAGGGAAGCCCACGCCCCAAGGACTAGGCCACTTCATCAAGTGCTCCGGCTCGGCCTTCTTCCAGATCGCGAAATCGAGTGGGCTGCGCTTCTCGTCCATGCCCTCGGTGTCGCGCGTGTTGGTCAGCAGTTCATCGATCCTGCGTCCGCTCAGCTCACCGTACGCATGCTTCGCCGCAAAGCCCGGCACATCGAAATACACGCTCCCGTTCGCTTCATAGCCATAGCCACTTTCCAGGATCCGGTCCACCATGGCGATCTGCTCGATCAAATGCCCGGTGGCCGTAGGTTCGATGCTGGGCGGGAGGATGTTGAAGAGCCGCATGACATCGTGGAAGCCGTTGGTGTACTTCTGCACGATCTCCATGGGCTCCAACTGTTCAGCTCGCGCCCCCTTGGAGATCCTGTCCTCACCATCGGCAGCATCCCCCAACAAATGACCCACGTCGGTGATGTTCCGCACGTAGCGCACCTTGTAGCCGATGAAGGTGAGCCAGCGGTAGAGCGTATCGAAGCTGAGGAACGTGCGGACATTGCCCAGGTGGACATCGCTGTACACGGTAGGGCCACATACGTACAGTCCAACGCGAGGTGGGTCCAGGGGGACGAACTCCTCCTTCCTGCGGGTGAGGGTGTTCGTGACGTACAGGGGGCCATGCTTCGGCTCGGACATAATCAACGGTAAGGCCCGCGAAGGTACAGGCCGGCGCCGACCCTCCCCGAACTACTGCCGATCCTCTTCCGTGATAACGGCATCGCCGCTGTACCGCCCCTGCTTGAAGACCTGGATCCGCTGCAGGATGCCATCCTTGTCGTAGGAGTAGCGGCGCCCGTCATAGAGGCGGCCCTGCTTGAACTCGCCTTGTTGGGAGATGCGCAGCTGCCGGTCATACAAGGTGTTGTAGCCGTTCTCACGGAAGGTGACGGCGTTGGTGGTCTCCTCAGCGGTCACCGCTGGTGCAGGGGCGGCCTTGGGGTCCACCTTCACCTCCTCGGCCTTGGGGGCCGGCTTGAGGTACCTGCTGTTCGCGGCATTGATCACCCCGTCGTTGAACTCGGCCACCTGCTGCAGCTGTCCATCCGGGGTGTAGCGCTTCAAGGTGCCATCCTCTTTGCCCTGTTCCACGGTCACCTGCACGGCCAGCTGACCATTCTCGTGGTAGTACTTCTGTTCCCCATCACGCACCCCATCCGATGTGAAGACGAAGTCCTGTGCCAGCTGGCCGTTGGGGTGATAGCGCTGGAACCTGCCCGTGTTGCGGTCCAGGTCCCAATTGCCCTGCTCCTCGGTGCGTCCGTTCGGGTAATAGGTCTTGTAGGCGCCGCGCGGACGGCCCATCTGGTAGGTGATCTCGCTCATCACCTTCCCGTTGGGCCAGTAGCGCTTCCACAGACCGATCCGCTTGCTGTTCGTGTACCGGCCCTCCTCGATCAACTGACCATCGGAATAGCCCGGCTTGTCCGCGCTGGGGGCGGTCACCTTCCAGAAACCCTGCTTGCGGCCCATCTCATCCACGCGGTTCAGGGTGTCCTGTGCCATGGTCCCCGCCTGAGCGAAGGAGCATTGCAAGGAGATCACCAAGAGGGCTGGAACAATGAGGAGGACCGGACGATTCAAGAATGACATGCGAGCGTTTCCTGGTTCGACGCACGCGATACGTGGGATAGGGTGAGAAAGTTTCAACCCTTCCCGACCCGTGTCTTGAGATGGTGCATCATGTCATCCACCATGGCGGTCAGGTCGTACCGCGGTTCCCAGCCCCAATCGGCTCGGGCGGCGCTATCGTCGATGCTGCGCGGCCAGCTGTCTGCGATGGCCTGGCGCTGGTCCGGAGCGTAATCGATGGCGAACTCCGGGATATGCCGGCGCACCTCCGCCGCGATCTCCTCGGGATCGAAGCTGAAGCCGGCCAGGTTGTACCCTCCGCGTTCCTTGACCCGCTCGGCTGGCGTTTCCATCAGATCGATGGTCGCGCGGATAGCGTCGGGCATGTACATCATCGGCAGGGTGGTCCTTGGCCCCAGGAAGCAGGTGTAACGGCCTAGCTTGAGCGCCTCGTGGAAGATATGGACCGCGTAGTCCGTCGTCCCGCCTCCCGGGGCGCTCTTCCAACCGATGAGCCCCGGATAGCGGATGCTCCGCACATCGACCCCATAGCGCTGGTGGTAGTACGCACACCACCGTTCTCCAGCCTGCTTGCTGATCCCATAGACCGTGGTAGGTTCCGCGATCGTGTGCTGTGGCGTCCCATCCTTGGGGGTCGTTGGTCCGAAAACGGCGATGCTGCTCGGCCAATAGACCTTCTTGATGCGCCCCTCCCGCGCCAGCTCCAGCACGATGAAGAGGCTCTCCATGTTCAGCTGCCAGGCGAAGGCAGGGTCCTTCTCGGCCGTGGCGCTCAGCAGGGCTGCGAGCAGGTACACCTCCGTGATCCCGTGCTTGTCGATGACCCGTTCGATCCCACGGCGGTCCATGGCGTTCACCATGGCGAAGGGACCTTCCTGCTTCACCTGGGGTTCCTTGATATCGCTGGCCACCACGTTCGCGTCGCCGAAACGCACGCGAAGCCCTTCCACGAGCTCGGTACCGATCTGGCCGCTGGAGCCGATGACGAGGATCTTCTTTTCACCCGCCGAAGCGGTAGCGGAGGTGGGCTTGGACATGCGGCGAAGCTACTCGGCCGATCGCTAGGGCCGCTGGTCCTCCGTACTTTCGCAGCATGGACATCCACCGCCTGCGCAACCTCGACCGGCCGGACATCCTCCGGGCCAAACTGGAGCGCGAGGGCGTGGAGCGCACCACCCTTTCCTTCTACCGCTACGTGCGGCTGACCGAGGTCGAGGCCCTGCGCCACGAACTCTACCAGGAATGGGGGTCGCTGGGCGTCCTTGGCCGGATATATCTCTCTCAGGAAGGCATCAATGCACAGGTAAGCCTGCCCACGGTGCATCTGGAAGCGTTCCGTGCTGCGTTGAACACCCGCGAAGCCTTCGCTGACGTGCCGTGGAAGATCGCCGTGGAGGATGACGGCAAGAGCTTCCTCAAGCTTGCCATCAAGGTGAAGAAGAAGATCGTAGCCGATGGATTGGCTGACGATGCCTTCGACGTGACGAACGTAGGCGAGCACCTCGACGCCGCGGCCTTCAACCGGAAGATGGAGCAGGGCGCCCTGGTGATCGACATGCGCAACAACTACGAATGCCTGATCGGGCATTTCGAGGGCGCCTATCTGCCCAAGGCCGACACCTTCCGCGGGGCCATCGAGGAAGTGGTGGATGCGTTCAAGGAGAAGAAGGATGCGGAAGTGCTGATGTATTGCACGGGCGGCATCCGCTGCGAGAAGGCCAGCGCCTACCTCAAGCACCAGGGCTTCACCAAGGTGGCCCAGTTGCATGGCGGTATCATCGACTATGCGCGGCAGATCAAGGCGCAAAGGCTGGAGAGCAAGTACAAGGGTCAGAACTTCGTGTTCGATGAACGCCTCGCCGAACGCATCACCGACGATGTGGTGAGCACCTGCATGCAATGCGGCACCAAGTGCGACCGCATCACCAACTGCAACGAGGTCACCTGCAACATGCTGCTGGTGCAGTGCGAGGCGTGCGCCACCAAGTACGCCAACTGCTGCTCACCGAGCTGCAGCGAGATCCATCAATTGCCAATCGAAGCCCAACGCGCCTGGCGCAAAGGTCGCAGCACGCGCAGCACCAGGACCAAGGCCATCAACGACCCCGAAGGCCTGCGCCGCCGCATCCGTGAAGAGGAGGAACTACTGGCGCTCAACGGCACGTTGCACCCGGAGCTGACTTCCGTCACCATCCAAGAAAAGACCAGCGCGTAGGCTTGTGCGAACGGACAACCCGCAACACGCAACGCGCCAACACGCAACCGGAAATGCCCATCTACCACTCCCTCGGCAAGATCCCCCACAAGCGCCACACCGTCTTCAAGAACGGCAAGGACCGCTACTACTACGAGCAGCTCTTCGGCACCGTCGGCTTCGATGGCATGAGCACCCTGAGCTACCACGTGCACCGGCCCACCATGGTGAAGGAGCTGCGCAAGCCCAAGGACGTCACCCCGAAGATCGCCATTGAAAAGAACATGCGTTCGCTCCGGCTGCACGGATTCAAGGCAACTCCCGCGAAGGACCACCTGGCCGCCCGCAAGCCCATCCTGGTGAACAGCGATTGCGCCATCGTGCTCGCCGCTCCCCAGGCGAAGAGCGTGGACTACTTCTACAAGAACGCCGACTGCGATGAGATGATCTTCGTGCATAAGGGCAGCGGCACCCTGCGCACCTTCCTGGGCAACATCGACTTCAAGTACGGCGATTACCTGATGATCCCCCGCGGGATGATCTACACCATGGAGTTCAAGGACGCGGACAACCGCCTCTTCATCGTGGAGAGCCACCGCCCCATGTACACGCCGAAGCGCTACCGCAACTGGTTCGGCCAGCTGCTGGAGCACAGCCCCTTCTGCGAGCGCGACATCCGCCGTCCCAAGAAACTGGAGACCCACGACGAGAAGGGCAGCTTCGTGATCAAGGTGAAGAAGCAGAACATGCTGCACGAGCTGGTGTATGCCTCGCACCCCTTCGATGTGGTGGGCTGGGACGGCTACAACTACCCCTACGCCTTCAGCATCCACGACTTCGAGCCCATCACCGGTCGCGTGCACCAGCCGCCACCCGTCCACCAGACCTTCGAGACCGACGCCTTCGTGGTATGCAGCTTCGTGCCGCGACTCTACGACTACCACCCGCAGGCCATCCCCGCGCCCTACAACCACAGCAACATCGACAGCGACGAGGTGCTCTACTACGTCGATGGCGACTTCATGAGCCGCAACGACATCGGCCCAGGCCACATCAGCCTGCACCCCGCTGGCATCCCGCACGGTCCGCACCCCGGCGCCATGGAGCGCAGCATCGGCAAAAAAGTGACCGATGAGCTGGCCGTGATGGTGGACACCTTCAAGCCGCTGATGGTGACGGAGGAGGCGCTGAAGATCGACGACGGGAAGTACTGGAAGAGCTGGTTGGAATAGCCGATCAGACAATTAGAAGATCAGACGATCAGAAAATTGGGAGCGGCCCATGGACCTGAGGAGCATTGATATCAAGGAGTGGCAGAACGCGCTGGTGCGGGATGAGCTTGTTGGTTACGGCATCGTTTCGGAGCCACCTGCCTCATACAATGCGCGGTACAAGGACAATGCGATCGTATCGATGACCTTCCAGTTCGCTCTTGCGGTCTGGGATCTGGCGGAGGAGCTTCAAGAGGCGAAGAAATACGCCGTGTCCGACCAGCTTTTCCGAAGCGGTACTGCTATTGGCGCATTGGTACGTGAAGCACAGAACGGCGAGAGCTTGAAGGACTTCATCCACAAGACGAAGATCGCATTGAAGGAGGCTGATGAGACGGAGTATTGGTTGCTCCTGTGCATCGAACGGAACATCCAGAACGCTAGGACCTGCCTCGACAGGCTGATTCCGATAGTCCGGGTGTTGAACAAGATCATTTCCACCAACAACGAGAAACTGAAACACTAACGCGGGTCGGTGGCTCGGGCGATCGTCTGATCGTCTGATCTTCTGATCTTCTGATCCCCAAGAACATGGCAACCGGATTGAAAGACGTCGACTACGGCCTGGAGAAGATCATGGCCGATGCACAGGACTTCCTGCCCTTGCTGGGTACGGACTACGTGGAACTTTACGTGGGCAATGCCAAGCAGAGCGCGCACTACTACAAGACCGCCTGGGGCTTCCAGAGCCTGGCCTACGCCGGCCTGGAAACGGGCGTGAAGGACCGCACGAGCTACGTGCTGGTGCAGGACAAGATCCGTTTGGTGCTCACCACGCCGATGACGCCGGATAGCCCGATCAACGAGCACATCCGCAAGCACGGCGATGGCGTGAAGGTGATCGCCCTGTGGGTGCCCGATGCGAAGAAGGCCTGGGAGGAGACCACCAAGCGCGGCGCGAAGAGCTTCATGGAGCCCGTGCGCGAGGAGGATGAGCACGGCTACGTGGTGAAGAGCGGCATCCATACCTACGGGGAGACGGTGCACATCTTCGTGGAGCGCGACAACTATAAAGGCGCGTTCATGCCAGGCTTCAAGCCCTGGAAGAGCCACTACAACCCGCCGCCTACCGGCCTGAAGTTCATCGACCACATGGTGGGCAACGTGGGCTGGGGCGAGATGAACAAATGGGTGGAGTTCTACGCCAAGGTGATGGGCTTCGCGCAGCTGGTGAGCTTCGATGACAAGGACATCAGCACGGAGTACACCGCGCTGATGAGCAAGGTGATGAGCAATGGCAATGGCCGCATCAAATTCCCGATCAACGAGCCGGCCGAGGGCAAGAAGAAGAGCCAGATCGAGGAGTACATCGAGTTCTACAACGGCGCCGGCGTGCAGCACATCGCGGTGGCCACTAACAACATCATCGAAACGGTGAGCGCGCTGAAGGACCGCGGCGTGGAGTTCCTGTACGTGCCGCCCACCTACTACGATGACGTGCTGGACCGCGTAGGCGAGATCGACGAGGACCTGGCGGTGCTGAAGGAGCACGGTGTGCTGGTGGACCGCGACGACGAGGGCTACCTCTTGCAACTCTTCACCAAGCCGGTGCTGGACCGCCCCACGATGTTCTTCGAGATCATCCAGCGCAAGGGCGCGAAGAGCTTCGGCAAGGGCAACTTCAAAGCGCTATTCGAGGCGATCGAACGGGAGCAGGAGAACAGGGGGACGTTGTAGGGGCCTTCATCGGCCTGAAGCGAAGGGTGTCCACCGCACGGTGAACGCCCCTCCTCATTCACATCACGGGCTCCGGCGCGTCCGCGTATCGCTTGTGCTTCCCCGCCAGCCTACCGAAGAACACCGTGAGGGGCCAGATCACCTTCATCACGAAGCCCGGCACCTCCAGGATGTCGAACTCACGGGCGTAGCGCATGCCCAGGTAGGCGCCGTCGAAATCCTTTGGCCGCTTGCCGCCATTCTCGCGGGTGCTGCGATAGAGCTCCGTGAGGAAGTACTCCACGTTGTCGGCTGGCTGGATCCATCCGGTGCAACGCAGGGGTTCGCTCCCGACCGCCCAGAACTTGTGGGGAACACCCGCGGCGAACGTCACGGTCTCGCCGGATCCATGCTCGCTGGGCTCCTGTCCCAGCACCTGCACGCCGATCCGACCGCTGACCACCGTGAGCGATTCTGACTGCCGGTGGTGGACGTGCATCGGCGGACCGGACCCAGGCTGTACCAGGTTCTCCACGATGAGCTTGTCCCCTTTAGGGTCCTTCTCGACGCGGACGAAGGTGAGCTGCTCACCTGCACCGCTTTCGATCACATGAGGGCGTTCGTAGTTCATGTGCTTACATTTGGACGTTGTCCAAATATATGGTGGAACGCAAGATCACGGACAAGGGGCAGGAGAAACGCGCGCGGATCCTGGCCACAGCCCTGGAACTGTTCAACGGGTACGGTATCGAATACGTGGGTGTCCGGGAGATCGCGAAGGCCCTGCACATGCGACCGGGCCACCTCACCTACTACTTCCCGGACAAGGAGCGCATCGTACTTGCGATCGGGCAGGGCCTCGGCGCCGCCAATGATGCCATCTACCCGAACGGCGAGGTGCGCTCACTGGCGGAGTTCTTCCGGCGTTTCAAAGCGCTCCTTTCCAACCACGTGCGGTACCGCTGCCTGCTCACCAGCATCACCCGTGCGCTGGAGCGCGATCCGCAGATGCGCCGGGGCTATGCCGCACGGCAGGTGCGACGGATGAACGACCTGCGCGCCTGCTTCCGATCCCTGGTCGCCGCCGGCGAGCTGCGCCGGCTGACCAGGGCAGAGGAGGATCACCTGGTCGCCTGTTGCAGCCTGATCTCGCGGGGATGGGTGGTGGAAGCCGTGGCTTCCGGCTACGATCCAGCGGACCGCATCCCCCACTATCTGGGAATGCTGCGCATGATCGTCGGAACCTACCGACCTTCATCATCTGCCTGATCCGGCACGTTGGTGCGTTAAGGACTGGTGCTGGACCGCCCCGCGATCAGCTCAAGTTCATTCGGCGCAAGGGCTCGAAGTCCCTCGGGAACAGCAATTTCAAGGCCCTGTTCGAGGCGATGGCGGGAGCAACCACATCGTACCGCTCGTGGTGACGGAGAAGGGGATCCAGTAGCCGAAAGTGGGATCACACGTGCGGAGGGCATCCAGCGTGCGCCCTTCGTGCACCACGGTCTGCGCCGCGCGAATGCGCTACACTTGTCCGCAACCAGCTCGCTGCTGATCCCATGCGCAAACTGAAGTTCGACCGCAACCGATACAGCAATGGTCTGTTGATCGATTCGGCCGACATGTCCACCTTCGATGGCAGCATCGTGGAAGCGGTGCCGGATTTCCACGTGATCGGCATCATTGAGGCGGGCAACGGAACCCTCTTGATCGGTGAGCATCGGGTCAAGGTCAGGCCCGGCACGATCATCACCATCAGCCCCGGCCTGCCGGTGGACCTGAGCGGCTGTTCGATGGACCGTGCCACGTGGATCTTCTTCGAGGCCGGTTTCCTGGACATCCTGTACGAAGAGGCGCACTTCACCTATAAGTTCAGCTTCTTCCATGATCTGGAAGCCGCTCCTGCCATGCGTCCCGTAAAGCGGTCATTCCAGGCATGCAATGATCTGGCACGAGAGATACACGGGGAATTGCGCAAGCCTTCGGGGGACAGCGAATCCTTCCTGCGTGCCGCGCTCCCGCTGTTGTTGGTGCGCCTTCAGCGAGCGCATGCGGTAGACGGGAAGCACGACGTTGGTGTCTTCAACGACGCGCGTATCCAACGGCTTCGTTATCTGCTGGCCAACAAATTGACCGAACTGCGCACGGTGGAGACCATCGCCGAGGAATTGGGCATCAGTCGCGGCCATCTGCACAAACTGGCGCAACGGCACTTCGGACGTTCTGCCAAGCTGCTGATCGAGGATCATCGCATGCTGCAAGCGCGCCGGGCCCTGTTGTTCACGGACGCCGATGTGGCCACCATCGCCTTCGACCTGGGCTACACGGACCCGAGCAATTTCGCCCGTTCGTTCCGCCGGCACATGGGACTCGCACCTGTAGCTTACCGGGCCAAGGCGACATATTGACCAGCATTCCTTCGGATCGACCTGAGGCGGCCCTGGTGGTGTCTCTTGCTTTGTCGGCCTAACCGGAAACACCATGTACCAACCATTCATCGCTGGCGTGGCCACAGCTGTCCTCCTCGCCTGCAGCCCCGCCGTGGAGCCCGCAAATTCCACCAGCTCAACACCCACATCGACCATGAACGAGAAACCCATCTTCGAGCTTGCCGTCCGTATGGTGAAGGATGGACAACAGGAGTCCTTTGAACAGGCCCGCAGTGCCTTCATTCATGTCCTGACCAAGCAGGATGGCGTACGGAACGACCGGGAGTTCGCCTCCTTCTATTCCCTGCCCACGCCGGATCCCCGACCGGTCTACATCGGGATGACCCAATATCCGTCCATGGCGCGTGTGGGCGAGATCCAGTCCGTGCCAGCGGTGCAGCAGGCGTTCGGTGCCTTCGCCGCGACGATGGACCTGAAGGCCTATGCCTTTCTGCAACAGACCGAGGGCAAGCCCTTCGACCTCGGCACGGTGATGCGTGGCGAAGGCCAGGTGCTGGAAGTGGCCGTGCGCCGCACCCATGCGGGTCAGGAAGCCGAGTTCGACCGCACCCGTAAAGCCTTCGTGAGCATGTTGGACGGCCGCGATGGCGTACTCGAGAGCTATGAGTTCGCGGTGGTGGGCGGACCGGAAACGGAGCGCATGAGCGTGGGCATGACGGTGTATCGCGACCAGCAGGCGTTCAATGCCATCGCCGGTGCGCTGATGCAGCTGCCCGAGACACAGGCCTACTTCGGCACCTTCGATGTGGTCGCTTCGCAGTTCGCCACATCGATCAAGTAAGGCGGAACGATGACCATCGACATCCGCATCCACACGGCCGCGCAAGGCAGCGAGGCGCAACTGGACCAGGCGTTGGAAGCGCTCGCGCACCAACTGAAGAGCCATGCCGACATGAAGCTCCTGGTGCAGGGTGCGTCGTTCTTCACCATGCCCGCACCGGACACCCAGCGCGTGCTCGTGAGCATCGTGGGATGGAATGGCTCGGCCCCGGCAACGCTCCGATCGTTCGATCAGGCACTGCCAGGTGGCGTCACGTTGAAGGCGAAAGGTTCCTTTACGCTGAGCGACGCGGATGCGCCGGCACTTCTGCAGCTTGTCCAGCGTTCGAGCGCCATGGAAGTGGCCCTACGCACACCTCAGGCCGGACAGGACGAAGCATTCCTGCGGGAGTGGGAGCGTTTCTTCAACGTTGTGCGTCAGCAGCCTGGCTTCGTGTTCGAGCAGGAGTTACTCGCTGCGGAAGGGCCTGTGCGCGCTGTGCAGATCGGCTGGAAGGACCGCAACGTGTTCATGCAGGCGTTGGGCGTGCTCGGCCAGGCGCCGGAGATGGGCAGCTTCTTCAGCACCATCGACGTGCATGCCTACCAGGCCTTCGAGCGGAGCTGAGCGGGTCGATACGGTAT
>JAKQEI010000102.1 GCA_029573495.1 Bacteroidota bacterium | reverse complement strand
GCATTTCTACGAGCGGCGATGCTGACCTGATCCTGCCGTGCGACGGCTTGCTTGGAAGTGCAAATACGTTCTGGCAACCATGTGACGATGGCAACCCGATGACTTTCGGCGATGTCTGGAATTATTCATGCGAGTGTGTCGGCCAAGAAACTCCTGGGGAATGGGATTGTCTCATGGTATGGAATGGCCCGAACCTGCCCGGCACGCCTTGCAACCATCCAGTGACCGGCCCAGGCACCTGGAACGTCGATTGCGATTGCGTGCCGAACTCTACTGTGTACGACTGCCTGCAGATCCCCAACGGACCGAACGTCCCTGGCACACCCTGCCAACAGAGCGGCTTCGTCGGCACTTGGGATGAGGACTGTAATTGCGTTCCGAACAGCCCCGGCGATTGCGAGGCCGGCTTCTGGGTGCTCCAGGCCTATGAGAACGGAGATACGACCGGTGCCGGCGTACCCATCCCGAACACGCTCTGGGTGTGGAACCTCACCAACGGTGGCACCGGCTTCTACCAGTTCGTTTGGGACTTCGGCGATGGAAGCACCAGCAATGAGGCCTTCCCCACGCACATCTACGCGGACAGTGGACCGTACGAACTCTGCCTGACGATCACCGACAGCGACGGCTGCACGGACACCTATTGCGACAGCATCTCGGTGGATGAGGACGGCCTGTACAACGGTCTGATCGGCGACAGTGGCAACCGCAGCGCGCTCACGATCAATGTGGTGAACCCGCTCACCACCGGGGTTGCGGAAGAGGAGGTGCTCACGGCCGTCGCACTGTGGCCCAATCCGGCACGTGGTGAATTGAACATCGCGCTGGATAGCCGCACGACAGGAACGGTGCGACTGGAAGTGGTCGATCTGAACGGACGCATCGTGATGGAGCGGCAGGAGAAGTTGAACCTGGGCGGCAACCGGCTCCAGCTCGGAACGGAAGACCTGCCCGCCGGCCTCTATGCCCTCCGCATCAGTCAGGGAACGAACGTGATGACCCAGCGCTTCGTGCGCGACTAATGCCTCGAAGAACGGGAGAGGTGCCGGTACTGGTCCGGTACCTTTCCTGTTCGACCCATGGTGACAGAAGCCCTCATAGCCCGTTGCCGCGAGCACGACCGCAAGGCGCAGTACGAGATGTACCGCGCCTTGTACGGTATGATGATGGGCATCTGCTCCCGCTACGAACGCGACCGCCAGGAAGCCACCGCACGCATGAACCAGGGCTTCATGAAGATCCTCACCCAGCTCGATCGACGCAGGCCGGAAGTGCCATTCGAGGCCTGGGCACGGCGCATCATGATCAACACCGTGATCGACGCGTTCCGGCGCGACAAGCAGCGGCGCGAGCTCGAAAGCGGCGAACCGCTGCAGGACCAGAGCGGTGATCCGCAGGTGAACGACTACCTCGCACACATGGAGGCGGAAGCCTTCGCACAGCTCCTGACCCGCGTGCCCACCATGTCCCGCAACGTCTTCAACCTCTTCGCCGTCGACGGCTACGCGCACCACGAGATCGCGCAGATGCTCGGCATCAGCGAAGGCACCTCGAAATGGCACGTGTCGAACGCACGCTCCATCCTGCAACGCGCACTCGGCGCACTTTCCAAGAACAACCAACGAACCGTGGCATCATGAGCGCACCGAACGCCTTCGACGAGCAGGCCCGGCGCAAGCTGGCCGAACGCGAACACCCCTTCGACGAGGCGGCCTGGACGGCCATGCAGCCCGCTCTCGACGCCCAGCGCAACGACCGTCGCAGGCGTCGCCTCCTCCTGTGGATCCCCTTCCTCGTCGGGATCGGTGCCGCAGGCTGGTGGCTCACGCGCGAGCAGGAGCCATCGACCCGTGCAACCGTGCCACCTGCAGCCACGGAACAACAAGTGACCGCTCCTGAAGTGACGCCGGTCCTCGAGGAAGCGGAGCCGGTCAATGCGACGGCATCGGAACCGAACGCCCTTGCCGAGCAGATCACGACGAACGATCAACCCTCGTCTCCCGCGCAGGAGAAGGGGGCAGCAGCGAGCACGAAGAAGCGCGGCCCCATTCCACCACAACAAGCGGCCCGACCGATCACGCGTCCGAACGCAGTGAAGCCCGCATCGGCCGTGACGATCGTTCCTGCCCCAAGCACCATCGCCTCCATTTCAGCCACGGATCCCATCGAACCCGTTGCCATCGCAGCCAGCGCGCCCGCTCCTTCCACGGCATCGCCTTCATCGGACCCGAACAGCACCCCTGAAGGATCGGTCAGCAGCGCGAACAGCGATGAACCGGGCATGCCCAATGTGGTCGCCGGATCAACTCCGGAGTACAAGCCGACCGCCGATGTTGTAACACCACCGGTCGTCCTGCCCGATAGCGCGGTCGCCGAAGCCAGCCCAGCGCCGGTGGTCACCAAGGACACCTTGCACCTCGCCGCCGCCAGTGACTCCTCGGACTACGTAGCGGATACCCGACCGGCAATTGACTCGAACCTCACCGCCGCGATGGCCGCACGCAAGTTGGAGCTGAGCGTATGGGGGGGCTTCTTCCGTTCCACCACGGACTACACGGGCGACTTGACCAACGACTGGGCCAGCCGGGTGAGCAGCGCCGGATCCAGCGCCTTTGGTGTGGAACTCATGCACCAGGGTCGCTACTTCGGCTATGGCAGCGGCCTGCACTTCACCAGCTACGTGGAACAACTGGAATCGGATCGCGTGCAGGAGGAATCGCGGCGCATCGTCACAGACCATTACCTCGACCCGGTGGACACGACCATCCTCGTGGTGAACGGCACCGTATGGCTGAACGGACAGCAGTATTACGTGACGCAGATGCTCGATACCACCGTTTACGTCCTGGTCACCACCACCTCGGAGGAAGTGAGCACGAACGTCCGGCGCAACGCGCTCAGCCGCAGCAACCGCGTGAGCTACCTGGAGATCCCCCTGCTCGTCGAGGCGCACCTGCGTCGCGGCGACTGGAGCTTCGGGGTGCGCGGTGGTCCCATGCTCGGCATCCTGCAGGGCCGTCGCGGTTCACTACCCACGGCGAACGGTTACACCGACCTCACGGACGAAGCCTTCAGTGAGCTGGTGCTCGGTTGGAGCCTGCAGGGCCATGTACGCTACCACTTCGCGGAGCATTGGTCGGTGGCCATCGGACCGGCGCTGCGCGGGCAGTTGCAGAACACGGTGCAGACCACCGGTTTGAACCGACGCTCGAACGCGGCCGGCGGCGTGCTCTCCATCGGCTACTACCTGCCCTGATCGGCGAAGTGCGAACTTGGCACCATGCGCCTCGCGTGGATCGCCCTTCCGCTCCTGCTCCTGGCGTGTACCGACCCACCGATGGAGAACCTGCATGAACTGCCTGCCGTGGTGCGCCCCGGCATCCTGAACGCCGTGATCGAGATCCCTGCAGGAACGGTGGAGAAGCGCCAGTACGACGAGGCCACGAACAGCTTCCCGGTTGACACGCGCAACGGCCTTCCGCGCAGGATCAGCTTCCTGCCCTACCCGGCGAACTATGGCTTTATCCCCGGCACCCTGATGGGAAAGGAGGAAGGTGGCGATGGCGACGCGGTGGATGTCTTCGTCCTGTGTGGTGCGGTGCCGAGCGGAACGGTCCTGGAGGTGGAACCGATCGGTATCATCGAACTGCTCGATGCGGGGGAGCGTGACGACAAGCTCATCGCCCTGCCCGTGGACCCGGCCCTGCGCACGGTGGAAGCGGATGACATCCACGAACTACCCGCCGCGGCACGCGAGATCCTGGTGACCTGGTTGCTGAATTACGACCCGGTGGATGGGGCTGAGCTCGTTGGGGTGAAAGGAAAAGCGGAGGCGATGGCGGCGGTGGAGCGATGGCTGGTGCATTAGGGTAAGGTGACAATTCCCCCTCCTCCACAGGAGCGGAACGTTACCCCTGAACGATCCGTCGGAATGGCACCTACGAACGACGTGGAAGGTTAACTTCGAGTAGACTTCAGCAACATGGCCCCTAACCCTGAACTTACGACCTCCGCGGCCTATTGGGCTTTACCCCCCGCAATAGTGGAATAAGATCATGTCCATAGGCGAAATAAACCCAAGATCTGTCACAACCCCTTAGTTATGGGCAAGGCTAAGTACTCAAAGAGAAGATGAATCGACTGGCATATATCACTTCCCTATTCATCTTGTTCGGTGCAAATGAATCTTTGGGGCAGACAAGTGATCTGGCAGATATAATTGACCGAATCACCAAAGTCAACGAGGTTCAAGGTGAACATGTAGGATTTGCGGGGATTGAAAGTGAGAACTATATGAATTTCATACAGCTTAAGGGGCTTGCCACTCTTGACGAATTGCTTCAATTGACCGACAACGAGAATGCAACAGTCGCATGTTACGCGAGTTGGGCTTTGGCTGACATTCATTATGCGGACCTAAGAGCCATCTTCAATAAATATATTCTGAGGGATAGAGAAATAGAAACGTTCAGTGGTTGCATTAAGTCGCAAGACATTATTGGGCACCTCGAATAACCTGTTGATAGGTTGACGACATTGGATCTTGACGATCTGGAGCACAATGGATCACTTTGGCAGCATGAAGTTACGCGCTACCAAGGGCCTGTTCGATGAACAGGAAGTGCTCCAGCGGTTGAACCA
>JAKQEI010000068.1 GCA_029573495.1 Bacteroidota bacterium | reverse complement strand
CGGTCTGCGCCAGGCCGCCGCGCGTTTGGACTTCGACCTCGCGAAACGCGCCGTGCTCTGCGCAGCGTTGGATGAACAACACGCGGAGCTGGACCTCCATCCTGCCGTGCGCGAGAACCTGCGTCGTTTACGCGATCCGCGGGCGCTCACCGTCACCACGGGCCACCAGCTCTGCCTCTTCACCGGACCGCTCTACGTGCCCTACAAGATCCTCAATGCGATCCGCCTGGCACGTGAGGCATCGGTCGCGCTCGATCGTCCGGTCATTCCCGTGTTCTGGATGGCCACCGAGGATCACGATGCGGCGGAGATCGACCATGCGGTGATCAACGGTCGCACCATCCGCTGGAACGGCGCGGGAGGTGGTGCGGTGGGCCGCATGCGCCTGCAGGGCATCACAGAACAGGTGGAGGAGGCCATTACGGCACTGGGCGTGGGTGAGGGTGCGGATCACCTGGCGAAGCTCCTGCGCGAAGCCTATCGCGAGGACCGGACACTCGCGGAGGCCACACGCCATTTCGTCCATGCCTTGTTCGGTCATCACGGCCTGCTGATCGTGGATGGCGATGACCCCGCACTGAAGCGGCTCTTCGCACCCATCATCCAGGAGGAGCTGCTGAACCAGGTGGCCCAACGCACCGTGGCCTATGCCGATGAACGCATCAAGGAACGGTACGCCGTGCAGGCCCACGCGCGGGAGATCAACCTCTTCCACCTGCGCAACGGACACCGCTCGCGCATCGTGCAGGACGATGATCATTACCAGGTGCTCGATGGCGGTCCGCGCTGGACCCTGGACGAACTGCTCGCCCGCGTGGAGGCCCATCCCGAGGACTTCTCCCCGAACGTACTACTTCGCCCCGTCTACGAAGCGACCATCCTGCCGGACATCGCCTACATCGGTGGTGGGGGCGAGCTCGCCTATTGGATCCAATTGCACTGGCTCTTCCAGGCCGTGCGCATATGCATGCCGGCCTTCTTCCTGCGCACGAGCGCGGCCACCATCAGCGCGAAGCACCGGGAACATTGGGGCGCGCTGAGGCTGGAAGCGAAGGACCTCTTCCGTATGGTGGATGAGGTGAAGACGGAGGTGGCGGCAAGGACCGCTGGTTTCCGCACGGAACTCACGGCCGAACGGGCGGAGCTGGAAAGGCTCTACGCGGCGATCAGCGAAGTGGCGACCGCTGCGGATGGTTCCCTGGAGGGCGCGGTGGCCGCGCGCAGGCAGCAGGCCATGCGTGGCTTGGAACGCTTGGAGATGGGGCTGGTGCGCGCTGCGAAGCGTGATCAAGCCGTGGCCATGCAACGCATCGATGCGGTCCACGCGGCGCTTTTCCCGAACGGTGGCTTGCAGGAACGACGCGAGAGCTTCCTGCCGGTGATCGCGGCGCATGGGCTGGGAGCGATCGATCACTGGCTCGAGCTGCTGGACCCCTTGGATCACACCTTCGCGCTGGTGGGTGAGGAGGGTTGAGCGGGGAAGGTCATTTCACCACAGTGGCACAGAGACACGGAGGCCGCCTGCGGCGGGAATGCAAATAACCGCAGAGGGCGCTGAGGGTGCAGAGGGACCGCCTGCGGCGGGAATGCGAGATCGAATGCGCATTGACCGCGACGACGCTACGACGCGACGGGCACGCAAGGATCCGAGTGCGGCCTGACGCAACGAGCGCAAAGGACGCAGTGGAATGCGCTGAGGTAGATGCGTATGTGAGAGCGCGGAGGGACCGCCGGCGGTGGTATGGATCAGTAAACGAATCGCTGGCTCTCCATGCGCTCACCATCGGTGATGCGGAAGAGGTAGGCGCCGCGCGAGAGCACCACGCCGTAGAGGTCCGTGCGGCCTTCCATCGCCGTGCGGCCACCGAGCACCCGGCGACCGGTCATGTCCACGAGCTCGTAGGTGCTGCCCGCCGGGAAGCTGTGTACCGCCGTCCAGGTCTCACCTGAGCCATAGACCACCAGTGGCCGTTCGTTCACCGGCCCGAAGAGCACGGACACCAGATCGGACCAGGTGCTGGTACCATCCGTATCGGTCTGCCGCAGCCGGTAGTAGCTCAGGCCGGGATAAGGCGCGCGGTCCAGTTCACTGTAGGATAGCAGTGTGCTGCTATTCAATGCGCCCGGCACGTTCAGCACCTCTTCGAAGCTGAGCGCATCACGGCTGCGTTCCACGGTGAAGAGAGCGTTGTCCTGTTCCCCTGCCGTCAACCAATCCAGGCGGACCATAGACCCTTCGGGCTGTGCCGTGAAGCGAAGCAGGGTGATGGGCAAGGGGTTGTTCGCCGTGGTGGATGCCAGCGTCCAGGCCGTGGTGGTGGCATTGAACTGACTTTGTACGCCGGCGGTCGGGATGAATCCAACGTTGGGGATCCCCGCTGCGCCACCGTTCCCCCGATCGCGCCAGGTTCCTGGCGCGGGAAGCGCCGTGTCATCCCACTGCGCCACACGCAATTCGGGGAGGTTGGTCACGCCACAGCTGTATGGAGCTTCCCAAGTAAGGGTGACAATGGCATTCGGTGTGCCTGCGGCCCGGTCCAAGGTCCAATACTCGCAGGTGCTGATGTGGTGGAGCGTGGGGTCACCCGTGGTACCGAAGATGCTCGGGTTCACCGGGAAATACTCTGCGCGGAAGGCGTCCGCGACGGAGCCAACGATGCCGCTGACCCCACAGGGCCGCATCACACTTCCCTTGCCTACGGGGAAGGTGAAGTTCGTATTGCCCACCTTCACCATCGGCCCATTCACGAAACTGGCGCTGGAGCCCGACGCTGAACCGCCCGCCCTTACGGTAAGGATCTCGGTCGCCGTGGTGTTCACCAGGCCACTGGTGAGGGTCAGGGCACCACGGATTTCCACGGCGTTGTTCAGGTTCAAGCTGCCTCCCGGCTTGTTCACCGTCAAGTTCTGAAAGACCTCGGTGAAGCCACTCGTGGTGATGTTCTGCGAGCCGATCCCGTTGAAGCGAAGAGTACCGTAAAGGTCATCCAAGGCTGCTTCGGATGCAAGATTGCGGTAGTTGCCAGCCACGCTGAGCGTTCCTCCCACTAACGTTCCTTGGAGGTCCACCATGCCACCGGGGTTAATGGTGAAGTCGCCAGAGAAGGACACCGTGTTGCCCGCTATCTCGTTGCGCAGAAGTGCCTCGTTGGCCGCCGTGCCTTGAACCGTGAAGTTCGTGGCGGTGAGCGTGCTGTTGCCCAATACGGTCAATGCGATCTGCGTGCCAGGACTGGTGCGCTGGACCGTGATGGGGCCGCCCACGGCCAAACTGCTGCCGTTCTGAACGGTGAGGTTCCTTGGTGTCCCCGAGTTCGTTTGGACCAGGCTGGCACAGACGGCCGTCGCACCTGCGGATAGCCCAACTACACAATTGTTGCTGGCCGTTTCGTCGATCCGAACGTTGGTTGCGGCTGTTGGGACGGTCACATCATCCCAATTCTTGCAATCGAACCAATCTGTGCTCGTTGTTCCTCTCCATAAGCCCGGAACATATGGTGCGTTCGTTATTGGCAGTACTGGGGCGGTCAACCAGATCGGGGTGCCAGCGAAGTAAGCATTGCAATTCGCATAGGAGGACCAATTGGTAGGACTGTCCAAACGGATCAACCAATCTCGTTGCGAAGCGGCGGTCAGAGGCCCGGTATACTTATTGAAGTCCGATGCTCCGGTTGGCGCCATACTAAAACAGTTCATGCCCGGCGGTAGATTGCTCTGCTGGGAAGCATTGGTGCCACAGGTTGCCGACCATGGGATGGTTGGATTGGTGGTGAATCCGTATAGAACTGTGCCAGTGTAGGTAGCGTTGTGCCAGCCCGGCGTGTTGGTGGTCCATGTGCCGCCTTGCATGAAGAAAAGCTGATCGCCGTTACTGCTCAGGTTCAACGTCGCGGATGCCCCATTCAATGGAGTACATGTCCATTGTGCATCAGGAGCTGCGGCCACCACGTTCCCTGAGCCAGGATTGTTCTTGATCCGAAAAGTTATCACTTGGCCAGCTGGAATAGACATTCCCGTCCGTCTCATCAGTACCGTTCCTTCTGTGTTGCCCCATTGTCCCGTGTTGCAACGCTCGTAGCCGTTATCAGTAAGTATGATCGTCGTGTTGTAATCGATAGGTTTGAAACTGAAGAAACTCACCCAATCCTCTCCAGTCTCCCCGCTACAGGCGAAATTGTTCGCGTTCACACCAACGATCGCTAGATCCCCCACCGAAAGCACCGTGGGAGGGCCATCGTCATCACCAATAACGAGTGTTGCAAGGTTCGGCGAACCCACTGAAACACCGCCAGTTGCACTAATTATCGTGAACGTTACTGTCTCGGTGGACTCTGCAGTACCGTTGGGAATAATCGTTGTAGTAAAGCTTGCACTTGTTGCTCCGGCTACGAACGAGATATAGATGTTACCACCCGCCACATTCGGATTGGTAAGATAGTCGTTCGGAGTAATGCCGTACGATGCACCAGGACCATTCGTCACTTGAATGGTGATCGTGCCACTCGAAGATGGGGCGGGACTAATGCTGAGCGTGAACGTATGTGGTCCACCGCTCGACTCTAACTGACTGATGTTTGTCGTTAGGAACGTGACCGTTGGTGGTCCATCATTGTCCACAATGGTTAGGTCGTAGGTTAACTGGGTGCCTAAGACGATTCCACTGGTCGCGTTCGAAATGACGAACGTGATCACCTCATTCGCCTCGAGTGTTCCGTCATCGGTTACGAGCACGTTGAAGCTGACAGAATTGGAATTCGCAGGCACGTTGACGGTGATCGCACCGGCCGAGACCGCAGGTGATGTCGTATAATCCGATACATAGACCGCACCGGCCCCATTGGAAACTCCAATGGTCAGCGTGCCAGAAGGTGCGGGTGTGCTGAAATTCAAAGTGATCGTTACACCAACTACGGCCTCATCGGCAACCGTCCCAGAAGAGGTGAAGTTCACAACCGGGTTGCAATCCATGTAGTGTGATCCCAAGTTCGAGACGACATCAACCCCATTCACATCCCATTCACTCTCCAAGGTTGGAAAGGGACATCCGGCGACGGTATTACCTGTGTGGGCCGGGTCCACAGTTATTCCTGAGCAGATGTTAAACTTTCGAACCAAGGTTCGATCAGCCGTGGAATGCGAGCCACTAGCCCAAGCTGTTCCGGGGTCACAGCCAATGTTGCCAACCAGGTCGACAAGGACAGTTCCACTGATGCGATAAAGTCCAATGGCGTCATCGCCATTGAAATTCACAGCACTGTTGATAGTTGCTGCGCCAGTGTATATCGTAGCGCTGGTATTGCGATAAACGATCGTAGCTCCTGGAGCCAGAGTGCCTGTCATCGCAGGCGTTCCAACCGTAGCCGTGGTGCTGCCATTCGTATAGAGTCGCAGTTGATAAAGGCCGAGGTTGATGTTTGACGATGTGCCATTGTACAGTTCGATGTACTTGTTATTTCCAGAGCCTTCAACGTACTCGGAAATGATCAAGTCTGTCGCCTGGGCATGCAGGGAGAGGGATACCTGCCCGAACAGACCGGCGATCAGGAGCGCGCGTAGCGATATTCCCATGGTCATGTTCAGTACTTTTCCGAGGGAGCCGACAGACGTGCCGCTCCCTTGTGCAAAGATCGCACGATCCGGGATCCACCCGACGCGCGTGGGATCTCTTCACAGAAGGGTGACATGGGCCTAAGGATCAGCCGGGAGCGGGTCATCCGGCTCCTGTTCCTAAGACGTATGGGCCGCCCCGAGCGATGCCTCCCGTAACCACGGTCAGGAACGATCCGACGAGGACCCCGTACTTCTCGACCAGTACCCGAACATGACTGCTACTTTTGACCACCCCGGCGGCCCAACGTCCCGGCGCTCCCCGTTGCCCCGTTCCATCCTCATCCTCGACCACGGTTCGCAGTACACCCAGCTCATCGCCCGGCGCGTGCGCGAACTCAATGTGTACTGCGAGATCCACCCCTTCTCCAAGGCCGCACAGTTCGCCAAGGACCCCGACATCGCCGGCGTCATCCTCAGCGGCAGCCCCAGCAGTGTGCACGATCCCAATGCCCCGGACACCGACCTGGACGGATTCCTCGGACGGATCCCCGTGCTGGCGGTGTGTTATGGCGCCCAGCTCCTGGCCAAACGCACCGGCGCACCCGTGGAGCGCAGCAAGGTGCGTGAATATGGTCGGGCGCATCTGAGCACCATCGCGCAGAACGAACTCTTCGACGGCATCGAGGCCGGCAGTCAGGTGTGGATGAGCCACGGCGACACCATCACCGCACCCAGCGAGGCCATGGAGGTGATCGCAAGCACCCCCGAGGTGGCGGTGGCCGCCTTCAAGCTCATCGGAAGCGAGACCTACGCCGTGCAGTTCCATCCGGAGGTGTACCACAGCACCGATGGCCTGCAACTGCTGCACAACTTCGTGATCGGCATCTGCGGCTGCACCGGCGATTGGACCCCGCACGGCTTCGTGGAGAGCACCGTGGCCAGCCTCGAACGCCAGCTGGGCGAGGACCAGGTGGTGCTGGCCCTGAGCGGCGGCGTGGACAGTTCGGTGGCGGCCCTGCTGCTGGACCGCGCCGTGGGCGACCGCCTCCACTGCATCTTCGTGGATAACGGCCTGCTCCGGAAGGACGAGTACCAGCGCGTGCTGGAGAGCTATCGCCACCTGGGGCTCAACATCACCGGCGTGGATGCCCGCGAGGCCTTCTACACCGCC
>JAKQEI010000059.1 GCA_029573495.1 Bacteroidota bacterium | reverse complement strand
GAGCGTGATCTCCGCCTCCACGGTCGGGTTGCCGCGGGAGTCCAGGATCTCCCGTGCCCAGACGTCCTCGATCAGGTTCATGCGTTCACCTCGGGGTGGAGTGTACGGGTTCCCGCCCGCCGGGCCAAGGAACCCCGTCCCACCTCAACCGGCCCCTCCGGCTCTTCCTGCGGGCGGGCTCGATCCTCGCGGCGGCCCTTGGTTCCCCCCTACTGGTGGGGGTGGGTTTGGTCACCGACACGGCCCATCCCCTGACACTATACTGACCGCACCGGACACGGGGGCACGGGTGGGCGGACAAACGCCTGGGGCCGGGGTAACCCCGATCCTCCGCAGCGTGATGCCGCTCACCTAGACTGGTCACCGTGCCAAGAAACATCGTGATGAGGGGAAGATGAGTTTGATGAAGCCTACGGAACCGGGTTCCTGGCGTGTGGGCGCCGGCCGGCCCGAGCTGGGGGAGGAGGTTTGGCGATGAAACGATTCATGTTGGTTGTGGCGGTGGTAGGGTTGGCGGTACCGAGCGCGCTAGCTGTCACGTTTACAAACGTTGACCTCGGGTTTGAGGAGGATGTGGCGGAGGTTGCTCCCGGGGAGTGGGTGTTAGCCCAGAAGATCAAAGCTGACAATGAAGTCGAGATCAGCAAAGTTGCGGTCTACAACAAGGCTGCGTCTATCAAGGTAGCGGGTGCCGATGTGGAACGGATCGAGCTTCGCCGGGCGAGCGATGGGAAGGTCATGGGCTCGGCGAGCACCACGACTGCGCTGGCCAAGCTCGCAGATGCAGACGGTGTGTCGATCAGCACTACCGCAAACAAGGTCATCGCTGCAAATGGCTACATCGAGGTCTGGGTTAAGCTCCGTGCCACCGTCCCGCTCGGCCGGAAACTCAAGCTTGATGATACGAAGGTCAACAACGATGTGGCTGTCATATATCCCACTGGTGCGCCTGCGGCGGTGTTCACCGTTGGGCCGTCGCCTGATATCGCGTTCGATGGAACGGTCGGGGACGCCGATGTCTACCGCGGCGAGCGTTTCCTCGCTGGTCGGATCAAGGTTGATGCGGAGACACTGTCGTTCGAGACCACGATCAGCCAGCTCTTCCTCGAGAACGTGGCCAGCGCAGGAGCGATCCCGCTATCTGGTTCGTACGTCGCGGCGATTGAGGTCCGCCGGGCGAGCGACGGCCTCCTTCTCGGCGAGGGTACGAGCACGGAGATCGCGAAGCTCACCACCACGGGCACGGCTATTCCTACGTCGTCCAACAACAAGATTCCCCCGTACAGTACGGTGTTTCTTGAGATATGGGTCACGCTGAAGGCGGATGCTCCCACCAGCCACAAGCTGCAGCTGGAAGTCAACGTGCGGTGCGGGGGCACGGACTTCGCCGCGGGTAAGACCCCCACGTTCACCGTCGGGCAGCCCGGGGGATTTGCGGCAACGAACCTTGATCTCGAAGGCGGGCGGGTGTTCTCCCGGCAGCGGTTCCTCGCCCAGCGGATTAGGGTGGTGGATGGTGACCTCGATCCGTACGATGTGACGATCAACTCGCTTGTAGTGCAGAACGTGGTCGACCCTGAGGCTCGACTGGCTGACACCCAGATCACCAAGGTTGAGGTCGTCCGTGCCCGCGACGGGGCGGCGCTGGGGTCGGTGACCAATACCTCGGGGCTCAACTCGGGCGGCGTGCGGATCACCACGGGAACAAACAACGTCGTGCGCGATGACACAACGGAGATCATCGAGCTATGGGTCACGCTGGGCGACAACGTGCCTCATGAGCGGGACATCCAGGTTAGCACCGTGATCTGGCATACGGAGGACACGAAGACATTCCGCACCCCGGAAGAGGGCGGCCTTGACGGAGCGGTGTTCACTACTGGCCCAGCTGAGGCTAAAGGGTTTGAGGAAGCCAAAAGGGATGAGACGCTGACCGATCGGAAGGTCTTTCAGGGGGTGCGCTTCTTGGCCCAGCGGCTGATCCTGAAGGATACCGATCCTGATCCGTATGACGTGACCATTACCTCGCTCATGGTCCGGAACGCGGAGGCGACGAGTCCACTTGCTGACCAGCAAGTCGCGCGGATCGAGGTGCGCCGCAAGTCCGATGGAGCACTCTTGGGCGAGGTCACGGATCCGATGGGGTTGAGCCTGGCCGGGGTCCGCGTTACCACCGGGGCGAACAAAATTGTGCCGGATGACTCAACCGTCGAGATCGATATTTGGGTGACCATCAAAGCCACGGCCCCGGCGGGGCGGAAGCTCAAGTTGGAGGCTGTTGTGTGGCACACCGAGGGGGTGGACACTCACCAGACGGACGCGCTTCTTGGGCCGGCCACGTTCACCACGGCCATCGGTAAGGCTCCGACTGGAGTGGACTTCAGTTGGGCTCCAACACAGCCCACGTGGCAGGATGAGGTCACGTTTACTCCCGCAACGGGGATCACCGATCCCGAGGGCGACATCACCAAAGCCACCTTCCACTGGAATTTCGGCGATGGGACCACGAAGAGCACCACGGGGTCGGCCGCGGTCAAGCACAAGTACGGTAAGGGTGGGACCTTCTCTGTTACCTTGACCGTGACGGGTCAAGGTGGGCTATCGAGCTCGAAGGCCCGCTCCATCACTGTGGCCGGTCGCGCGCCCACCGTCAACTTCACGTACACTCCGACGGCTCCGATGGCTGGTCAGGAGATCACGTTCACATCACAGGTTACGGACCCCGCCGATCCACCGCTCACGCCGTACACCTACGCCTGGGACTTCGGCGATGGAGCGAAATCCAGCGAAACTAACCCCAAGCACACCTATTCAGCCGCAGGGACATTCAAGGTGAAACTCTCCGTAACCAACAAGAACGGAGAGACTGGTTCAGCAGAGAAGACGGTTACGGTGGCGGCGGCAGTCAATGTTCCGCCCACCGTGACTTCCCTTGCTGCCAACCCCGCCAACCCTGAGGTCGGGGTTGAGATCACGTTCACCGCAGGAACTACCACACCATCCGGTGACCCGGTCACTGGTTGGGAGTGGAAGTTCGGGGACGGGCAAGAGTCGAGCTCGCCATCGCCCGTGAAGCATACCTACACTGCGAGCGGCGTGTTTACAGTGAGCGTTCGGGCCAAAAACGCCAAAGGCGGGTGGAGCGCGGCGCGGACGATGACCTTGTATGTGCGCCCTCAGGGTGGGGCACTCATTGGAACGAAGATCCTCGACAACCCAGCCTCGACGCAGTGTCGGATTCAGGTCTTCCTGCCCCAGGGGGCAACAGGAGTGAGGATCCAGATCTTCGATGCCCTCGGCCGCCCTGTACTGACTAAGGACGTCGCAGGTAGTCAGTTCACATGGGATCTCAAGGACGGGAACGGTCGCTCGATCGCCGATGGGTTGTACTTCTACCTGATCACGGCCACCGTCGGAGAGAAGACGGAGCGGTCGGAGATCGGGAGGATCCTTGTGGTGCGCTGAGGAGGGGA
>JAKQEI010000044.1 GCA_029573495.1 Bacteroidota bacterium | reverse complement strand
CGCGTATCGTCCCACGGGATGTTCTGCAGCTGGATCCGCAGGTTGCGGCGCTCCACCAGATCGGTGGCCAGGCGCGCCAAGACCTTGTCAGGATGCTGGCACCACACCTTCACCGCGCCCATGATGTCGTGGTCGTCCAGCCGCAGGAAGTCCTGCAGCACCGCCGGGTCGTTGAAGCTGGAGCGCTCGTGCCGAGCGCCCAGGAAGCGCATGAGGGCGGGGGAGGCGAAGGCGGGAATACCGCCCATGGCCAGGACCTTGGCGCGTCGTAGGGTCTCCACCAGCATCATCTCGCAGGCCACCACGGTCTTGTGCAGGTACACCTGCCAGTACATGAGCCGCCGCGCCACCAGGAACTTCTCGATGCTGTACACGGCTTTCTCCTCCACCACCAGGCGATCGTCCACCACCTGCAGCATCTTGATGATGCGCTCCCCGCCGATCACGCCTTCGCTCACACCCGTGTAGAAGCTGTCGCGGTTCAGGTAGTCGATCCGGTCCACATCCAGCTGGCTGCTCACCAGTTGATGCAGGAAGCGCTTGGGGTATGCATCGCGGAAGATGCGGATGCCGAGGGTCAAGGCCCCATCGAGCTCGGTGTTCAATGCATCCATCACCAGGGCGCTCACGGCCTCGTGGCTGATGCCCTCCACCAGGCTGTGCTCCAGGGCGTGGCTGAAGGGACCGTGGCCCACGTCATGCAGCAGGATGGCGATCCGCGCGCCCAGCGCCTCCTCTTCGGTGATGGCGTGCCCCTTGCCCCGCAGGGTGGCGATGGCCTCGCCCATGAGGTGCATGGCGCCCAGTGCGTGGTGGAAGCGCGTGTGCAAGGCCCCCGGATAGACCAGGTGCCCGAGCCCCAGCTGCTTGATGTAACGCAGCCGCTGGAACCACGGATGGTCGATGAGCCGCTGCACCACCGGATGCGGCACCGCGATGAAGCCGTAGATGGGGTCGTTCAGGATCTTCACGATACGCTCAGGTTCCGTGTTGGTCGGTTACGCGTTGCGTGTTGGGTTGTGCGAACACGGCAACACGTTACTCGCCAACTCGCAACGGGCTCTACTACCTTCACGCCCCGAAAGTACAGGGCAACATCCCAACCGCTTCGCCGTTGGCCTTGTATGCTCGGAACACGGACCATTCCTCAAACGCCCACGGGCGTCACCATCCCCTCCATGACAGCGAACATCCTCTGGGCCGATGACGAGATCGACCTGCTGCGCCCACACGTCCTCTTCCTGCAACAGAAAGGCTATGCGGTGGACACCGTGAACAACGGCCTCGATGCCGTGGAACGCGCCAAGGCGAAGGAGTACGACATCATCTTCCTGGATGAGAACATGCCCGGCCTCAGCGGCCTCGAAACGCTCTCCCGCATCAAGCTCGACCGCCCCGCCACGCCCATCGTGATGATCACCAAGAGCGAGGAGGAGACCATCATGGAAGGCGCCATCGGCGGCAAGATCAGCGACTACCTGATCAAGCCCGTGAACCCGAACCAGATCCTGCTCTCCTTGAAGAAGAACCTGGAGGGTCGCCGACTGGTGAGCGAGAAGACCACCAGCGACTACCAGCAGCAGTTCCGCCAACTGGGCATGCGCCTCGGCGACCGCCACACCACCGAGAGCTGGAAGGAGCTTTATGCCGAGCTGGTGCGTTGGGAACTGGAGCTGAGCAAAGGGCAGGACCAAGGGATGACGGACATTCTCCGCAGCCAATGGGCGGAGGCCAACGAGCTCTTCAGCCGATTCGTGGCGGACAACTACCTGGATTGGGTGAACGGCAAGGGCGATGACCAGCCGCTGCAGTCGCACCAGATCGTGAAGGCCAAGGTGGCACCGCACATCAAGCCGGACGGGAACTCACCGCTCTTCCTGGTGCTTATAGACAACCTGCGGCTGGACCAATGGCGCGTGCTGGAACCCATCATCAGCGAGTTCTACCGCGTGGAGGAGGAGGGCCTCTTCTACAGCATCCTCCCCACGGCCACACAATACGCACGCAACGCCCTTTTCGCCGGTATGATGCCGAGTGAGATCGAGAAGCGCTTCCCCGGCAAATGGATCAGCGAGGACGAGGAAGGGAGTAAGAACGCGCACGAGGAGGAGTTCATCGGGGGCCAGCTGAAGCGCCTGGGCAAGGACGTGAAGTACAGCTACCACAAGATCCTCAACCTGAACGCGGGCCGCAAGCTGGCGGACAGCCTGGACAACCTGATGGGCAATCCGTTCAACGTCATCGTGTACAACTTCGTGGACATGCTGAGCCATGCGCGCACGGAGATGGAGGTGATCCGTGAGCTGGCCGATGACGATGCCGCCTACCGCAGCCTCACGAAGAGCTGGTTCGAGCACAGCCCGCTGTTCGACATCCTCAAGGGCATCGCCGAACGCGGCGGCCGGGTGGTCATCACCACGGACCACGGCACCATCCGCGTGAGCGAACCCAGCAAGGTGGTGGGCGACCGCAACACCAACACCAACCTACGCTACAAGCACGGCCGCAACCTCACCTATGAGAACCGCGATGTGCTGGTGGTGAAGGATCCCGCACAAGCCTTCCTGCCGCGCGCCAACGTGAGCACGGTGTACATCTTCGCCAAGAGCGACCGCTTCTTCGTGTACCCCAACAACTACAACCACTTCGTGAGCTATTACAGGCACACCTTCCAGCACGGGGGCATCTCGTTGGAGGAGATGTTGGTGCCCTGGGCGGTGCTGAAACCGCGGTGAGGTGCGGATCAGATGATCAGAGAATGAGATGATCAGAGGATGGCTACGTGATGGGAGGGAAGCTGACCGTTCTTGCCATCATAGCCGTCGCTCTAGCATGGGATTGGTTCGGCGGTCGGTTCAGGTTGGATGCTGAGGATATCCTTGCTCTCCAGCCCGGCATGACCATGAACGAGGTGCGCGCAATCATGGGCGAAGCGCTTCTGGAAGAAGTGCGTGGGGACTATCGTTTCATGTGCCCTTGCAACCCGGAGAGGACCTGCTGGCAGGCATCCCGCACCACCTGGACCTATACGCGAAAGCCGTTCATCCGCCTCATTCCTTTCCTCACGTTTCCCATGGTCTGGGTCCACTTCAATTCGCGCGGACACCTGGATGAAGTGTACGTGAAGGAGTATTTCGACTGCGGCATTGATCGAAAGCTGGTCTACATAGCCAAGCTCGATCCCTGCGATCCGACGGACCGGACTCTGCTGCGGGTCACCTGGTTCAACCCGGCCATAGGAAGGGACAAGTTGAGAAGGGTCTTCTGAAACCCGCGATCCACTGCAAGTGCTGTAACGCGCAGATGCAGATGCTGCCGCTGAACCGAAGAGCGACCAGGTAGCCTGCATTTCATGTTCACATGGGCACATGTCCACATGGGCACATGGCATTTCTTTGCCTTCGTGCTCGCCACCATCACCCTGCGCAAGCCCTCCGAGGCGGAAGAGGTCGCCCGCTTCATCCTGCAAAGCCATGCGGAAGCGCGGGTCTTCGCCTTCACCGGCGACCTGGGCGCTGGCAAGACCACATTGATCAAGGCCTTGTGCACGGTCCTGGGCGTTGCGGACCAGACCAGCAGCCCCAGCTTCGCGATCGTGAATGAGTATCGCACCGGCGGCGGTGATCCGCTTTACCACTTCGACCTGTACCGCTTGAAGGTGGCGGAAGAGCTGGAGGGCATCGGCTTCGATGAATACCTGGACAGCGGCAGCTACTGCTTCATCGAATGGCCGGAGCTTGCTGCGGACCGGCTGCAGCCGGGTACGTTGCACGTGTCCATTGTGGCCGCGCAGAACGGGGTGCGCACGATCACCATGGGCCACTGAGCCGGCCGCCGCGATCAGCGCTTCACGAAGCGGAGCACCTGCTGCCCGGCACCATCGCTCACGCGCAACCAGTACACCCCGCTTTGCAGTGGCATAGTGTCGATGTGGGCGCTGGGTCCTACCATGTTCTGCGTGGCCACCGTGCGGCCCATGGCATCCACGATGGTGATGTTCACCGTGCCGCTTGACGAAAGGCCGCGCAGGAACAGCGGTCCATCTGCGGGATTGGGCCAAGCCACCAATGTGTTGGAGGTCTGCATTTCGAGACCGGTGGTGGTCACCAACAGTACATCCGAGGTCGCCGTCCCCACGCAACCCTCCTCGCTGGTGTAGCGCACGCTGTAGGATCCGTTCTCCGTGGGTTCGTAGCTCTGACCGTTGGCTCCCACGATGGCTTCGCCGTCCAGCAGCCATTGAATGGTACCGGTGAATTCCGGGGAGGCGATCAACGCGTTGCCGACCTGGTCGATCGCCGGCTCGGGTACATCATCGGAAAGGCCGGTGAACTCGGTGATAAAGAAGCCCCGGTTCGGGATGCGCTCCGTGCAGCTCAGCTCCCAGGGCGACGAGGTGTTCAACTGACCGCACACCACGTAGCGTCCATCGCCCTGGCTCACCAAGGCGTAGCTGAAGCTCTGCAGCGCATTGGGCAGTTGGACAGGCACCCCGGTGTGGAAACCGTCCAGGTATTCGCCCGCCGTGCTGATCTCCGCAATGAAGCCCTTGCCCGTGGCCGATGCCGTGATCACCGCGGGGCCGAAGGTGGCGGTGGAGGAGGACTGCTGCCCGCAGAGGTACAGGCTGGTGCCATCCTCCTTCACCGTGAGCCCATAGGCATAGGTGGAGGAGGATGAATTGATGGGCCGCATCCACAGCGGGGTGCCGTCGGCGTCCATCTTCAGCACGGCGTCGATGCCGTTGCCCAGGGTGCTGTTGGTGACCACATCCGGCCCGAACGGGATGGGCGTGTTGAAGCCGAGCGTGGCGCAGGCATAGATGTTATCGGCAGGATCCGCCACAAGCGGGATGTTATGTATGAAGCGGTCCTGGAAATTACCATGGGAGCGGTACCAGCGGATCGAGTCCAGGTCTGCACTGCAGCGCAGGAAGAAGTAGCGGTTCAAGGCCGCTGCCGGCGCATCGCCCGGCAGGCTGGGGTCGGTGCCGAAAGCCAGTTCACCGCGGTGCTCACCGGTGATGATCACATCGCCATCGCTCAGGCTCACCGCGTTCTTGAACCACAGGTTGGGGAAGGCGGTCGTGGGCACGTAGGAGGTGGCGGCCAGTGATGTCTGCGGGACGCCCGCCGTGTCGATGCAGGCCATCGAGAGGTTGCCACTTTGGAAGTAGAGCAGCCCGTTGGCGTAGTGCAATAGGGTGGTGCGGCTGAATCCACCGGTAAGCGGCATCCCCGTGTTCTGCGCCCACACCAAGTCGCCTGCCGGGGAGAACTTCAGCAGGTAGTTGCGCGAGGCCGTCACGTTCAAGGTGGTATCGCCCACGATGATGGTGTTCACCAACGTGCGGCCCAGGAAGTAGGCGTTCCCGGCCTCATCGGCGCGGATGCTGAAGGGCTGGAACTGCGGCCCTACCGCGCGTATCCATTGCAGTTCACCGGCGCTGTTGAACTTGTGAACGAAGGCATTGGGGCTGCCCGGACCGCCGCTGGGGGAGACCGTGTCGCCCTGGCATTGATGCGGGGTGTTGCCATCGTTGAACAGGTACAGGTTGCCCTGCGGGTCGCGCGCCAGGTCGAGCGCGCCGGAGAAGGAATTGGAGGTGCCGGCCGCACCGCCGCTGCTGGCCCAGGTGAAGCCTTGGGCGTTCGCATGCAGGCCTCCAAGGGTCCCGAACAGGAGCAGGCTGACGAGGTGTATCGCTTTGTGCATGGGGGTGATGGGTTGAGCGGGAGCAAAGCTGCCCGATGCATTCCTGCCGGTCAATAGAACTTTGGTTAGGGGTGCCCGCCAGCCGCCCGATCACACGAATTCCCCGCTCGCGTCCTGCTCAGTACCTTCGCCATCCACCACCGGATCGCCATGAGCCCCACGAGCGAATTGCTGAAACAACTGGCCCGCGAGGTGGCCATGGCCCCGCAGGAACAACTGATGGAGGTGGGCCGTCGCAAGAAGAGCCTCTTCATCGGCATCCCCAAGGAGATCACCTTCCAGGAACACCGTGTGCCCCTCACACCTTCCGCCGTGGCGGTGCTGGTGGGCCGTGGTCATGAGGTGGTGGTCGAGCGCGGTGCTGGGATCCCCGCCCAGTTCCAGGACAGCGACTACAGCGAGGCCGGCGCCATGATGGTGGACAGTCCGGACCAGGTCTTCAAGGCCGACCTGATCCTGAAGGTGGCGCCGCCCACCCATGCCGAGATCGAGATGCTCCGCCACAAGCAGATACTCGTCTCCGCACTGCAGCTCACCGTGCAGCCCAAGGACACCTTGAAGCGCATGATGGAGAAGCGGATGACCGCCGTGGCCTGGGACTTCATCAAGGACCGCGAAGGGATCTATCCCATCGTGCGCGCCATGGGCGAGATCGCCGGGAACACCTCCATCCAGGTGGCCAGCGAATACCTCAGCGCGGACAAGGGTGGGCAGGGCCTCATGCTCGGCGGCATCAGTGGCGTGGAGCCGTCGGAGGTGGTCATCATCGGTGCCGGTACCGTGGGTGAGTTCGCCACGCGCGCCGCCCTGGGCCTGGGTGCCAGCGTGAAGGTCTTCGACAAGAGCATCTACCGGCTCCGTCGCTTGCAGAACGACCTCGGTCAACGCGTGTGGACCAGCGTCATCCAGCCGATCGAACTGCGCAAGGCACTGCGCAACGCCGATGTGGCCATTGGAGCACTGCGCCCGGAACGCGGTCGCACACCCATGGTGGTGACCGAGGAGATGGTGAAGGAGATGAAGAACGGCAGCGTGATCGTGGACGTGAGCATCGACCGTGGTGGCAGTTTCGAGACCAGCGA
Organism: Bacteroidota bacterium; assembly: GCA_029573495.1. Taxonomy (GTDB): domain Bacteria; phylum Bacteroidota; class Bacteroidia; order Flavobacteriales_F; family PHOS-HE28; genus PHOS-HE28. The sequence goes on along the minus strand of JAKQEI010000044.1, from coordinate 1,521 downwards.
GGTCACCACGCACACCGATCCCGTGTACAAGCGTTACGGCGTGGTGCACTACTGCGTACCGAACGTGGCCAGCCGCGTGCCGCGTACCGCAAGCACCGCCCTGAGCAACATCTTCGGCCCGCTCTTCGGTTCCATGGGCGAGGTGGGTGGCTTCGAGGACCTCATCAAGACCGACCTCGGCCTGCGCCACGGCGTATATCTCTACAACGGCTCGCTCACGAGCCCCATCCTCGGAGAGGCCTTCAAGCTTCCGTACAAGGATCTGGACATTCTGCTGGCAGCGTTCTGATGGACCTCAAACGTCGCCTCCAGCTCTACCTCGTCGGCCTCATCATCGGTGGGTTCGCCGCATACTTCTTCTATGGTGACCGCCTGACCAACGCGGCGTGGACCCCGGAGGAGAAGATCAAGCAACGCATGCGCAGCACCCTGCTCAAGGCAAGCCCCGAAGCGGAACAGCAGCTCCAAGCATGGGCTGTCCAGCTGAGCGACGTGCGTGCCGCCATCGCCGAAGCCTCGGTCCATGTGAGCGATACCAAACGAGCCGGTGATTCGCTGTACTACACCATGGATACCAAGGTCCTCGGACGAGATGCACGACTGGTGGTCGTGTGCCTGCGTGACTTCGACCGCGACAGCACCGCTACGCTCTGGCGGATCGAGCCGCGCTGAAGAGCGTTACGAATAGGCGAAGCGGTGGCGCTCACCACCATACTCCTGGCGCACCTGATGGTCGTTCAAGGAAATGAGCGTGAAGATGCCCAAGGCCATGCCGAGCGGGAAGTTCAGGCAATTGAAGGCAGCGATCACCTGCGAAGCCGCACGGTTCCTACGGCGCGAGATCCAATAGCCGCTCGCGATGTTCAGCAAGCCCCAGGCTTCCACCACGAGGAGGAAGACCCAACCGAAGGTCTGGAAGAGCACACCGATCCATCCCGGTGCGGCGTCGCCACCGCTCTGGTCGGCCACGAAGTCGCTGCTCAGGAAGACGCCCAGGCCGATCAGCAGGAAGGCCGCAAAGCCGGACAGGCAGATGAAGGCACCATTCAGGTAGTGAAGGATGCTCAACAAGGAAAGGTCACGTTTCATGGCGCTGGGTGCTGACAGGACAAGGTTAACGTCCCTCTACAGCCTATGCGGAATGATCCGGTTGAGCGGGCCTGCGGTCTGTTGAGCGGTGCCTGGCGTCCTTGACGCTTATGCCTTGGATAGCCGCAGGCGCTCCCGAGGGAAGGGACCCTGCGGACGGTAATTGCCCCCGCCATTGCCTGAACCGATGCACCCGAACCACGCATTGTGATCCTGTATCAGCTGGATGGATGTGGAATTCCTTTCCCGCTGATCTCCGTTCATCACCGTTCCCTGCTTCGCATTTGGTCATGTGCCTTTCACCCACTACATTGTTCTCGCTGGCGGGTTAGCGCTGCGCTGCATCGCGCGCCATGCACGACAGGGAAGTGAACAAGCCGAGCCAGTGTGAACGTGGTATGGCGTGGAGCTTATAGCACCCCAGGCCCTTTC
>JAKQEI010000022.1 GCA_029573495.1 Bacteroidota bacterium | reverse complement strand
GATTCCACGGTGACGGTGAACGCCAACAAGTTGCAGGGCTATTGGGCTTTCGAGGTGCAGGATCCACCCTTGCCCACCCCGGTCACCGAGGGTCAGGCTGCTGGGACCACGGTGGTGAACCCCTTGAGCGCCACTTCGCCGATACCCGCGGGTTCCTGCGTGGTCACGGGCTCATTCCCGGTTCCGCTCACCATCACGGGGAACGAGACGGAGGATGTGGTGATCACGGTATCCTTGAGCACGAACAAGAGCTTCGAATGGACAGAGCTTGACGGTGACAACAAGTTCGAGCCGGTGAACGGTGAGACCGTGGTGGACATGGGCATCCGCGGGATGATACCGTCCGTCCAGTAGATCAGCTCAACGGTTTCACCGGGCGTTGCCGTCCATCCCGCCAGATCATCAGTCCGGTGGCCGTGTGCCAACTGTAGCGCACGCTGGCGGCGGGTACCATTTGGTCCAGGCCACCATCCATGTCATCATACAGGAATAGACTGTCGCAGTCGAAGGTGAACACGGCGGTGTCGCCCTTCATCGTCAACCTCGAATGGGGTCCGATGTTGGTGCGCTTCACATAGCTCGTATCGTCTTCCGTGATCCGCTCCGGGTAGGCGACATCCAGGAAGCCAAGGTCCGTGAAGCCCGTATCCATCCGGATCAGCTTCTGCCCCCAGCTCTCGCGCTCCCCGAAATTGGCGAGCACCAGGTGTTCACCCGCTCGACCCGTGATCGGGAAGAAGGTCGGTAACATCGTCCAGCTGTCGTATCCCGGCGAGGAGGCTGCGAGGATCTCCCCGGTGCTGTCAGGCTGTGCCTTGTATCGGTAAAGCCGTATGCCCTCGAATGTGGGATCCACATTGCCCGCCACCATCACGAAGCTGCCATCACCCATGTCGAAGGTGGTCTGGATCAACAGGGTGTCGTGCCGGATGTTGTCGTCAACGATCGCGTAGGTGGTGGGCGCCGCTCCATGGACCACTTCGCTCTCCTCCTTGGCGGCGGGGGAGTTCGAGGCTCCGCAAGCCCCGAGGAGCAACGAAGCCAGCACGGGTACCGTGATGTTCACGTACGGCCTCATTCCGGTCGCACGTCACCCGATCCCTGCACGTTCCTGTCAATGGATGCAGGAGGACCGGAATACAGGACATCACCGCTTCCTTGCACGGTCGCCTTCAGGTTCCCGGTGGCATGCACGTGGACGTCGCCGCTGCCTGCTACCGTCATGATGGCATCCGTTGCCTGTAGTTCACGCAGGTCCAGGTCGCCGCTGCCCTGGACCGTTCCATTGACGGTCGTGCAGGATCCGTTAAGGTCGATATCACCTGATCCTTGCACCACGGCCGTGACCTTCCCGGCGTTGACGTTCAGGTTCACCTTGCCGCTGCCCTGCACTTCCACGACAAGGTCTTCCACGTTGAAAGGGTCATTGCCCTGTACCTCCCCGGAACCCTGAACGATGACCCGGTCCACGGTCGGCACGGTGATGTGCACCACGAAGGGTTTGTTGGTCCGATAGCAATCGTCGATACCGATGTGCCACAATCCATCCCGGACCTCGGTGTTCAGTTTGTCGATCAGATTGGCCTGCCCTTCCACGGTCACTTCCTGGATATCCGCCTTCGTAAGGCGAACATCGATCGAGCCCTCCACGGCGATGCCGCGGAATGCCGGGATCTCGATGCTGCGTCTCTGCACCTCACCTTCCCCCGACAAACACTCGGCGAGCCGACAGGAGGGAAGGATGAGCGCAGCAAGAAGTAGCAGGGTCGGGACGGAGTGGTTCATGGCTGGTACGGTCCAGGGGACACGATCCCTTCCGTGATCACCGCAGCAGCGTGACCGTGGAATTCAGGGTGCCGCCTCCCCAAGTGAAGACGTAAAAGTACACTCCACCGTTCGCAGGCTCACCGGCGAAGGTGCGGCCATCCCAGCTAAGGTCGTTACCAAGGCTCTCGAACAGAAGCTGGCCGTAGCGGTTGTAGATGAGCAGTTGCGCACAGGCCCCGAGGAAATGTTCGGTCAGTGGTGCGAAGACGTCATTGTGGCCATCGCCGTTCGGGGTGAACACGGTGGGAAGGGCGACGGTCGATAGCTCGAGCTGGTCCTGGGTGGTGAATTGAAGGCTGTGCACGGTGCTCGTTCCAGCAGCATCCGTGGTGGTCAATGCAACGCTCACCACTTCCCCGAAGGGGTAGGAGGCGGTGGGAGTGGCAAGGTCACTGGTGATCCCACCGCCGAGCTCCCATAGGTAGCTCACGGCACCGGGAACCTCGCTGCGGAAATGGGCCTTCACCGTTTCACAACCGGGCTCGAACCGGACCTGGATCGGCTCATGCTGACCATGCACAGCAAGCACGATGATCATGCCGCATGGCATGCTGAGCAAGCTGCGCACCCATGGGGAACGCGTCGCGGTCTTGTATCCAGGCCGAAGGGCGATGGTCATGTCGGTGCTGGGATCCTGCTTGATGCCAAAGGTCTGTGAGCGAGCTTTCTACGCGCAGGAGCATGCTTGGTTTTCATCCACAGGGGGTTGGTGATCAGCCGGATGGAACCTTTGGGAGGCGGGTCGCGTATATCGGTTCAATTGTAGCGTTCATCGCGTGACGACCCCGATCCATCTAAGCGCACGTAGCCCCTCGTGTCCACGGCCTTGTCCATAGCGGAACAGGGCCATTGGTCCGATGATCTCGCCCGCGACCATCTGGAGGCGGGCACGGTCGTTTTTGTCCATCACGGTGAATTGGACCGACATGGGATGGAGCGATTGATCGAGATCTCAGAAGCCCATTGCATCGGCTCCGCCGTCGGAGTGGCCACCCGCAAGCGCCTGCTGAACCTGCTGGTCGAGGGCCTGGAGAATATCAGGAACCACACCCCCGGAGACCTCGCCCACACCGCGTTCGCACTGCTCTTATTCGAACCGAACGGCTACCGGCTCTTCTTCGGAAACGCCGCCCCACAGGTGATCATCGCAGCGCTTTCCCACCGGATCGACATCCTGAACGAGATGGATGAGGCGGACCTGCGTGAGCATCATCTGAAGCTCCTGGCCAACGAAGGTCGTACGGAGCGTGGTGGTGCCGGACTCGGTCTGCTCACCATGGCCCGCAAGAGCACCGGGCCCATCATCACCCATGCGGTTCCGCGTGATGCGATGACCGCTTTCCTGGCGCTGGAGCTGGTCCTTGGCGCCTGATCAGCCCTTCGCGTAGGTCTCCAGGTACCCGTATGCCTTCGTCAACGCACCGCCCTCTGCGATGGTGGCCCGTGCTATCATGCCATCCTCATCCTTGCCGACGAGGGAGGGCAGCACCCGTTCGATCAGGTCCCGACCGAAGGCCTCCGATGCATCACGTGGCAGCTCGCACGGCAGGTTGTCCACGGCCATCACGGTGATCGAACCGGGGCTTCCCGCGTGCCGCTCGGTGCCGTTGTTCAGGTCGTAGCCATAGAAGGGCTCCGCGATCGTGCTGGCGCGCAAGGTGCTGTCGATCGGTCCCCCGATGTCGCAGCTGATGTCGGCGATCACCTGGAGGCTCAGCGCTGGGTCCCGGAGGTCATCGGAACCAAGGATCTTCGGTCCACGCGGGTCCCAGAAATGACAGGCCATGTACAGGTGTGCCACGCGGGCGAAGGGGAGGAAGACCGCATGATGGTCCCGGGGGTCATCATGGAACGCCTGCTTGTCGAAGGGCTTCCCGTCGTTGCGCTGGTAGAGGTCGGCAGACCCGAGCACCGTGTATACCGGTGAAGTGTTGTTCGCAGCGAGGAACTCCTGAGGACTGATGCGTTCCACCCCGGCACGCTCCAGTACGCCCATCGCACCCTTGCCCACGCGACCACCGCCGGTCATGACGATCCGGAGGTCCTCCGGAAGTGGGAAGGCGTGCAGGTGGCGTTCCAGTTCCTCGAGGTCATGACAAGCATGCGCGGGCTTCAGGTCGGGACCACCATGGATCAGTTGCCAGCCGCGCATCCCGTTGTACGCACCGACAACACCCGCCCAATAACCGAAGGCGAGGACGCGCTCACCATGCGGGTTGGTGAGCAGTTCGTGGTCGATGAGCCGGATGCGGCGGTCCAGCGCGGCCTTCAGGAGCTTGCGGTTGTGGGGCTGCTCCTTGATGGTGTGGCTGAAGAAGAGATAGGCCTTGTCCGGCAGCAGCATGTCGAGGGGAACCTCCTTCACGCCGAGGATCAGTTCACGATCGCCAAGCTCATCCACCAACGGGACCTCGAAGGCTTCGTATTCCGCATCGGCGAAGGCGCGCACCTGGCTGCGCTGGACCACGAGGTCCACCTCCGGATGGCGCTGCATTACTTCCTTGCATTGGGCGGGCGTCAAGGGGACCCTTCGATCGGCGGGTTCCTTGCCCTCTCGGATGATCCCGATCTTGCGGTAGGCGGTCGACATGGGCGGCAAAAATAGCCGGACCGTTCACGTAGCGCAGGCTGCTTCGGCGCCGTACCTTTGCGCTTCGTTCTTTTCCTTACGGGGCCGACATGGATTCGACAGCGGCTTCGTGATGTGTGTAAGCATGTCGGGCGTGGTGTGCGGCCCGTATCCCAGTGCACCAATGCCGTAACTGGCAACAACGACTACGCTCTCGCTGCCTAATAGCCTCAGGCTATGAAGCTTTATCCGTGTGAATAACAGTAGCGCGGACGAGTACCTCTCGGAGAGGCCTGTTCTCCTCCTTTCCGGCCCAGAGGTGTCATCCTGGAGAACTGGTCAGCGTGGTGGTCCGGAGCGCTGATGAGAAACAGGACCTAAGCCTTCGGTGGGGTGCCCTTTCCCAGCCGGTGGTCGAAAACCAATGAAGAGGCTACGCATGTAGAAAGCCCATGTTGCGGTCGTTTGGACGGCGGTTCGATCCCGCCCGGCTCCACGGAACGTGAAGGGCCACCTCAGCTGAGGTGGCCCTTGTTCGTTCTAGCAGCTGAGGTCTATTGCTTGGTGCCGGAATAGGTGCATGTATTGCCGGCAAGATTGAAGTTCAACGTCAGGATAAGGCCGGCCAGCTGTCCAGAACCAGAGATCGTTGCACCACCGCTCAGGGTTTGGGTCGGTATGTTCACTGAGCTCCCGCTCACAGTGCCCGTCCACGTGTCGGCACCGTCGTTGAACACGATGGTAGTGATGCCCGCTGCACTGTTGGTAATGGTCATGTTCACCGTTCCGTTGACGCCCGGGCATGAAAGCGTTCCGTTGTACTGTCCAATGAACTTGGCCCGGACCTCGGTTCCACAAGTGCTTCCTTCATAACCGCTCGCGCATGAACAGCTCCCGCTATTGCATGTGCCTCCGTTCTGACACACGACGTTGTCGCAGGGGTCGTCCTCATCCTTCTTACATCCGGTGAAGGCAAGGCTGGCGGAAAGTCCGATGAGGAGGGAAAGGTGGGTGAGTTTCATCTGTTCTGGGGTTGATCGTTGTTCCACACATCGGCGACCCTGGGCCGATGTGAACGATCACCCCCCGATCAGAACCCGATCCCGACACCCCCGCTCAGGATGGGGCCCTGGTTGAAGTAGATGCTGTTCGGGTCCTGAAGCACGTCGAAGAGGACCTGCAGGTAGAGCGATCCACGACCACCCAGGGGTTGAACATACCCGCCGCCTACCAGCAGGTGCGGCACCCAGATCCGCGGCTTCACCTCGCTGAACGCACCAAAGCGGTTCGCCTCCACGTTCATGTGCAGGAACTCGGCGTGGGCATAGGCCTGCTCGATGAAGCGGTACCGGGTGAAGGTCCGGTAGCCGTAGGCCGTGAAGTCGTAGGCCGGGATGAACCTGCTGTCGCGGAAGTACCAATAGCTGCCGCCGATGCCTGCGGAAAGTTTGCCCTTCGGATCGATCTTGTAGCCGATCAGGGGGTCCACCTGGATCGCCGTGACCGTGCCGAACGAGAGTCCGACCCCGCCTCCGAACCAGATCCGCTCACTGAAGGGGCGGCTATCGGTGGGCGTGGCCGCCTGTTGCGCCACGCCAGGCACGGCCATTCCCAGCCATGCACAGAGGAGGATGGTCCATCGGGACCTGTTTCCGGGCATCATGTGTCCGAAGTTAGTGCCTGGGACCGCATCGCACGCGGACCGTGGTTCTGCTGGAAATGGTAGGCGAGCACCCCTCCGCGCGCCATCATCCAACCCAGGAAGGCCGTCCACACCGCATGCAGCTGCCATCCTCCGGCATCGCAGAGAAGGATGAGCGGCACGAACACCAGGGCCGTGGTGGCGAGCAGGGCGTTCCGCAGGATGCGGCCCTCCCCAAGCCCCTTGTACACGCCATCGAAGGCGAAGGCCACCGCATTGACCGGCTGGGTGATGACCACCAGCCAGAACACGCCGGCGAGCAGATCGAGCACCGCGGTATCTGCCGTGAACGCACGCCCGATGGAGCCATATCCCAGCAGGTAGATGATCGCCAGCGCCATGCCGATCAATACGCTTTGCCGCACCACGCGCCAGCTCACCCGATAGACGCTGCCGCGGTCATGCGCTCCCGCGAAGCGCCCCACCAGGGAACTTCCCGCCGCAGCATACCCATCAATGAAGAAGGCGCTGAACAACCAGATCTGCATGGCGATGCTGTGCGCCCCGATATAGGCTTCGCCGTAGCCCGTGGCAAAACGATTGCCGAGGTAGTAGCACAGGTTCAAGGCGAGGGTGCGTGCGAACAGGTTGCCGCTGAGCAACCACAAGCCGAGCAGTTCCGGATGGCGCCATTCCACAGGGAAGATCGGGAACGGTGTCCTGCGCCACATGATCCACACCGCCACGGCGAACATCACCCCCTGCGCGATCAGGCTGGCCCATGCGCTGCCCACGATCCCCAGGCCCACCATCTCCCCGGCCCCGAAGATCAACGGCGGGTTCAGGATCAGGTTCACCACCGCGCCCAGCAAGCTGATCCACATGCCCCA
>JAKQEI010000011.1 GCA_029573495.1 Bacteroidota bacterium | reverse complement strand
GGCAAACGCATCCGGGTTCTCGGCTGACCACGATTGGGCGTCCACGTAGTAGTACTGCGTGTCCATCTTGAGTTGCTGCTCGACCAGTTCAACGAACCACTTCGCCGGACGCATGCTCATCGACGACTTCTCGAACCAGTGCCGGTTGATGGCCATGACTTGCCATTTACCAAGCTCGGCCATGGTCCTGGAGCGCAGCTGCGTCTCGGTGTTGGCGGTCACGATGGTTGTCGAGCCGATCCAACACGAGGCGACCCACATATCGAGCATCGAGAGCCAGGCGCTCTTGCCGATCCCCCGACCCGAGGAGATGGCCAGGTACAGCGGCGAGCCGGGTAGCCCGATGCGTGCCTTCTCGATGTCCGTCTGCAGGTGGTCGCTGATCCTCTTGAACTCGTCGATCTGCCAGGTCCTCGGACCCTCAACCCTCTCCAGTGGCGTACCCTTCACGCCCCATGGGAACGCATACCGGACGAACCCCTCGGGGTCGTAGCGGAACCCCAGCAGCGTGGTGATGAGGTCCTGCTCCCCTACGAGGGGGGACGAGTTACGGGGTGCTGCCATGGTTACATGCGCATGTTAGGCTGGGTCTGGATCGACCAGTGGCCCGTCCATCGACTATTAAAGCAGGCGTGGAAGTTAAACCCTCGCCCTCGGTGTGTCCGCATGAAACTGAAACCCTGATTACCAGGTGGTCGATACCAGTCACCCTTTGTGACCGTCCATCTCCAAGTCAGCGACCACGGCCAGTGCAGCGAGGCGACACTGATACTACTGATCGGTGTGCCGTTGGAATGCATGCGATTCCAAATACCCAGAGGTCCAATGTTCACTCTATCCTCCTCACTGGCACGTCCACTGTCCTCGCCCTGTCCAGCCGCTCCTGCGCCTCGCGCATCGCGTCTCCCAGGTTGATGGTCACGGTCTGGTCGATCTGCTTGGTGTCCCCGAACCGCTTCTTATCCATGACCGAGAGCATCCACTTCCGAGTGTTGATGCGCAGGGTCGAACGGTTCACGTCCTCCAGCGAGTCGTCAGCGTCGGCGATCGTGAGCATGTCCTGCTTGATGACCTCAGCGCCCACCTGCTGCGCCTCCTCGTACCGGGCTCGCCTGCCCTCGTCCCGATACACCCACGAGATGAACCGCGCATAGCTCGGTGCCCTGGGGTCGTTCTCGAACATCTGGTTCACGAGCATACGCCCCTCGCGCACCAGGTCGAGCACATCGTCGAACAGCGACTCGAAGGTCACCTGCTCGATGGCTCTCTGGTTCTCCCTGATCGTGGCCTTGGCCTGCAGGACCGTGGGGTGATAGTACGGCAGGGGCTCGGGTGCGAGCCACTGAGGCAGTTCGAGTTGGGCGTGCGTGTCCACGGGCGCACTGTATCACGGG
>JAKQEI010000274.1 GCA_029573495.1 Bacteroidota bacterium | reverse complement strand
TGCGTGATCCCGACAGGGCGCTGCTGCACTATCGACCTCCCGAGAACGACCCTCAACTACCCCTCTTCATATCCCCCTGAGCCAATAGGGGGCTTACCTTCAACATCATCAAGCCGCGTACCCTGAGATCAAGCCTTCCTGACAAGGTCATGACCTGTTCTCAACTTTCCCCGGACACCACTGGTAGCATGATGAACTTGTTCGAAGAGGACGAGGCCATCTATGCGTTCGACAGTGATGCGTTGGTGACCCTTGAGCGATACTACAGCGACCTATCCGTCTTCGATGCGCTTTGGCAGGACCTGGCTTGGCTTTCCCTCGCAGGCCGCTTCAAAGTCATCGACTTCGTGTACGACGAGGTAGTGGATAGCTACAAAGGCGACCGGGGGTTCTTGAAGTCCTGGTTGAAGAAGCAGCGCAAATACTGCTTCTGGGAAACAGGGGAGAAAGCGATGATCTTGTCGCAGCGGGTCATCAATGAAAACGTGCGGTCCGGATTTCTGAAGCCTGGCAAATTGATCGGAGAGCGCGATGAGGCTGACCCTTTCCTGATCGGCAACGCTGCGGTCGAAGGTTTCATCATTGTCACTAAGGAGAAGACGACAGTCTCCAACAAGCTACCGCAAGTGGCAGCGAAATATGGTGCGCGCACAATCGGCATAGCAGACTTCTTGAAGGATCGCGGATTCAAGCTACAGCGCGGGACTTAGACTCCCTCCGCTGCTGCGAGTCCATGACTCTTGGCCTCTACCGCACTATATTCAACACCGCAGCGATCGTCCGTTGGGCTCGTTCGTTGTGCGGCAGTCCATTCGTGGGGTTGATGGTGTGTAACGGTGTACCATCCCCCGCACTGTATAGCGGATTCACAGCAGGCTCGAGGTTCTCCTCTTAACGAACCTTGTGCTCCAGCTGTCAGTGTGGACCGATCTGCGCCACTACCTTGTTCGAACATCCAAGCACACATGCACCCCAGCGGCTCCTTCCTCGCACCATCACTCCTTTCGTCGCTGGTGTTCATGGCCTCCTGCGACGCGCAGGTCCCGGCATCCACAGCGGGTGATGCGGTCGTTGCAGTATCGGCGGGACAGGAAGTGCTCATGGACACCACACAGATCTCCGACTACATCGTTGCGGCATTCGAGGACAGCCAGGGCAACCTCTGGTTCGGCACAGTGGGCGATGGTGTGGTCCGCTACAGCGCCGACCCAGCGGTCGCTCCGGGAGAGCGCCTCCGCTACTTCACCACGGAGGATGGCCTCGCCGACATGGTGTCCTGCAGCATCGTGGAGGATCAGCAAGGCCACATCTGGATCGGATCGCACGATGGCGCCACACGCTTCGACGGCAAGACATTCACGGCGTTCAAGACCCCGGAAGGCTTGCACGGGGCGGGCTGCGTTCTGCTTGTGGACCGCAACGGGACCTTGTGGGCCGGCACCAACGATGGTGCCTTCCGCTTCGATGGCACACGTTTCCAGCCCTTCCCATTCCCACCCCGGCGATCAAGGAACCGTCACACAAGTGGGTGGCCGGCAAGGTGTGGGCGATCATCGAGGACAGCCGGGGTAACATCTGGTTCGGGCGCGATGGCTTTGGCGCGTCCCGGTACGACGGGCGGTCGTTCACCCATTTCACCAAGGAGGACTGCCTCTGCAGCAACAACGTGGCGAGCATTGTGGAGGATGCAGCCGGTAGCCTGTGGTTCGGGTCCATCACCTCCGACTTTCCACCGATCAAGGAAGGTGGCGTGGCCCGTTACGATGGCAAGACGTTCACGCAGTTCCCCGACGTGAAAGGCCTTAGCGCGGGCGATGTGTACTACGTGTGCGTGGATCGTGCCGGGAGCATTTGGGTCGCTGCGGTCGGTGTGGGCGCCTATCGCTTCGACGGTTCGGGCTTCACCCTGTTCGACAAAACCGACCGGCCGGACCGTGCGCAGAACTTCGCCATCCAGGCATTCGTGGAGGACCGGCATGGCACGAAGTGGTTCGGGTTAAGCGGCGGACTGTTCCGCTTCGATGGAAGTGCATTCGTGAATGTGACGCGCGGCGGGCCTTGGGAAGCCCGATGATGTTGCTGTGATATCAGGGCCATGTGGTGGAAAGCCCTCCTCTTCTGGTTCGTGCTCATGGTGCTGGCCATCGGCAACGGCACGGTACGCATCACGTTCATCATCCCGCACACGGGCCTCACCGCCGGGCTCGCCATCAGCACGGTGCTGCTGTGCGCGCTAATCCTCGGAGCCACCTGGTTCGGCATCCGTTGGCTGGGTCCGTCAGATACGAAGCAAGCCTGGATCATCGGCCTGCTCTGGCTCGCCATGACGCTCGCCTTCGAATTCGGCGTCGGGCATTTCCTCTTCAAGAAGCCGTGGAGCGAATTGTTGTTCGACTACAACATCGTGCAGGGCCGCATCTGGTTGCTGGTACCGATCGTTACGACCATCGCACCGTGGCTGATGGCGAGAGTCCGGGACCTGCTTTGAACATGGTCTTTCAAGCGGACATCCGACCCGAGCCCGGCTTTGTAGACCTGGAAGGTGGACCCGAGACTGATACCTCAGTGGAACAGCGGGAACAGTTCATTCATGATAGCCCCTTTGGCGGGGTGTGATCGGAATTCGTGGCCGACCGACCCAGGCTATCTCAGTCAAGAACTCCCCATCCGCCCCTGGTCCTGATCCGCGTAGTTCCGGGGGGATGGTGGACCCCCGCACGCCTGCGCATACAGGTTCGTGTTCAACGCGTTCAACAAGGACCATGCGCAAATTCCGCCGATTCGGAACGACCTCGTTACTTCCCCCATCCTTATTGCACGCTTACTTGCACGGCCCATCCAAAGGCACGCTTCCCTCCCAGCGATGGCCGGCCTCCACGAAGGCCAGGCTGTCCCGGAAAGCAGCGGTGATACCCTCCAAACTGCGCGTGGCGTCACAGCGATCGGTATGCAGGGCGCCATCCTCCAAGGTGGCGAAGACGAGGTAGCGCTTGCCCGGGATGAAGTGGAAGCCACAATCGTCCGTGCCCACGGTGCTTCGCACAATGGTCGTTCCGCTGGATCCGCCCTTGATGGAGCGGGTCACTTGGAAGCGGGTGCTGGTGTGCTGAACGACGTCGCGGGCCACGGGCTTGATGTCGCCCGACGCATAGATGGTGTCGTTGCTGAGCGCGGTGCCTTCGAAGACGGCGTTGGAGACGCAATAGGCATCGTCCAGCCTGATGGTGGGACAATCGCAGCCGGTGTGGAGTTCAACGTCCTGAGCGTTCGAGGTGCCAATGAACAGGGTGAATAGGAAGAAGGGGAGGACGGTGTTCGTATACGTCATGATGCGGAAGGGACCGCAAGCATTGTACCGGTGCGCATCTCACGAAGAGGCAGCGTTCCCACAGGGGCTTGGAGTGCCATAGTGTGGCAAGGCTGTGGTGCTATCGCCCCACGATGACCTTGCGTGTGCGCACGGCTCCGTTCTGCTGCAGCCGCAACAGGTAGATGCCTGCGGCCAGCGCGTCACCAAGCACGACACGACCGGCGCCATTGATGCTGTGGCTGGCGATCGACCGACCATGCATGTCCATCAACTCGAGCCGGAACGTGCCGTATTGGTCATCAGTGATGTTGACCTGGACGCTACCAGCGTTGTCTCCGAAGACCTGTACGCCCTGCCACGCTTGTTCATCAGCTATGCCGGTGGTTCCGGGGGTGAAGCGCCAGAGCTCGTTGGACGAGATGTTACCGCCGGACATGGTCTTCTGGCCGAAGACGAGGTAGCCGTGATCGCCGATGGAGAAGCAGCTTCCGTTCGCGATGCGGTCCGTGGGCAATTGCGCATCTTGGATCCAGGTATCGGCGACGGCATCGTAGCGGAAGAGCTGACGGCCACCACCACCGCTGCCGCCTGTGTTGTACACGAAACCCACGTTGCCCACCGCCGTTGCGCTGGCCTGATCGGCCAGGGGGAAGATGTCCGCCACCGCCGTCCATGCATCTGCCGTGGGATCGTATTCCCACCAATCGCCATAGACACCACCGAACACACCGGCTCCCATGCCGATGTCGCCCTTGCCATTGGCGGCGAAGGCGCATTGCGCGCGGCGATCTTCACCAGGGAAAGGCGCCACCATGCTCCAGGTGTTCGTCGTTCCGTTGAAGGCGTAAACGTTGTTGGTCCCGTTCTCCGGTCCGATGTAATAGGTGTCGCCGATCACGAAGCCATGCGAGTAGGCGAAACCGATCCCGGGAACATCCGGGTGCTGGGTCCAGGTGTTGGTGGCGGGCAGTTATTCATACACCGTTCGCGTGAACTGGATGAAGGGGGAGCCGAAGGCGAGGAAGATGCGCTCGCCGATCGTGAAGCCGTCCATGCCTTCACGCACACCGGCGGGATAGTCGGGTATGGCGCTCCAACTATCAGCGGCTGCGTCGTAGGCATACATGTCCGCCACCGTGTTGTTGGTACCCGAGAATTGCAGGCGACCGGCGCCCGCGTAACCGTGCGTGCTGTTGCCGGTGGCCGCGGCCCAGTAACGACCTGCGGCTGGTGCGTTGGTCATCTGTTCCCACGTGGCCTGGCTCCAGGCGTGGTTGGTCAGCAGGAGGACAAGAAGGGTGTATAGTGGACGCATCGCTCGTGTTTCCGGCAAAGGACCGAGCTCGGATCATGCGCGTCAAGAGAACAATAGTTACGTCCGGCAGGAAGGGATCCGGTACCGCTTAGTACACGGCTAGAACGAACAGCGCGGACACCCCGGCACAGACGGCGAACAACCCCAAGTCCATGCGCAGGGCCAGGCGATCCCGTTGGCGTCGCCATTCATCGATGGTGCGTTGGTAGCTCATCCACGTCTTTCGACGTGTGTTCCAAGCTCCAGATACGGGTCCGGCTAGTGCTGCCCGGGGGTCGAGAGAGCTGGTGTGGATGCGTTGGGAGTGTTTCATGATAGCAGAGATGCCCTCGGAGTGCATGGCCTGTGCCGGATCCTCTTCCAACATCACGTTGGCTCATGGATACCGAGCGGGACAAGGCTCCCAAGAGGAATGTTGCGGTAATGGACCGCACGGGAATGGGATAGGGGTTGGGGAAACGGGACAACAGCCCACCACACGGGTGGGGTGTTCGGGCGTCGAAGACTCAGCTCCGCTTCTTCGCCGCCGCCTTCTTCACCGCTTTCTTCCCTGGTGCCTTCTTCACGGCTGCATTCCTGACCGGCTTCGGTGCTGCCGCCGCCCGCTTGGCCGACCCTTCGTGCAAGGCCAGTCGGTTCCCTTCACTATCGATAAAGAGTGCGAAATGACCGGCCTGGTCTCCGATGAGGGTGCGCGGCATGATGATGCGACCACCGGCACCCTCGATGCGCGCGAGGATGCTATCCATGTCGCCGCCGGCGTTCAAGTAGATGAGCACCCCGCTATCATTGGGGTAACAACCGGGGCCTTGGATGAGCGCGCCTCCCACGCCGTGCTCGGCCGGGAAGTAGGCCATGACGAACTCGCCGTTGCGTACCACCTCCATGCTGATGTTGTAGATGGTGTTGTAGAACGCGGCTGCACGCACCAGGTCGTAGGCCGGGATCTCGAACCAGTTCACATAATCGGTGAGCTTCGGATGCTGCTTGAAGGAGGAGGAGGCGCCCATGGTCTGAAGGTAAGTATCAGCGCTGATCGGTCATTCCGGGTTCTCGTTCAGGGGACGCAAGGAACTCACCATATGCTTGGGCACTTCGTGCGTGCGGGTTTCGTCCTTCACCTGCAACTCGCCCAATTCCTGCACGCGCTTCGGCTTGATCAAGGGGCCGAGGCTTTCGAGGTGTTCATGCTTCAACCCGGGTGTGTATACGGTGAAGTCGACGGGTCGGTCGCGGAAGCTCTTCAATGGCTGGCCCAGGCGTAGCAAACCCAGTTCGCGGCTGCGACGCACCTTGGTCAGGTTGATCTCGATGGGGATGAACTCCTCATTGTTGTCCGCCTGGTAGATCACCCGCCCCTCCGGACCACATACGATGCTGCGCCCACTGCCACCGGCATCCAGCCCGTTGATGTCGAAGAAGTAGCACTGGTTGGTGGCGGCGCTGGCACGTGCGATGCTCAGCTCGATCTCCCGGTCGATCGTCCCTGTGAGCGTGGGGTGCAGGATCACCTCCGCGCCCATCACGGCCAGTGTGCGGGTGGTCTCGGGGAACCACATGTCGTAGCAGATGCTCACACCAAAGCGCCCCACATCGGGGATGTCGAAGACGCAGAACGCATCGCCCCCGGTCACGCCCACTTCATAGGGGTAGAAGGGGAACATCTTGCGGTAGCGCGTCACCACGCTGCCTTCGGGATCGATCACCGAGGCGGTGTTGTAGATCCTGCCATCCTTTTGCTCGAATACGCTACCCGGCAGCAGCCAGATGCCATGCTTGGCTGCTGCGGCGCACATCTTCTGCTCGAATTCGCCCGGCACCGGTTTCGCATGCGTGATCAGCGGACCATAGGCGCAGAGCTCGCTGAAGAGCACCATGTCCACCCAGGGGTACAGGTTCATCAGGATGTCCAGCTTCAGCAACATGGCGTCCACGTTCGGCGCGGAAGCGCTCACCCGCATCTGGACCCCGGCGATCGAGAATGGTTTCATGGAATGCGTTTCACCACAGAGACACGGAGGTACGGAGGAATACAATGGTCATGGTCTGCTCTCCTCGGCATCCGCCCGCTCTGTGTTCTCCAGGCTTTCAATAATGGGTTCTCTGTGTCTCTGTGCCTCTGTGGTGAACCCCTACGCGCAGATCTTCTCCAACTCCTCTTCCATGATGTCCAGCCCCTTGTGCAACAGCTCATCGCTGATCACGAGCGGGCTCAGCACACGGATCACGTTCTTGTCCGTGCCAGCGGTGATCACCACCAGGTCCCTTGCGGCACAGGCGTTCATCAATTTGGTGCAGGTGTCGGCGTCCGGCTTGTTCGGGTCGCGCTTCACGTTGAACTCCATCGCCATCATGGCACCCAGGCCGCGTACATCACCGATGCAGTCGTGCTTCGCCTTCATCTGCTCGAATCGGGCGCGGATGATCCCACCCACATGCCTGCCCTTCGCATTGATGTCGATCTCCTCCATGTACTTGAGCGTCGCCAGTGCCGCCGCACAGCTCACCGGACTGCCGATGTAGGTGCCGCCGATGCTGCTCGGACCGGCCTTGTCCATGATCCCGGCCTTGCCCATCACCGCCGCGATCGGCAGGCCGCTGCCCAGGCTCTTGGCCCAGGTGCTCAGGTCGGGCGTTACGCCGAAGTGGTCGTAAGCGCTCCAGGCACCCGTACGTCCGAAGCCCGCCTGGATCTCATCGAAGATCAAGAGGATGCCGTGCTGGTCGCACCAGGAGCGCAGGCCCTCCACGTATGCCTTCGGTGCCACGTTGAAGCCGCCTTCGCCCTGTACCAGCTCGATGATCACGCAAGCCAGGCTCTTGGGATCGACGAGGTTGTGCGAGAGTTCCTCCAGACGTTGCAGTTCGGCGTGTGCGAATTCGGCTTCGCTGCGGCCGGCTCCGTAATGGAAGTAGTTCGGGTATTGCGTGCGGTAGACCTCCGGAGCGAAGGGCCCGCAATCGGGCTTGTAGCCCACCTTGCTGGTGAGCGTCATCGCCATCATGGTGCGCCCGTGGAAGGCATCGGTGAAGCAGAGCACCCCGCTGCGCTTGGTGGCCTGACGCGCGATCTTGATCGCGTTCTCCACTGCCTCGGCACCCGTGCTCACGAGCAGGGTCTTCGTGGGACCGCCATGCGGCAACAGCGCGTTCAGCTTCTCGCACAGCGCGACGTATGGCTCGTAGCTGGCCACGTTGAAGCTCACGTGCAGGAACTTCTCCGCCTGCTCCTGGATCGCTTTCACCACCGGTGGTGGGCAGTGTCCAGCGTTCACCACGCCAATGCCCCCGGCGAAGTCGATCAGCTCGCGTCCGTCCTCATCGGTGATCGTGGCACCGCTGGCCTTCGCGGCCGTGGCGTAGTTGAACATGCCCACGCCGTTCGGCACAGCGGCCTTGCGGCGGGCGATGAGCTCCTGGCTCCTGGTCAATTGGTCCGTCATTGCGGTGCGAAGTTGGGGAATCCATCAGCCGGAGGGGCTCCGAGGAAGCGGAGATTGCCAACATCGGGTGAATAGGGGAGTGGTCAGGTGCAAGGAGCCGGGGTGGGCGACCCGAAGGACCAAGAACCGTCAATCCAACCGGTGGGCCAGGGTCACCGTCTTCCTGAACTTCTCCACGTTGCCGGTCACATCGTATGCTTCCAGCATGACGATGTAGGCGCCCATTCGGGCCTTGGAGCCGCTGTCCATGATGCCGTCCCAGGAGATGGCACCAGTGGTACCCAGCAGCTCGTTGTTCCACAAGATGCGTACTTCCCGGCCTGCCACGTCATATACTTTCAAGGTGGCCACGAAGCCCGGCTGGTCGAAGCGGTAGGCGATGGTGAGCAGGTCCTGGTAGCCATCGTTGTCCGGACTGAAGATCGCCGGGTCGATGCTCAGCTCGCCCGTTGGCGCCGGGGCCGGTGCGTACTGGGAGTTCTGGTAGCCCGGTGTGGCCTGGCCGATGTCCTGCGCGGCGCTGTGCCAGTTCGTGTTCTCCAGCGTCGGACGGTCCGGGTCCACGCGTTCGAGACTGGTACCCTCCGTGGTGTTCAGGAGCGTGAAGTGCAGGTCATCCGAATAGCGGAACAGGTCGATGGTGTTGTTCTCCGCATCGGCCAGTACCACGGTGCCTTCGCCGTTGCTGTAGCTCGGCAAACTCATCTGTAACAGCCGGTCCGCATGGGTCTGCGGGTAACGTGTGACGATATCCGTAGCGTTCGTGGCCAGGACGATGTAGCTGCCCGGCAGCATGATCACAGGGTCCGATGTGATGAGCCGGAAATTCGCGATCGCATCACTGCTCTCATTGGCCAGCTGAAGACCCGCCAGGCTCAGCACTTTGGAGCTGCGGTTGTAGAGTTCCACGAAGTCGCTGCCCGTGCCGACGGGATCGTACAGGACTTCGTTGATGACGATGTCGAAGGGTCCCACGTCCTCCGGCAGTGCGAAGGATGCGCTACCGGTCGCCATGGGATTTCCACTGCAGTCTGCGATGCCGGAGACGGTGATGGTGTAGATGATGCCGAGTTCGAGCGTACTCGAGAGCACGAGGCGCACGCGATCGTTGGTCGCACCGCTGGGCACTACGGCCAGGATGTCAAGGCCGGGGCTGAAGACGTACGATGCTTCGCCGATCGTGGTGGGATCCAGCCCTTCGTTGAGGACCAGGACCACCTCCGTGGGTCCTGCCACTTGCACGCTGTTCAGCGTTGGACCCTGCAAGTCCGGCACATCGGTGAACACGCTGTTCTGCGCACCAGGCGAGCCGCCGCGCTCGTCATTCGAAGCGCTCCAGTTCCGGGCATCGCTGCAGGGCAGGAAGGGGTTCCTCCGCTCCAGTGACCAGCCCCCATCGGCCTTGCTTTCGTCGCCGTACCAGCTGCTGCTGTATGTCACCGCATCGATCGTCACACTTCCAGGCGCTTGCAGGGTGAGGCTCGTTCCACCGTTCAGCAGGGCGGTATTGCTCAAGGTCCACCCGGCCACGTTCGGGGCCCCCGAGAAGAGCGGAAGCTGGCTGTTGTTCACGAAGACGGCTACTTCTCCAGGGCCAAGGAGGATCGAAGGCAGCTCCGCCTGGGAACTGGCCGTCAGCAACTGCCAATCCGTGAGGTCGAAGTACTTGTCCGTCGTCGTGTTCAGCACCTCCAGGTATTCCGCGTCCGGCAGTTGAACCACCGGTGAAGGGTCGCACATGATCTCATTGATCACCACATCGCCGGGCTCCGGCGAACTGGGGATCACCAGCGTGAAGGCGATCGGGCCGTTCAGCGCGGCCACGTTGCCAGCGCAATCGGCGATGTTCTCCACCACGATGGTCTGGTCGACCCCTTCAACCAGCGCGCTACTGAGCATGATCCTGATCCGGTCTCCGGACACATCGAGTTGCACGGAACCGATGCCGACCGTCGGTTCGATCAGGTAGTTCGCCGTGGCCACGCTGGCCGCATCAAGCCGCTCATCAAAGAGCAGTACGATCTCCGTGGCCGTGGTCACCTGCACGGCGAGCATGGTCGGCGCCTGCGTGTCCGGGGTGTCGTCGAAGACCGAGTTCACACTTCCCGGAGTTCCACCTCGCTCGTCGTTGGATGCGGTCCAATTCGTCATATCGCTGCACGGTGCGAAGGGGTTGATGCGCTCCAAGGTCCACCCACCGTCGTCCTTCGTGTCGTCGCCGTACCAGCTCAGGTCATAGGTCACCGCATCGATCGGTATACCGCCATCATCGCGCAGGTCGAGCGGATCGCCGCCGTTGTTCAGGGCGGGCAGGCTGGGCAGTGCCACCTTGTTGGGAACGGTCGTGAAGAGCGGCGAGGTCGTGGTCGACACGACAAGGACGTATTCTCCCGGTCCAAGCACGTACGCCGGGAAGGTCACAGGTGTCCCGCCATCGCTGAAGGTCCAACCGGCGAGGTCGAGGAACTTATCCGTCGTGGTGTTGAAGAGTTCGATGAACTCCGCGTCCGGCAACTGGACCACCGGTGTCGGGTCGGCCATGATCTCGTTGATCACCACATCGCCAGGCTCCGGCTCCGCGACTTCCGTGTACGAGAAGGGATATGGACCGGTCGCCTGGATCGTATTGCCCGCGAGGTCCTGGATCCCGTTCACGAAGAGGTCGTAGCTGTTCCCATTGACCAAGGGTGATGCCGTGGTGAGGTGCACGAGCGCAGGGTCCGAGCCGTCCACCACGGCGTTGGTCGCGCCGTTGAAGGGTTGGATGTCATAGTTACCCGCGGTTTGTGCAGTCGATATATCCACCGCTTCGCTGAACAATACGTCGACCAGCGTGGTGCTGATCGCCGTCACACTTTGCACCGTCGGCGGAGTGGCGTCCACCGGGATCGGACCGACCGTAATGTCATCGAACCAGTGATTGTTGACCGCGCTGGCGGCCGTGCTTTGGACGACCTTGATCCCGACATGTGCGGACGCGGTGTGCGTAAGGTCCGTTGCACTTCCAGCGGTCACGTAAGTACCCGTGTTGCCATCGTCCAGGAAAAGAGTGAACAGACCGGCTGAACTGCGGGTCACCTTCACCCGGAAAGGGTTGGAGCTGCTGCTGTTGATCACCCCATCCGCGCTGACCAGACCGGTGCTGAAGCCGGTGCCGTCCTCACTGCTGAAGAGTTCGAACCGATCCGCCGTGCCCCCGCATCGCAGGAAGTAGCCGTTCGCGGACCCTGTCAGGTCCGCGATGTCGCTCATGAGGAATACATCCACGTAGTTCACACCGCTTGTCGCAAAGCGCAGGTCCATGAACCACTCCCACTGGGCCTGATCCACCAGGGTGTTCGGCGTGCTGAGGTAGTAGGTCGCCTCACCCGGACTGTTGCTTCGCAAACGCAGGTCGCCACCATCGTCCGCGATCGTGAACAGGGCGGTGCTCCCGACCCAGGCAGGCGCGTTGGTGAAGTCGCCATCACTGAAGTCGTCGGATACCTGTGCTGGAGCGAGGTGCGGTAGGGCGCAGAGCGCAAGGAGCAGATGGCGCATCATCGTGGAAGCCGAAAGCTAAGGCTACTTTCGCGTACCCGCTGGATCGCGGTTCGTTGGGCCATGAGAGTCGCAGTCGTAGGAGCCACCGGCATGGTCGGTGCGGTCATGCTGAAGGTGCTGGAGGAACGTGGGTTCCCGGTGGATGAGCTGTTGCCGGTCGCCAGCGAAGGACGCGGACGGACCGTCCGTTTCCGCGAACACGAGGTTCCGGTGATGGGCTTGCAAGCCGCGATCGCCCAACGTCCGGATCTGGCCCTCTTCAGTGCCGGCGGAGCTGCTTCACTGGAATGGGCCCCTCGTTTCGCGGAGGTGGACTGCACGGTGATCGACAACAGCAGCGCCTGGCGCATGCACGCGGACAAGAAGCTCGTGGTGCCGGAGATCAATGCGGATGTGCTGGGTCCGGAGGATCGCATCATCGCCAACCCGAACTGCAGCACCATCCAACTTGTCCTGGCGCTCGCCCCACTGCATAAGGCGTACACCGTGGAGCGCGTGATCGTATCCACCTACCAGAGCGTGACCGGCACCGGCATGAAGGCGGTGAGCCAGCTCGAGAATGAACGGAAGGGGGTCAAGGGCGACATGGCTTATCCCTATCCGATCGACCGTAACGTGATCCCGCGCTGTGATGTGTTCACCGACAACGGCTATACGAAGGAGGAGATGAAATTGGTGAACGAGACCAGGAAGATCCTCGATCCCGCCATCCGTGTGACCGCCACCGCTGTGCGTGTGCCGGTGACCGGTGGGCACAGCGAAGCGGTGAACGTGGAGTTCGCGCGCGAGTTCGACCTTGATGCCGTGCGCGAACTGCTGCGGAATGCACCCGGTATCCACCTGCTTGACGAGCCGGAGAAGGATGCCTATCCCATGCCCCTTATTGCGGACGGCCGTGACGAGGTCTTCGTGGGCCGGCTGCGGCGCGATGAGACCCAACCCCGCACGTTGAACCTTTGGATCGTGGCCGACAACCTGCGCAAGGGTGCGGCCACCAATGCGGTACAGATCGCCGAGACCTTGCTACGACAAGGACTGCTGGGTAAGCGTGCCGCTTTCGCCTGAGGTCGGGGGAGTCGCCTCGGTCGGTCGCGTGCCGTCCGGCTCGGCTTGCTCGGCCTGGCTGGTCTTGCGCTGTGCGACCACGAAGAGACCGATGCCGATGGTAATGGCCGCATCGGCGATGTTGAAGACCGGTCGGAAGAAGACGAAGTGCTCCCCTCCCCATAGCGGTAACCACTCCGGCAGGCGCCCATCGATCAAGGGGAAGTAGAACATGTCCACCACCGCACCATAAAGCAGGGGCGCGTAGCCACCATCCGGTGGGAATAGTACGGCCTTCTTGAAGGGCGTGCTCGCACTGAACAGGACACCGTAGAAGGTGCTGTCGATGATGTTGCCCAGTGCGCCGGCGAGGATCAGGGATACGCTCACCACGAGCAAGCCGCTCGCCCTGCGCTTCACCATCTTGTAGAGGCTGTATCCGATCGCGCTGACCGCGGCGATCCGGAACAAGGTCAGCAGCAACTTACCCCAGGGCCCGCCGAACTCCATGCCGAAAGCCATGCCCCGGTTCTCGATGAAGTGCAGATAGCCCTTGTCGCCCAAGATGGAGATCGAACTGTCGTAGAAGAAGTTCAGCTTCACCCACACCTTCAGCGCCTGGTCGGCCAGCAGCACGAGCAGGATGATGAGCAGGGCTTTCTTCATGCGTGGATCGGGAGCGACCAGTGACCGTCGTCAGCGACGGTATCCTGGTCGCGCGCAGAAAGCGCTCAGTTGCCCATCTGTTGCTTGGCCTCGATGCTCAGCGTGGCGTGCGGCACGAGACGCAGGCGCTCCTTGCTGATGAGACGGCCGGTGACGCGGCAGATGCCGTAGGTCTTGTTGCGGATGCGCAGCAGGGCGTCCTCCAGGTGCTTGATGAACTTCTCCTGGCGGCTGGCGAGTTGCGCGGTCTCCTCACGGCTCAGTGTCTCACTGCCGTCCTCGATCATCTTGAACGAGGGGCTCGTGTCGTCCGTACCGTTGTTGTCGGTGTTGGCCAGTGTCTGCTTCAGCAGGTCGTAATCCTTGCGTGCCTCATCCAGCTTCTTGTTGATCAGGTCGCGGAATTCGGCGAGCTCATCATCGCTGTAACGGACCTTGTCAGCGCTTTCCAACGTGCTCACCTGCTTCTTCACAACGGGTGCGGCCATGGGGCGGTTCGGGGTCAACACCTGGGTGACCAGTGGCTTCGTCGACTTGGGCTCCTTGGCGGCCTTCTCCTCCAACTTCGTTTCCTTCTTCACGGGCTTCGGCGCTGGGGCCGGTTTGGTGTTCTTCACGGGTGCCTTCTCCTTCGGTGTCGCAGCCTTCACCGGAGCCGCCTTTTTGACGGGCGCAGCCTTCTTGGGCTCGGCCTTTGGAGCAGCCTTCTTGGCCACCGGCTTGGCAGCTACTTTCTTGGGTGCTGCCTTGGCGGGTTTTGCGGCTTTCTTGGCTACGGGCTTGGCCGCAGTCTTCTTGGCCACGGGCTTCTTCGCCGCGACCTTTTTCGCTGGAGCCGACTTGACGCTCTTCTTCACCGGGGCCTTGGCGGCTTTCTTCGGCGCAGCCTTCACCACCTTCTTGGCGGCAGGCTTCGCTGCTTTCTTCGGCGCGGCCTTCACTGGCTTCGCGGCCTTTTTCGCTGGTTTCTTGGCCATGACTTCCCGGTTTTGAAAAATGTCCGCAAATATAGGCGCCTTGCCGGGTCAATCGGCCGAGCGGACCAAGCTGAGCGCGGTGGTCAAATGCTCGTCCAGTTCGACCTCATACGAGCCAGCTCCACCGTTGGGTAGCACATCCACAAGAACCTGGTCCTCAGGCGTTATGGCAAGTGTTTCCGCCAGGATATGCCCGGCATGCGTGCGCACGGCCTGCTCGAACCGACCGTCCCCATTCCGCAGGATCCGCAGGTCGATCCGGTCGGTCACCTCCAAGCCCGTCTCCTTACGCAGGGTCTGGATCCGGCTCACCAACTCACGAGCGATGCCCTCCTGGAGCAACTCATCGGTCAAGGTGATATCCAAAGCCACGGTCAGCGACCCGTCGCTGGCCACGCTCAGACCGGGCACGTTCTCGGCGGTGATCTCCACATCGTCGCGCAGAAGTTCCACCTCATTGCCGTCCACGGTCAGTTTCATCGAACCGTTCGCCTCGAGCTCTGCGATCTCGGCCTGGGAGAATCCGTTCACCGCAGCGGCCACACTTTTCATCAACTTGCCCATCCGCGCGCCGAGCTTCTTGAAGTCGGGCTTGATCTTCTTGGTGAGCTTGCTCTCGCTCGCGTCGAGGATCACCAGCTCCTTCACGTTCACTTCGCTCATTACGAGGTCGCGGATGGCTTCGAGGCGGTCGCGCATGGTGGCGTCCGTCACCGGCACCATCATCTTCTGCAAGGGCTGGCGCACGCGGTGGCCTTCCTTCTTGCGGATGCTCAGGACGAGCGATGTCAACTTCTGTGCGAGCGCGGTGCGTTGCTCGAGTTCCAGGTCGATGGCTTGCTCGTCGAGCTTCGGCCAATCGCTCAGGTGGACGCTTGTTCCTGTGAGATCACGGTAGAGCCGGTCACTGAAGAACGGTGCGATCGGCGCACTCAGCATCGCGATCACTTCCAGGCAACGGTGGAGCGTCTGGAACGCGGCGTTCTTGTCGGCGCCCATCTCTCCTTTCCAGAAACGGCGGCGGTTGAGGCGCACGTACCAGTTGCTCAAGTCCTCCACCACGAAGTCCTGGATGGCGCGCGCGGCGATTGTGGGCTCGTAGTCAGCATAGTTCGCGTCGGCGAGCTTCATCACGCTGTTCAAGCGGGAGAGGATCCAGCGATCGCTTTCAGTGAGCGTCGCCTCGCCGGTGCCGTCGTAGCCATCGATGTTGGCGTACAGCGCGAAGAAGTTGTAGGTGTTGAAGAGCGCACGGAAGAACTTGCGTTGCACCTCGGTGATGCCCTCCGCGTCGAACTTCAGGTTATCCCAGGGCGAGGCGTTGCTGATCATGTACCACCGCACGGCATCAGCGCCGTACTGGTCCAGCGTCTTGAAGGGGTCCACCGCGTTGCCCAGTCGCTTGCTCATCTTCTGGCCCACCTTGTCGAGCACCAAGCCATTGCTCACCACGGTCTTATAGGCCACGCTATCCTGCGTGAGCGTGGCGATGGCGTGGAGCGTGTAGAACCAGCCGCGCGTCTGGTCCACTCCTTCTGCGATGAAGGCTGCGGGGAACTTCTCCTTGAAGGTGGCCTCGTTCTCGAAGGGGTAGTGCCACTGCGCGTAAGGCATCGCGCCGCTGTCGAACCACACGTCGATCAGGTCCGTCTCGCGGCGCATGGGCTTGCCACTCGGGCTCACCAGCACGATGTGGTCCACGTACGGACGGTGGATGTCGATGCGGTCGTAGTTGGCATCGCTCATGTCGCCGGGCACGAAGGCAGCGTAGGGGTCGGCCGCCATCACGCCGGCCTTCACGGCCTTGGCAATCTCCTCCTTCAACTGCTGCAACGAACCGATGCAGAGCTCCTCGCTCCCATCCTCGGTGCGCCAGATGGGCAGCGGGATGCCCCAGTAGCGACTGCGGCTGAGGTTCCAGTCCTGCAGGTTCTCCAGCCAGTTGCCGAAGCGGCCGGTGCCGGTGCTCTCCGGCTTCCAGGTGATGGTCTTGTTCAGCGCGATGAGCCGGTCCTTCTTCGCGGTCACGCG
>JAKQEI010000140.1 GCA_029573495.1 Bacteroidota bacterium | reverse complement strand
CAGTGGCAAGATGTACAACCTCACCATCAGCATCCGCAATGGCTGGTTCATCACGCTGGTGAAGCCGATCTACTGGCTGTGGATGCCGCTGGTGGGCTTCGAGCCGATCATGATCGCCACCTGTTTGATCATCAACGCCTTCTACCAGTTCACCCTGCACTCACAATTGGTGCCGTCTTACGGCTGGTGGGAGAACATCTTCAACAGCAGCCATGTGCACGTGGTGCATCACAGCTGCAACACCGAATACCTGGACCGGAACCACGGCGGCATCTTCACCTTCTGGGACCGGCTCTACAACACCTGGCAGCGGCCGATCAAGGGCATCGTTCCCAAATTCGGTATCAGCCACGACCCCGGCACCACCAACCCGGTGACGCACAACCTGTTCGAGTTCCAGGAGATCTGGCGCGATGTGAAGCAGGCGCCCGGCTTGAAGAACAAGCTAATGTACATCTTCGGCCCGCCGGGCTGGCGCCATGATGGCACGGGCAAGACGAGCCACCAGTTGCAGGAGGAGTTACGTGCCAGCGGCAAATTCGGCAGGCCTACGGAGGCGGAAGCCGAACCAGTGGCCGTGCGGGCTTGAACCCGGTAGGATAGCGAAGGGGGTGCCTCGCGCGAGACACCCCCTTAGTTCTTAGCGGGTCGAACTCACTTCCCGAACAAGCGCCCCAAGAGGCCCTTCTTCTTCGGCTCTTCCTTCTTGGGCTTCGCGTTGGCATCGTCGCCGAAGAGCTCCTTGGTCATGGCCGCGTAGTCCGGCTTCTTCGGGTCCAGGCGTCGTTCGGGCTTCGGACCACGCTGACCACCACGACCGTCGTTGCGGCGCTGGCCACCTTCCTGGCGGGATCCCGCGTTGTGTGCCGTGCCTCCTTCGCGCGGGGCTGGAGAACGCTTTCCTTCCGCACCTTGTTCCCGGGGTGCGCGGCTCTCGTTGCCCCGACCACGTTGCCTGGCGTTCCTGGATCGGCCAGCGCGCGGGGCGCCACCTGAACGCTGTTCGGCATTCGGTGTCGTGCGCTCCACAGCGCTGCCAGCTTCCACGGTGGCTTGGCCGGTACGCTCCGGACGGGGTCCCGGGCGGCGGTCATTTCGACGGCCGTCCTGGCCGTTGGCGCGCTGCTGCCCTTGCGGTTGACGGGAACCTTGTCCCTGACGGCCACCCCGACCCGGCCCGCGCGGCTGGCGCGGTTCGCGCACTTCGGGCTCAGCCTTCTTGGGACCACCCACCATCACGTACGGGTGCTCGGTCTCCAAGGGGATCTCGCGCTTGATGAGGCGGGTGATGTCACGCAGGTATTCCTTCTCCTCGTGGTCGCAGAAGGAGAGGGCCTTCCCGCTGGCGCCGGCACGACCCGTGCGGCCGATGCGGTGTACATAGGTCTCGGGTACGTTCGGCAGGTCGAAGTTGATCACGTGCGTGAGCCCATCGATGTCGATGCCGCGTGCCGCGATGTCCGTGGCCACCAAGGCGCGGAGCTTGCCTTCCTTGAAGCCTTTCAGGGCGTTCTGGCGCGCGGTCTGGCTTTTGTTTCCGTGGATCGCTTCGGCCGCGTGTCCGGCCTGGTTCAGCACCTTGGCCACCTTGTTCGCGCCGTGCTTGGTGCGGGTGAAGATCAGTGCCTCGCGGATCGTGTCGCCTTCCAGGAGGTGCAGGAGCAACTTGTTCTTGTCCGTGCGGTCCACGAAGTAGATGCTTTGGCCAATGGTATCGGCCGTGCTGCTCACGGGGGTCACTTCCACCCTCACGGGCTCGGTGAGGATGCTGTTGGCCAGCTTGGATATCTCCGGTGGCATGGTGGCGCTGAAGAAGAGCGTCTGACGCTTCTGCGGCAGTTTGGCGATCACCTTCTTCACATCGTGGATGAAGCCCATGTCCAGCATCCGGTCCGCCTCGTCGAGTACGAAGATCTCAAGGTCGTTGAGGTGGATGTAGCCCTGGCCCATCAGGTCCAAGAGCCGGCCCGGCGTGGCGATCACGGTGTCCACCCCGCGGTGCAGGGCGTCGGTCTGGGGTTTCTGGCCCACGCCACCGAAGATCACGGTGTGCTTGAGCTGCAGGTTGCGGCCGTAGGCACTGAAACTCTCACCGATCTGGATGGCCAGTTCGCGCGTGGGGGTGAGGATGAGGGTCTTGATCTTCTTCTTCGCCCCCTGCGGTCCCTTGGCGTGCAGTTCCTGCAGGATGGGGATGGCGAAGGCGGCGGTCTTTCCAGTGCCGGTCTGTGCCACGCCGAGCAGGTCGCGCCCCTTGACGAGGTGCGGGATGGCCTGTTCCTGGATCGGGGTGGGGTGGGTGTAGCCTTCCTCCTGAAGGGCTTTGAGAATGGGCTCGATGAGCCCGAGGTCGTTGAACGTGGTACGTTCCATACGGGTGTGCGCAGGAAGTCCCCTGCGCGGGTTGTAAGTCGGTGCGACCAGGTCATTGCGCCTGGACACACCCGTTCATGTGTCTGGTGCCCCTACGATCGGTCCGGCGTTCAATGATCCGCTGGTGGAAGGCGCCTGGACTATTGCTCGAGAGCGAGAGCTGGGCGCGCGGGGCGTGCCTGCCGAAGCAAGCGGCGCAAAGATAGGTCTTTCTACCGCTCCCGCCTCAATGGGTGGCCAACTTGCGCACCATCTCTTGTGTGAAGCTGGTGGCATCAGGACCGTACGCGTTCACCAGGATACCCTTGATGCCATGGTCCTTGGAGCTGATGGCGTAAACGATGCTCTGGTCCCCCGGGTCGGTCATGCCTTCGAAGCGGTGGAACTCATCGATCTCGAACTCGACCGGGTCCAGATGGATGCCGCGTGCGTCGCAGATCAGGCATTCCTCCGCGGCGGCGAGGTCATCGGTGTAACCGCGGCGTTGCAGGTCGTTGACGGCTTCGGAGAGGGTGCTGTAGGCGGGCATGGGATGAAGGTAGGCAGTGGAATGAAGAAGCCCCACCTTCCGGCAGGGCTTCCACCTTGTTCATAGGCGGATCAGCTGTTCAGTTTCCGGCCTGCCTCCAACATATCCTTGATACCGCCCACGCTGCTCAGCACGCCGGTGGCTTCGTACGGGATGTATACCACCTTGTTGTTCTGGCCGCTGGTCATCTCCTGGAGCGTGTCCAGGTATTTCATGGCGATGAGGTAGTTGGCAGGGTCGGCGTTGGCCCCTTTGATGGCCTCGGTCACCAGGCGGATGGCTTCTGCTTCGCCCTGTGCGCGCCGAATGCGAGCTTGTGCATCACCTTCGGCCTCCAGTATCTGCGCTTGTTTCTGGCCATCGGCTTCGTTGATCTGCTTCTGCTGGGTGGCCTCGGCGGAAAGGATCACCGCCCGCTTGCTGCCTTCCGCATCAATGATCTGCGCCCGACGGTCGCGCTCGGCACGCATCTGCTTTTCCATCGCCTCACGGATGTCTCGCGGCGGGTTGATGTCCTGCAGTTCCACGCGGTTCACCTTCACGCCCCACTTGTTGCTGGCCTCGTCCAGGATGTTGCGCAATTTGGCATTGATGGTATCGCGACTGGTCAGCGTCTCGTCCAGGTCCAGCTCGCCGATCACGTTCCGCAGGGTGGTCTGCGTGAGCTTCTCGATGGCGAGCGGCAGGTTCTCGATCTCGTACATGGCCTTCACCGGGTCCATGATCTGGAAGTAGAGCAGGGCGTTGATCTCCGTTCCCACGTTGTCCTTCGTGATCACGTTCTGGCGGGGGAAATCGTACACGGTCTCGCGCAGGTCGATGCGTTCCTTCTTGATGAACTGCACGTACTTGTTGCCGTCGGGCAGGTCACGCGTGAAGCGATAGATGATCTCGCGCGGCTTGTCGAACACGGGGATGATGATGTTGAAGCCTGCCGTGAGCGTGGTGCGGTACTTACCGAAGCGCTCGATCACCATGGCCTCGCTCTGCTGTATGATGCGAACGCCCTTGGCGATGAGGAAGATCACGAAGATCGCGATAAGGAGTAGGATGATGGTTCCTGCTGACATGGTGATTGGTGGGGTTTCGGGTTGTACCGGAGTTCAGGCTCCGAGGGGTTTCACGATGAGGGTATTGCTATCCACGCGGACCACTTCGACAAGGTCGCCAACGTGGAGCACGCGATCGGTGAGGCATTCGGCCCGCCAGTCGTCGCCTGCAGCGCTGACCCGGCCAAGGCGCAGCCCGGGGTCGAAGTCCTGCGTCACACGACCACGCTGTCCGATCAGGGCGTCCACGTTGGTCTTCACGTCCGGTGCGTTCCACATGCGCTTCATCAGCACAGGGCGGATGGTGAAGAAGGCGATGAGCGAGAAGACGCTGAAGGCCAGCAACTGGAAGCCAACGCCAAGGCCGAGGCCTGCAGCCACGCTGGCACCCACGCACCCGATGCCCAGGCACATGAGGAAGAATCCCGGTACGAAGATCTCCAGGATGAAGAGCACGATCGCCGCGCCCGCCCACCAATGCCATTGAAAGAAGTCCATGTGCGGTTCGTTGTTCGATCCGAAGATAGCCGAAGCCGGCCGCAACGATGGGCGTGATAATGATGAGCGGCAACAAGGCCATATCGACCGGTCCCTTGTGACACCTCCTTCCTGCATGAGGCGTTGCCCCGATGCCAGCAGGGGCGGAGCGTCTCCCGCCATCAGGCATTGCGCCACGACCGATCTGCCGAAAGCACCACCTTTGTCGGAATGGTCCATCGCTACCGGAAATGAGCGGCACGGGAAAGCCGGCGGTGACAGGTTGGCTGCGCATGCTCCGGTCCGACCATGCGCACACCTATGCGGCTGAGGGAGCCGTGATGGTGGCCACGCTCCTTGTCTACCGGTTGGCCGCGGGCTTGGGTGGTGAGGACCTCGACGCGTACATCCTCGTTCGCCGTACGCTATCGTTCGTGCAACCCCTGCTCATGCTGGGCCTCGCGGTGGGGCTGCCTCGTCTGGTGGCCATGAGCCAGGAGGATCCGCGTCGCCGCTTCTACCTGCTGGCCGCTCTGCGCATCGTGATCGTGCTCAGCGGGATCGGGGTGATCATGGCCGTTGCGTTCCCGGAGCAGGTCTCACGGCTTCTACTGGGCAGTGCGGACCTCGAACCCTTGGTGATGCCCTTGGCACTGATGGTCCTCGGTCTTTGTCTGCATACGGTCGCATACAGTTACATACGTGGCACGCACCGTACGCTGGTGGCCAATATCCTTCAGACCACCGGGCTCGCTGTGACACCGTTGCTCGCTTTCGCATTCACGTGGGAACTGCCAGGGATCCTGCTGTTCACGGGTGGGGCTTGGTGCGGGGTCGCCGTGCTATTCATGCTGCCCGAACTGCTGGCCGGGCCGGTGCAGGTGGCGCGCACGGAGCGTGGTGCCTTGTTGCGTTATGGCCTGCCGCGCCTTCCGGGTGACCTTGCCTACGCGGCGTTGTTCACCTTCCCGGTGCTCTGGGCGGCCCACAATTGGGGACTGGCGGAGAGCGGACGCATTGGTCTGGGTGTGACCCTGCTCAACATCGTCGCGGCCGGTTTCGCACCCATCAGCATCCTTCTCCTCCCGCAGACCGCCCGTTCCATCAGCACCGGGGATCACCAGGGGCTGGAACGTCGGATCGCCCGGCTTGAGCGATCGGCCCTGATGGTATCCCTGATGGCGTTGGTGATCGTGGAGGTCACACTTCCCTGGCTTCTGGACATCTACCTCGGTGATGTGGCGGCTGCACCCTATCTACCCGCCTGTCGGCTGATCTTCCTGGCCGCACCGGCCCTGGCCTATTTCGTGGCCCTGCGCAGTGTGCTCGACGCATACCACACCAGTCCGCGGAACGGGGTGAACATCATCATAGCGCTACTAGTGGCCATGATCACCCTGCTGATCGTACAGTTGTTTCATCTTGCGGATCCCTGGCCCGGTCTGGCGGTCGTCACCGGCCTGGGCCATCTCGCATTTCGCACACGCCGTGAGATCGCACATGTTCGTTCCGAATTGCGGCGCAAGGTGGAGGAGGGGGCGCGTCCAATGCGGCTGATGTTGGTGATCCCCGGACGAAGTGACGGGAACGAGATGCCTTTTGCCCGGCGGCAGGGGAGGTGGATCGCACAGGAGACCGGCGCGGCGGTGGACACCTTCTTCCTTACCGAGCGAACCTCCATGGTCGGCCTTTGGCGTGCACGGCGCCGCTTCCGGCAGCAGGCCCGAATGTTCCGACCTGATATCGTGCATGCGCATTATGGGACCATCACGGGGCTGTTCACGGTACTCGTGAGCCCGGTACCCGTGGTCATCACCTTCCACGGCAGCGATCTGAACCCCACACCCTCGGATGGTTGGTGGCGTGACCTGTTGGGTCGCCTGTTCTCCCAATTGGCCGCGTTCTTCGCCGCGGGCATCATCTGCCGGTCGGAAGGGGCAAGTCAACTGCTCTGGTGCCGCGGCCAAGAGGCCGTGATCGATGACGACACCCAGGCATCAGTAGAGCAGGTCCGGCAGCTGTTGGTCCGTGCTGCCTTCCATCATTCATCCCAGAAAACCAAGCCATCGTGATCGCGCTGCTGATCCTTTTCCTGGCCACCATCCTCGTGTTCTTCGGCACCCGTTCGGTGGTGCGGAAGGCGAACGACCGGACCATCTGGATCGGGATGGCCGTGCTCTACATCTGGACCTTTCTTGGCGCGTGGTTCTTCATCCCCGATGCGCTGAGCGGCTACCAGGGCTTTCAGATCGGTTTGAACTATTACTACCTGATGGAGAAGATGTTCCCGTTCGAACTGGGTCGTGAGTACGACCTGGCTCTGGGCGGTTACTTACTCTTTTTCGCGGGGCTCTTCATTGGCCTGTGGTGGATGGTGCGGAAGGTGCCCCCGGCACGCATGGCCACGCGACCCGCCATACTGGTGGACCATCGGGCCTTTCTGGCGATCGGCGCCCTTGCTGGGGTGGTGAGCTTCCTCCTCGTTCGGCCGGTGATCATGGAGGCCATCGCCGGGAACAGCTCGATCTATCAGCACACCCGCCATGCGGAATACTCCGGGGCCACCTTGCATGCCATTTGCAACGAACTAGCCTGCCTGGCCATCCTGATCGGTTGGGCCGTGGCGCTCTCGAGCCGCCAAGGAGATCATTTCACGGACCGGGGCTACACCTGGCCGAGGGTCGTGTATCCGCTCGCATTGCTCGTGCTGTCCGTTTATTTCATGGTCCTCGGCAATCGCCATGAACTCTTCATGGCTGCCATTCTGGGCTCGTGGCTCCTGCTGATGAACGCCAAGGAACCGCCTTGGTCGCGACTGGTGTTATACCTGTTGGCCGTGGTGGTCCCTTTGCTGTTCACCAGCAGGTTCCGGGATCACCGCTGGAACGATCTGAAGGTGCTGGAGACCGAAGGGGTGCACGCGGACGAATCCTTTGAGCTTGATCTGATCGCACATGTGCCCCGCCACGCCAGCACACCGCTAGCCAGGGTGGGAGAGCGGGTCATCCCCAACGAGATGTTCGCGGCGCACATGTCCATGTACGGCGTGCTGCGGTACCACATTCCCGTGGACCCTGGTGTCAGCCTGCGTTACCTGGCCTCGGCTATTGTGCCTCGGATCTTGGTTCAGGAACGACCGGCCACGGCTTACGATCGGTATGCGGAAGGGGCCCAACTTCGGGAAGGGCAGGGCTATACCATCCATCATGCCACAGCGTGGTACATCAATGGCGGGTGGCCCGGAGTGCTGGTGGGCGGACTGGTCATCGGCCTTGTCTGGGGCTTGTTGATCAAGCTCCACCGCCGCCGACCTTACCACGGGCTTGTTCTTCGTACCTTGGCCATACTAGGCACCGCGTGCTGGACAGCCTTCCTCCCGATCCTTGTGCGCAACGGGCCTGAGG
Source organism: Bacteroidota bacterium (assembly GCA_029573495.1). Lineage (GTDB taxonomy): Bacteria > Bacteroidota > Bacteroidia > Flavobacteriales_F > PHOS-HE28 > PHOS-HE28. The sequence continues at coordinate 67,879 of JAKQEI010000140.1, read as the reverse complement.
CGTTCAAAGGACTGGTGATCGAAGGGTTGGGCATTCCCATGTTCCTGGTACTGTCGGCCGGGCTTGTGGCGCGCTGGTCCGGCCAAGTTGCATCACGATCCCGTTGATGAAGGATACCATTAGCATCGTCATCCCCTGCCGGAACGAAGCCGGCTACATCGAACGTGCCGTCATGGATGCGCTGGCGCAGCAGCATGCCGGTGCTGACCTCGAGGTCCTGGTGGCCGTCGGGCCCAGCGCGGATGACACGCACGCCATCGTGGAGCGCCTGGCCCGGGAACATGCGCAGGTGACCTTGGTGGAGAACCCCGCCGGCGTGGTGCCCCACGGGCTCAATGCCGCCATTAGGGCCGCAAGGGGCAGTTATATCGTGCGCATGGACGCCCATTCGCGCTACCCGCCGGATTATGCGCTCACCTTGACCACGGCGCTGGATCGGTTGAACGCGGACAATGTGGGTGGCGTGTGGGAGACGTTGCCACCGAATGATAGTGACAAGGCCTGGTCCATCGCACAGGTCCTCAGCAGCCCGTTGGGGGTGGGCAACGCCATGTTCCGCCTGGGGGTGGGCGCCGAGCGTGAAGTGGATACGGTGCCATACGGGACCTTCCGTCGCGAGCTCTTCGATCGGATCGGGTACTTCGATGAGGACCTGATCCGCAACCAGGACGATGAGCACAACGGCCGGATCAGGAAGTCGGGCGGGCGGATCTATCTGTTGCCGCAAGTACGGATCCAGTATTTCAGCCGGGACCGGATATCGAAACTCTGGCGCATGTACCGGGAGTATGGCTTGTTCAAACCACTGGTGAACCTGAAGCTGGGCAGCCCGGCCACCTTGAGGCAGTTCGCGCCGCCCGTGTTCGTGTCAGCGCTCATCGTGCTCCCCCTTTTGGCATTCCGATGGCCCTGGATGGGGCTGTTGTGGTGTCTTCAGGTCGCGCTTTATACCCTGGTGCTCCTGGCCGTATCGCTCCAGCTGGCACGCAAAGGGGGCAGACCGGGATCCGTCGGCTGGCTGGTCCTGGCCTTCATCACCGTTCATGTGGCCTATGGCCTTGGTTACCTGGAGGGCGTTGTGCGCTTCACCTTGCTCCGGCAACGCATGCGGCCTGACCGCATGCGTACCAACCGTTAGGGGTGAACGTGCAGGCTGTGCATCTTCGCCACGTGGAACAGGCGCCTCGAACCGACCGGCTGCGTATCCTGGTGGTCATCCCCGGCCGACCAGCGGACCACACCATGGTGTTCGCACGGCGGCAGGCACGCGCGCTGGCGGAGCGGCCGGATGCCGACGTGGAGGTCTTCTTCCTTGAAAGCCGGGTATCGCCCGTTGGGCTCTGGCGGGCGAGGAGAGCGTTCCGCGCGCACATCGCCCGATTCCAGCCGCAGGTGGTGCATGTCCACTACGGCACCATGACCGCCTTCTTCACCGTTACCGTGAGCCGGGTGCCGGTGGTGGTCACCTACCATGGAAGCGATCTGAACCGCACGCCCACCGATGGGTTCTGGCGGGACCTCTTCGGTCGGCTGCTTTCCCAGTTCGCCGCGCTGGGGGCTGCGGGGATCATCTGTGTGAGTGAAGCGCTGCGTGCACGGTTGTGGTGGAGGCGCGGAAAGGTCCGGATCATTCCCATGGGGGTTGAACTGGACCGGTACGTGCCGATCCCACGCGACGAGGCCCGTCTACGCTTGTCCTGGCCGCTCGATCAGTTCATTGTCATCTTCAATGCCTCCCGCCCGGGCATCAAGCGACTGGACATCGCTGAGGCGACCGCACACGCCGTAAGGGCATCCGGGGTGGACGTGCGCCTGCACCTGCTGACCGGTGATACCAGCCAGGAAGAGATGCCCGTGCTGCTATGCGCCTCGGATGCCTTGTTGCTGTGCAGTGATCGGGAGGGTAGCCCCACCATGGTGAAGGAGGCCATGGCCTGCGACCTGCCCGTGGTGAGCAGCGATGTGGGGGATGTGCGGGAGCGGCTTCACGGCGTAAATCCGGGCGCGGTCGTGGCGCAGGATGCGGATGAGCTCGCAAGGGCCTTGTTGGAGGTACATGCCAGCCACACGCGCTCCAACGGCCGTGCCCTGGCGGCGCGCAATGGGATCGATGCCAAAGCCCTGGATGAGGCCACCATGGAGACCCTTCGTTCCTGTGCACACCATGGCAGGTAGAAGCGCCAGGGACCTTGCTCGGCGATCATTCGTGCCGTCGATCGCGCTGGTTGCGGCCGTTCTTCCACTGGCGCCCTCCCTGGCTCCGGTATGCGTGGTCATCACGCTGTTCCTGGGCGTGATGAGCGGGGAGATGAGCTTCCAGTCCTTCCGGTGCTTGACGTGGAAAGGTCCCTTGCTGTGGATGGTGGTGTTCTACCTCTGGCATCTGGTGGGCCTGGAGTGGACGACCAATTTGGACTTCGCGGCCTTGGACCTCGGCATCAAGCTTCCGCTGCTCGTGTTCCCGCTGCTGGGCGCGGCAGGTGTGCGGTCGGCGCATCGAGGTCCGGCCATTCGGGCCTTCATCGTAGCCAACATCCTTTCCGTGGGGATCGCGCTTGGGCTGGCGTCCTATCATTCCCTCGACTATGTGCTTCACGTCAGGCCGGATGAGATCTGTTCGGGCTACACGGCGAGCGTGCCCTTCTTCGCTTCCAACTTCTCCTGGGCGCTGCATCCGAGCTACATGGCGCTTTACCTCACCATGGCCCTTGTCCTCGTGATGAACCGGTCGTCGCTGTCCGGTAGCTCCAACGGAAGGTGGCAGGTGGTGGTCCTTGCGCTGGGCGTGGTGCTATGTGCCAGCAAGGCGGGCTGGACCGCGCTGGCGGGTGTTGGTGTTGTGGAGTTGTACAAGGCCCTGCACGATCCAGGGCGGCGGCGCAGGGCTCTGGGGGTCCTTGTCCTTGCCACGGTCTCGGCGTGCGCGTTGTACACGGGCAGCTCATTGGTGCAGGAACGGGTCGCGCAGGTGGTGGGACTGCTGGGACCTAGTTCCGATGTACCGGTCCAGGCCAACAGCACCAGTGATCGACAGCAGGTCTGGAGCGCAGCCATGGAGGTCATCGCCGCTCAGCCGTGGCTCGGGGTCGGCACCGGTGATGTGAAGGACGCGCTCATGGCCAAGTATGATGAACTGGACTACGAGGACCCGCTCCAGAAACGGTTGAACGCACACGACCAATACCTGAACACCGCGGTGGCGCTTGGGGTTCCGGCGGCCTTGTGCCTGCTGGCCCTGATACTGGTCCCGCTCTGGTCCGCGCGGCGCCATGGGGACCACGCCATGGTGGCTCTACTGATGCTTTGCGGCTTCAATTGGTCGGTGGAAAGCATGTTGGAGGTCCAGGCCGGCGTGCTCTTCCTCTCTTTCTTCGCCTGGTTGCTCACTGACAAGCGTTCAGCGCTGACCTGATGTACACCCGCCCGCAGCTCTGTCCCGGAACGGCGTTACGTCAGCTTGGTACCGGTACGATCCACCCCGCTCGTTGAAGGGATGCGCTTGAAACGCGAACTTCGCCGTTCCACGTTCCGACCATGGCCATGATCCCATTCTCCCCACCACGCATAGACGATCGGACCATCAAGGCTGTGGAGGAGGCCTTGCGCAGCGGTTGGATCACCACCGGTCCCCGCACCAAGGAGTTCGAACGCCGATTGGCAGCCTACTGTGGCGTGCAACGCGTCATCGCGCTGAACAGTTGGACCAATGCATGTGAGCTGGTCCTGCGGTGGTACGGGGTCGGACCGGGGGATGAGGTGATCGTACCCGCATACACGTATTGCGCAACGGCCAACATCGTCATGCACGTGGGGGCCAAACCGGTGATGGTCGATGTGATGGATGACTTCACCATGGACCCGGACCTGGTGAAGCGTGCGCTCACCAACCGTACCAAGGCCATCATCCCCGTGGACATCGGGGGGCTTCCGGCCGACCTGACGGCCATCATGCGGGTGGCGGAGGAAGGCTGCAGCCTCTTCACCCCGAAAGTGAACCTGCGCGTTGCCGGCTCCAATCCGCAGATGCGTCTGGGGCGTGCGTTGGTGATCAGCGATGCGGCACATTCCTTTGGCGCCACCGTGGGGGGCAAGCGAACGGGATCTCAGGCGGATATCACGGGCTTCAGCTTCCATGCCGTGAAGAACCTCACCACGGCCGAAGGTGGCGCGCTGGCGTTCAACCTGCCCGAACCGTTCGATCCGGAGGAGCTTTACCGCTACTTCAATACCATGAGCCTGCATGGCCAGAGCAAGGATGCCCTTGCCAAGACGCAGCCGGGTGCGTGGCGTTATGACGTGGCGTTCCCGGGCTGGAAATGCAACATGACGGATGTCCAGGCCGCGATCGGGCTGGTGGAGCTGGAACGCTTCGATGGCGAGACCACGCCGCGACGCAAGGCGATCTGCGAACGCTACAGTGCTACGTTCAGGGACGACGACCGCCTGCTGACACCACTGTTCAAGGACGCGGACAGGGAAAGCTGTTACCACCTCTACATGCTGCGGATCGCGGGTGCCACAGAGGAGCAGCGCGATGCCATCATCACGGCCATCGCGCAACGTGATGTGAGCGTGAATGTGCACTTCATCCCGTTGCCCATGCTCAGCTTCTACGAAGGCCAGGGCTATCGCATGGCCGACTACCCGAACACATACAGGCTGTTCAGCAACGAGATCAGCCTGCCTGTCTACTTCGACCTCACCGATGGGCAGGTGGACCAGGTCATCGCGGCGGTGAAGGCGGCGCTGAAGGAGGTCATGGGCTGATCAGATGGTGAAGCGGATCTTCGACATCCTGGTCTCTGGGCTGGCGCTGATGCTGCTCTCGCCCTTGCTGCTCCTGATCGTACTGGTCGTGGCGTCCACCTCACCCGGTGGCGCCTTCTTCCGCCAGGTGCGTGTGGGCCGAAATGGGCGCACATTCCGGTTATTGAAGTTCCGGAGCATGCGGCCGGACAGCGAAGCGAAGGGCCAGATCACGGTGGGCGGTCGTGATCCGCGCATCACCCCGGTCGGCTATTTCCTGCGCAGGAGCAAACTGGACGAGCTGCCTCAGTTGATGAACGTGCTCGTGGGCGACATGAGCATCGTGGGCCCGCGTCCGGAGGTGCCGAAATACGTGGCGTTGTATACGCCCGAGCAGCGGGAGGTGCTCCGCGTACGGCCCGGGATCACCAGCGCGGCAAGCATCGCTTACATCGATGAGAACGAACTGCTCGGCAGGAGCGCTGATCCGGAACGGACCTACTTGGAGGAAGTGATGCCGGCCAAGCTGAAGCTGGATATTGATTATGTGGCCCATCATACCTTCCTGATGGATCTGGTCATTATTTACAGGACCTTCATACGCATCTTCAGGTGATGCGGTCATGGCTGTTCGACCCATTGCGGATGCACCTTGTCCGGATGATCATTGTTGTTCTGGTCGTCGTCCCGCGGATCGAGGTTTATGCCCAATGGCGCTTCGAAGGGAACACCACGCCCACGTGGGAGGAGGTGGTGGAACGGTACGCGGAGTTCGACCGGACACGTTCCGGTACGTCATTCTTCGAGATCGGCAAGGATGACGATGGCTCCCCGATCCACCTCTTCGTGCTATCGGACGGTAGCGGCTCCACGCCGGACAGCATACGGGCTTCAGGCAAGAACATCCTGTGGATCACGAATGGCATTCATCCCGGCGAACCGGATGGCATCGATGCCAGCTTGTTGCTCACCCAGGCACTTCTGGACAGTGACCAGTACATGGGGCTGCTGGCCAACACGGCCGTTTGCATCGTGCCGGTGTATAACGTGAGCGGTGCCCGACAGCGCAACAGCACGAGCCGTGTGAACCAGATGGGTCCGGAGGAATACGGCTTCGGGGGCAATGCACGCAACCTCGACCTGAACAGGGACTTCATGAAGGTGGATGCCAGCAACACTCGAACGCTCATCACCGCCTTGCACCACTGGGACCCTGATATCTACTTCGAGACGCATGTGAGCAACGGCGCCGACCATCAGTACGTGATGGAACTGCTCACCACCCATCCGGACAAGCTGGACCCTGATCTGCGTCAATTCATGGAGGTGGAGCTCATGCCTCGACAGTATGGTTGGATGGAGCAGCACGGTCATCTCATGTGTCCATATTTCGAGACCCATCGGGCGATCCCTGAACAAGGGCTCACGGGCTTCGTTGATGGTCCGCGCTACAGCACCGGATACAACAACCTCCGCCAGCGCATCGGGATCCTCAGTGAATCGCACATGTTGAAGCCCTACGCGGAGCGCGTGAACGCCACCTTCCAGTTGCTCCTCGCCACGCTCGCCGCTATGAACGAGCATCCCCGCGAACTGCAACAGGCACGAGCCAAGGCAAGGGCCAGTGCCATGGAGGTCGTGCACTACCAGACGAATTGGCGGATCGATACCACCGCCGTCGATAGCCTGCGCTGGTCAGGGTACGCGGCCGATACCACGACCAGCCCCATCACCGGGCTGCCCCGATGGCGCTACCACCGCGACCGTCCAACGGATGTCGAGGTGCCCTGGATGAACACCGCTGTCCCGGGTATCCAGATCGAACGACCGGTGGCCTATCTCATCCCGCGGGCATGGCACGAGCTGATCGAGCGGTTGCAACTCGATGGTGTACCGATGACCCCTGCCGCTACAGGCCATCGGTACGTGGTGGAGCTGCAGCGGATCACCGACCATCGCACCGTGGACCGACCCTACGAGGGCCACTACCTGCATCATGACATCGTTACGTCGACCACCGTTGATACCGTGATGGCGCGGTCGGGCGATGTGCTGGTGCCCATGGGACATGCCACGGATCCGCTGGTGATGGAACTGCTTGAACCGCGCGCGTCGGATAGCTTCTTCGCCTGGGGCTTCTTCGATGCGGTGTTGCAACAGAAGGAGTGGTTCAGCGATTATGTGTTCGAGGACATCGCCGCCCGCGTGGTGGAGGATGATCCGGGGCTCGCTGCGGAACTGGAGGCCTTGAGGCAGCGTGATCCGGCCTTTGCGAAGGATGCCTGGGCCCAGTTGCTCTTCGTGTATCGCCATTCACCGCACATGGAGCCTGGTTACCTGCGCTATCCAGTAAGGCGCGTCATCCAGTGAACCGGTAATTACCGCAGGCGCTATGTTCGCAGGATGGAACTATACGATATCAGCATCGGAGCCCGGGTGAAGCACCCCACCATGGGCGTGGGCGTGGTCTACGACATGGACCCACGGACCGTGCACGTGTTCTTCCGCGAGCATGGTGAACAGCCGATCAGTCGGAGCTTCGAGGGCTTGGTGACCATCGCGCCCGGTGTCGAGATCGGTCAGGAACCCCTGGATCTGGACCACGTGCGCGATGCCCTGCGCGAGGTGCTGGAAGAGATGCAGGCACCGCAGCGTCCGGTGAACATGGCACCACGCTACGAGGGCGGGGTGCTCGAGATCAAGCCGCGCGACCCGTCATTGAAGAGCAAGGAAGTGCCCATCGAGGAGTTCTTCCACAAGATCGTGATGATCCGCGACCGCTTCCGGGTCCTTGAGCAGAAGATCAACGCGAACGACAAGTTGAGCGAGCAGGATAAGGTCGAATTGCAGCAGTACATCACCCGATGCTATGGTTCGCTCACCACCTTCAATATCCTGTTCGAGGACAAAGAGGATCACTTCATCGGGCAAAAGGGCGATTGAACCGACCGTTCCTTGTTCCTACCCACGAGTTTTCCACCATTCCTTGCATCCGCTTCTGATGGTGGGTACATTCGTACCGTCAACGTTCTTTCCATCCACCTGTAGGAGCATCCACCCGATCGGTGCATACCGGTCGTCAACGTGAAGCCCACACAGGCCAGTGTTCATCGGAACCAACAATTTCCATCAGGGATCGCACCCTCGGTGGTCTACGGCGGGCCTCAGGCACCTTCGGGTGTCTTCCTTCGGGAACAAGAGGATTACGGAAGCCATCATCGCGATCCCGCCCATGTGATCTTCATGGGTTCTATGAACCGGCCCTGTGTGGGCTTTTCTTTTTCATGGTCGTCCAACCTGATGAACACCGTGCTCGCTGCGTGGTAGCCATCTTTGCGCCATGACTGCGGAGTTGCCCGTCATGGAAGCTTTCTACACCCTGCAAGGGGAAGGGGTCTATGCCGGACAGGCGGCCTACTTCATCCGGCTCGGCGGCTGCGACGTCGGTTGCACCTGGTGCGATGTGAAGGAAAGCTGGGATGCGGCCGCCCATCCGCTGTTGACGGTGCAGGCGATCGTGGCGGAGGCGATCCGACATCCAGCGCGGATCGCGGTGATCACCGGTGGAGAACCCGCGATGCACGACCTCGGACCACTCACCTCCGCGCTCCATTCCGCCGGCTTCCGCACGCACATCGAGACCAGCGGTACCCACCCGTTGAGCGGGACCTGGCACCATATCTGCTTCAGTCCGAAGAAATTCAAGAACCCCTTGCCCGCCATCTATGCCACGGCCAACGAGTTGAAGGTGATCGTGTTCAACAAGCATGATCTGGAATGGGCCCTTGCGCATGCCGAACAGACCGCACCGGATTGCGCGCTCCTGCTCCAACCGGAGTGGTCCAAACGCGAGGCCATGATGCCCTTGATCGTGGACTTCGTGAAGGACCATCCGCGCTGGCGCGTCTCCCTGCAAACCCACAAGTACCTGAACATTCCTTGATGAACAGCGCACGGTCCACTCGCCCGCATGGTACCTGGAGATCGGTCTTGAACACCCCGGCCGTGCTGTGCACGCGACTGGCATTCGCCGCCTGTTCATGCGGCCTGCTCCTGACGGCATCCGCGCAGCCCGGCACCTACAGCACCACGGACAAGGGCGCCATCAAGCGGTACGAGAGCGGCCGGGATTGCATGGGCCAGCGCCGTTGGGATTGCGCGGAGTCCGAGTTCACCAAGGCCGCGGATGCCGATGCGCGCTTCATCGAACCGCGGATCATGCTGGCCGAGATCGCCGAGCAGAAAGGGGAGACCGCCACGGCCATGACCCGATACCGCGAGGTGATGGCCATCAACCCCGCGTTCTTCCCTGTCGCACAGTTGCACCTTGCCGACCTCGAGTTCCGCGCGGGGGACTACGCTGCGGCGGAGAAGAACTACAGCGCGTACATGAAGCAGGAGGAAGAGCCTCAGCGCAAGGCACGCGCGAAGCTGGGCCTGCGCAACTGCGAGTTCGCGGCCAGGGCCGTCAACCAACCCGTTCCATTCGAGCCGAAGAACTTGGGGCCGAACGTCAACTCCGCCGAGCCTGAATACTACCCGTGCATCACCGCGGACGATGCCACGCTGATGTTCACCCGCCGCGTCAAGGCACCGGAGATCCCGATCTACGGCATGCAGGAGGACTTCTACGTGAGCCGCCGCGATCTGGAGGGCAACTGGAAGCCGAGCATACCCCTACCGGTGGTGAACACGCGTGCCTTCAACGAAGGAGCTGGTACGCTCTCGCCCGATGGCCGCTTCCTGATATTCACGAAGTGCGCGCTCGAAGATGGTACCTATGGTGGATCTTTGTCAGGTGAAGGGAGCTGTGACCTCTTCATCAGCCGCCGCATCGGTGATCGCTGGGGTGTGCCACAGAACCTGGGTACCCCGGTGAACTCGAGCCATTGGGAAACGCAACCCAGCCTGGCCAGTGATGGTCGAACATTGTACTACATCCGTGGCGCCGTGGCGCGCGATGGGATCAAGAGCATGGACATCTGGACCACCACCATGGGTGAGGATGGTGCATGGAGCAAGCCGGTGAAGCTCGGCGACAACGTGAACACGCCCTACCAGGAGGAGAGCGTGCAGATCCACCCGGATGGTCGTACGCTCTACTTCAGCAGCAACGGGCACCCGGGCTTCGGCGGTCTGGACATCTTCATGAGCCGCAAGCAGGTTGATGGCAGCTGGGGCCCTGCGCTCAACCTGGGTTATCCGATCAACTCGGGCGCGGATGAGAACAGCCTGCTCGTGAGCGCTGATGGAAGGATCGCCTACTTCGCCAGCGATCGTATCGGTGGCCTCGGCGACCTTGATCTGTACAGCTTCGAACTCTACCCTGAAGCGCGGCCGCTGCCCATCACCTACATCAAAGGACAGGTGTTCGATAGGGGCACCAAAGCTCCGGTGGAAGCGGATGTGCAGTTGTACGACCTGAAGACCGGCCAGCTGACGACGGGCGCATACAGTGATCCGAAGACCGGTGAATTCCTGGTGTGCCTGCCCAGTGGCGAGTACGCGCTGAACGCAAGTGCGGAGGGCTACCTGTTCTTCTCCAAGAACTACGACGTGGCGGCCACCACGGTCATCGAACCCGTCACCTTGGAAGTACCATTGAGTCCGTTGACCACCGGGAGCACGATCGCCCTGCGCAACATCTTCTTCAACACTGCGAGCTTCGAGCTGCTGCCCACCTCCAATGCCGAACTGGAGAAGCTGGTGAAGCTCCTGCAGGCCAATCCGTCGTTGCGCATCGAACTCGGAGGTCACACGGATAACGTGGGTGCCGACGCGGCCAACCTCACCTTGAGCGATCAGCGGGCGAACGCCGTGCGCGACTTCGTGGTCTCCAAAGGGATCGATGCCGCGCGTATCACTGCGAAGGGCTATGGCGAGACCAGGCCCGTGGCCACCAACGATACGGAAGAGGGTAGAGCACTGAACCGGAGAACGGAGGTAACGGTGCTTTAGGAGCCAGAGAGCTCCATGGCCCTGGCGGTGGCCGCTTCGATCGCCAGCTTCAATGTCTCAGCCAGATGGCCGTCATCCAACACATTGAAGGCCGCCTCGGTGGTGCCGCCCTTGCTCATCACGGCTTTGATGAGCTCGTCGGGTGTCCGGTCGGCATGCTCCATCAGATGATAGCTGCCCAGCATGGTCTGTTTCACCAGGGCGCTGGCCACATGGGGTTCGAGCCCGAGCCCAAGCCCCGCTTCGATCATCGTGCGCACGATGTGGAAGAAATAGGCCGGCCCGCTTCCGCTCAAGGCCGTCACGGGGTCCAGGTGTCCCTCATGCTCCAGGTGCACCGCGCGACCCGTGCTGTTCAGCAGTTGCTCCACCATCAGGGTCTGGCGCATGTTCAGTTCCGTTCCAGTGGCGTAGGCGGTGATGCCAAGCCCGATCTGCGCCGGTGCATTCGGCATGGCGCGGACCACCGTGCGGTGCCCGAGGTCATGTTGCAGGCGTGCGATGGTGATGCCCGCCATGATCGATAGGACCACCTGATCCGGCTTCAATGCCGAGGCCAGCGCAGGTGCAACGGTCGCGTGGTCCTGGGGCTTCACCGCGATGATCACGACATCACAGGCGCCGATCGAAGCATCGATGACGTGGGATACGCTGCCGAAGCGGTTCAGTTCCGGGTCCACCTGTTCGCGCCGGACGATCAGGTGCAGGTCCTCCTGTTTGACCAAGCCGTACCTGCGGAAGCTGCGTGCATAGGCCTGGCCCATGTTCCCACAACCGACGATCGCGATCTTCATGCACGCGAAGGTCGAGCCATCAACGCTCCATGGACCTGTTGCATGTCGCGGTTCTTGAACCGTGCTCAGTGGGTAACCATCTTCAACCCGACGATGCTCGCCACCAGCGTGGTGAGGAAGAAGAGTCGCCAGAAGGCCACGGGTTCACGGAAGACCAGGATCCCCACCAGCACGGTCCCCACGGCGCCGATGCCCGTCCACACCGCGTAGGCCGTGCCGATCGGCAGGGTGCGCGTGGCGCGGAAGAGCAGGTACATGCTGATGGACAGACAGACCAGGAATCCCACCAACCAGATGGTGACCGCGTTCCCGCTGGCTTCCTTCGCCTTGCCCAGGCAGGTGGCGAAGCCCACCTCGAAGAGGCCCGCGATCACGAGCAGCACCCATGCCATGGGCCGAAGGTAGCCGCTCACTTCGGCCTGCTCACCGCGATCAGCACGCCGAGCCTACCATCCATGTCCCGCATCCCCGCTTCGGGAATGTAGGCCTTGCTCACCGCGCCATCCGGGTACAGCGCGTTGTTGCAACCCTGCTCTTGGAACCAGGTGGCGAAGTCGTGGAAGTTGATAGGCTCCCGGGATATGGCGAAGACGACCTGACCGTCCGCACGCACGCCCACGCCGTTGCGGATGTGCAGGTTCTTCGATCCCGGGGTGAAGTGGGTATTGATGCTCCCGTCGGTGACGAGCATCGGTCCGCTCTGGGTGGCGTAGCGTACCCCAAGCATGTCCTGCATGTCGGCGGTGGTCATCACGAACGCACTTCCATCCTCACGGATACCGAAGACACCGTTCGGTTGCATGTGGAAGTTGTCGTTGCCGCCGGTTCGCCGATCGATCCGGTGGTGCATGCGGCCATCCTCGATGTACAGCCCTACCGGTCCGTGGTCGGTGGTGAACATCCCGCCGTTCATGCCCAGCACCATCTCGCGCCCTTGAGCAGCCAGTTCCGAACGCAACTCCCCGAGGTTGCCGAAGATGCGGCCCGTGGCATCCTTCCAATGCAGTGTGATCGCCTCCTGATCCGGATCCACGATCCTGCTGGCGATGCGTTCATCCTTCGAAAGGAATGACAGGGAGGCCAGTACCATGACCAGGCCCAGAGCCGCGATGAGGTATTGGTGCTTCTGCATCAGAATCCGTAGTCGATCCCGAGGAAGAGGCCGGCACCCCGTGCGCGACCGGAGAAGAAGGCCGGGACCTGCGGTGTGGACAGCGTGATCAGGAGATGTTCGCCGATCCGGCGCTTCATGGAGAGTCCGGCCCGCAGGCCACCGAAGCCACCGTAGCCGAGCGCGGCACCGACCATCGTCCTTCTCCCAAGGACCCGGCTTGCCTGTGCGGTGAGTTGGGGCAGATAGCCGGGTAGGTGGCGATGTTCGGCCAGAACGGTCAGGCGCCACTGCTCGTTCAGCGGGATCATCACATCGGCGAAGACGCGGAAGGGCAGGAGCCGGGTGACCGGGCCATGCTCATAGCGCAGGCCGAAGGTGTCGAGCACGGTCGACTCGTTCACGATCACAGCATCCAAAGCGAACAAGTCGTACACGCGAAGGCCTTCATACCTGATCAAGGTGTCCTTCCGGATCGCCACGCTACGGTCGTTCCAGGCCACGAAGCCCAGATCCTCGACCCCGATGCTGAAGCGGATCTTCGCCGCCGGTCGTGTGGTGAAGGACCAGCGACCGGAGAAGGCTGCTCCCAGCCCGTTCGTCCGTCCGAGGTCGTAACCCGCCGTGTCGCTGGCCACGTGATCGCCGAGCAGTGCACTGCGCAGCACCTGGCCGTCCTCGCCGGTATACAGGCTGGCGTAGTCCACATTCACCGCCGCCATCGCCAGGCCGCGCACCAGGTCAAGCCGCAGGTAGGATCCATTGGCCGCATGCCGCAGGCCCACACCCACTGTCTGGTAGCGGACCTGCTCATAGCCTGATGGGGAGAGCGCTGCGGTACGCCCTTCGAACGCCGCGTTCCCGAAGAAGGCCAGGTCGAACTGATCGGCCGTGAACGATAGGCCGAGCTGGTCGTGATGGGCGATGCTCAGCACCGGCCGCCAGTTGGAATACCTGCCCCAACAAGCCGCACCGGTCCATTGAAGCCGTGCCTGGATCACCTCCCCAACACTATTGCTCCTGGTGCGCAGCGCATCCGAAGATCGTTGGCGCAGGTCGCGATCGAGGTACTCGCCGCGGAGGATCGCCAGCGGGAGTTCGTTGTACACACTGTTCGCGTTGTGGTCGAACAGGCCGGTCACGGAAATGGTGCTCCGGTAGCCCGCGTTCAGGTCGATGCTCGGGTCAGCGGGGAGCACGACCTGGCCATGCAACGCGGTGATCGACAGGATGGCACAAACCACGAACAGCCCGTACCTCATCGCCCGTTCACCATGTAGTTGCCATCCACCGTCACCTGCAGGTCCAGTGCGTATCTGTCCAGCACACGCACATGTCCGAGGTCGGCATCCGTGTCGAATACAACGCGCGTCCGCAGCCGGGCACCCGCGTACAGCAGGTCCACCTGCTCGCTGTTCAGCGGCGCATGCAGTTCGGATCGGGTCGCTGAGCTCACGATGCCGTTCGGCCCGATGTTCCCGGCGAGCACCATGCCATCCACCGGGATCGAGCTGAGCACGTTGTTCTCGTCATCCACCAGGTCGAGAAGAAGGCGGGCATCGAACGGGAAGCCGTTGGAGGCGAAGAGATGCAGGGTGCCATGTTGCAATGTGGGATTCTCCGCATCACCGGGAAGGTCCGGCCTCGAGAAGTTCTCGAGCGTGAGTCCGGAGGCGATGATCGACAAGGGGACCTCCAACTCGATGTCAGCCTTCAACTCACTTTCGTAGTAGAGGAAGTCATTGCCGTTGCTGATGTCACCGAGCGGATTCAGTTGGATCTCCACATCGTAACGCACGCGGTCGGGCAGGTTCTCCACGAAGGCGTCGATGTTGCTGGTCGTGTTATCCAGCGTGCGCTGGTAATGGCTTGGCGTGAAGCCGTCCCCATTGTCCGTGGCCCTGTTCAGGTTGATCGGCCCCTGCAGAATGGCATTCTGCAGATCGACCGTGACACCGGTGCGGCTGTTGATGGCCTCGAAAGCGTTCAGGCGCACCTGGATGTCCATCCCGACGCCGTTCTCCACATGCAGGCGCATGGTCACCTGGTCCAGGTCCAACGAACCACCCACGAAGCGGTCGAAAAGGGTCAGTCGGCTCTCCTCATCCTCCTGTGCAATGGTGTTCGTCCCGAAGTAGCCCTTCGCATAGGCGGTGATGAGCTCGTTATAGCCCACCTGCACCACCACGCTGTCCTGGTTCGTTACGGTGGCCCCGCTGCCATCAGGATCAAGGGTCGCCGCCACGTTCGTCGTGAGCGTGTTCACTTGGTCGTAGGTCGGCCCGCGAAGGTCGAATCGCGTCCCCGATAGGTCACGTGTCAAAGTGGACATCGCTGGTGCGCCCGGCGAGCCTGGATCCACGGCCATGTCCAGGGTGTTCACCCCATCCGGGAACTGCCCGCTTGGTAGCTCGAAATGACCAAGTACCCGGCTGTTGATCTTGTTGCGCATGTCCACTTGCAGTTCCCCGGAGCGGATGTCCAAACGGGTCAACTGTACCTCCGGCAGGTCGAAGCGTAACACGTTGTTCTGGCTGATCACCGGGAAACCCGCCGGCAGGTTGAACTGGTCGTTGCCCGGTAACGGGAACGCATAGGCGTATACGAAGCTTGTATCGGGCAGGCCCAGCAGCGTATCCAGGTCAACAGCGAAGAGCTCCGAGGTATAGACCAGGCTCACCATTCCATCCGGCCCGACGGAGAGCAGGGAGTCCGGAACGAGGTCCCCGACGGTGAGCCGCGTGGTCAGCAAGGGCGCGGCCACATCAATGTCCCAACGGGCCGGTCCGGCGTCCTTCCTACAGCCTTGCACGGTTGATAATAAGATCCCGGCGAAGGCAACCGTCCCAATGGACCGTGCGTATTGCATACAGGGGGCAAAGTACATCGGTGTTGACGTTCGGGGGTGCTCGAATTCGACCCGGTCAGTACTTTTCCACCCTCCGAACGCGAATCGTGTTGTTGAGACGCAGTATCCTCGTCCCTGCGCTGCTTGCAGCGATGGTCATGTTCCTGATCTCGTGGCTGTGGCACGGGGTGGCGCTGACCGATCTGGAGGAGATCCGCATTCCGATCGGCCTCTACTTCGGCCTGGCCGGTCTTGTATACCTGGTGCTCGGTTTCGGGATGACCTTCGCCGTTCACACGGCCGTCATGCACGAATGGATCTCGCTGAAACGGGCCTTCCCGTTCACCTCGATGCTCCTGGGTGCAGCCTTCGGATTCTTCGTCTATCTGGTGATCTTCGTGTTGGGGATGTCCTTCACGAAGGGCGGCATGGTGCACGTGGTGGCGGATGTGATCTGGCAGATGGTGGAGCAGGGGGTGGGTGGCCTCATGGTCAGCCTTGGGATCATCTACGACATGCACAAGCGCTACATCGAGTCCGAACGCGCCTGATCAGCCGGTCGCATATTTGCCCTTCCACAGCCTGGCGATGAGGGCGCGATGTTCCTGCTCCTTCGCCTGATCTCCGGGTTTGTAGAACGCCGTTCCGCTCAGCGCTTCCGGAAGGAATTCCTGATCGATGAAGTTGCCCTCACCGTCGTGGCTGTACTTATACTCCTTCCCATAGTCCAGCTCCTTCATCAAACGCGTGGGGGCGTTGCGCAATGCGAGTGGTACGGGGAGGTCGCCGTGGGTGCGCACCGCCGCCTGTGCCTCACCTATCGCCATGTAACTCGCATTGCTCTTGGGTGAACAGGCCAGGTAGATCGCACACTGGCTGAGGATGATCCGCCCTTCCGGCCAGCCGATCATCTGCACCGCCTGCATGGTCGTGGTGGCCATCAACAGCGCGTTCGGGTTGGAATTGCCGATGTCCTCGCTGGCCAGGATCACCATGCGTCGCGCGATGAACAAGGGGTCCTCACCACCTTCCACCATGCGCGCCAGCCAATAGACCGCCGCGTTGGGGTCGCTGCCGCGCATGCTCTTGATGAAGGCACTGATGATGTCGTAGTGCTGCTCGCCCTGCTTATCATATCGAGCCGCATTGTTCTGCACCACTTCCTTCACCAGGGCGTTGTCGATCACGATCCCTCCGTTCGCAGAACGCTCTGCCGAGAGGACGCACAGTTCGAAGGTGTTCAACAGGCGGCGCGCATCACCACCACTGGCGCGCATCAGCGCATCCGTCTCGCGGAGGTCGATGCTCCGTTCCGTGAGTCGTGGATCCGTGACCATGGCTCTATCCAACAGCCCCAGGAGCTGCTCCTCCGTCAATGCCTTCAATACGTACACCTGGCAGCGGGAGAGGAGTGCGGGGATCACCTCGAAGCTCGGATTCTCCGTGGTGGCGCCGATCAGCGTGATGGTGCCCTTCTCCACCGCACCGAGCAGACTGTCCTGTTGGGCCTTGCTGAAGCGGTGGATCTCGTCGATGAAGAGAACGGCGCTCCGTGCGAAGAGGCCGGTGCCGCTGGCTTGTTCGATGACCTCACGGACATCCTTCACGCCGCTGTTGATGGCACTGAGCGCATGGAACGGGCGCTTCAGGTCCTGGGCGATGAGGCGGGCGAGGGTCGTCTTGCCTACACCGGGTGGCCCCCAGAGGATCATGCTCGGTAGCATGCCTCCGGAGAGCGCCTTGCGAAGTACACCTTGGGTACCCACGAGATGCTCCTGGCCCACCACCTCCTCCAAGGTGTTCGGGCGCATGCGTTCGGCCAATGGTCCGGATACTTCCACGTTGCTCGCGCGAAGGTACCATGTCGGAAAGCAGAAGCCCCCGCCAATTGGCGGGGGCTTCCCTTCTGTCATTCCTATGACGATCAGGGCTGGTGCACGATCCGGCCATGGAATTCCTGGCCATCCATCCGGACGTGATAGATGAAGGTCCTGGTGCCGACCTTCCGCGGCTCGAACTGGACGCGGACGGGTTCATCGGCATGCACCTCAGCGTTGAAGGCTTCCTCGATCCGTCGACCTTGCAGGTCGGAGATCGTCACCACGGCCTTGCCATCACGCACAGGCACCAGGGTGATCTCGCATCGTTGACGGAAGGGGTTCGGTCCGGCCAACACCAGGGACTTCTTCACATCCTCCTTCTTGCAGTCCACGTAGAGCGTCCACGTCGCCATGGTACTGTTCCCACAGGCATCCACAGCGGTCCAGGTGTGGATGATGCTGTAGGGTTCACCATTGCCCGGCTCGCCTTCGTAGGATATGGCATGGTCAACGGTGGCCACCGACTTGGTGCATTCGTCGAAAGCCCAGACCGTAGGAGGCATGATGTTGTCAGGATCCTCCTCGCAACCGAGGTTCATGCCATCGCCATTGAGGCCCATCATCACCGGTCCGGTCTCGTCGATCAAGGTGATGAACTGTTCACAATAGGCCGCTTCACCATCCATGTCCACTGCCCAGAACGTGCGACGCACGACGAACGGACAGGTGCTGATGGTCTCATCCCAGTACCCGTGGTTCTTCAATGGTGCGCACTTCTTCTCGCCGTCACCCTCACCTTCCACATCGCGGAACGTAGGCATGCTGCCCAGTGCTTCGGGGCTGAGGTCGGCCGAACAATCGACCACGAGATCAGCCGGACAATCCGTGATCAGGTCAGGACATTCCTTATCACCGCAGTCGTCACGCGTCACCAAAACGGTCATGCTATTGGAGCAGCCGTTGGAGGTCGTCACCGTCACGATGTAGCTGCCTACCGCGGTCACTTGCGGATCCTGCTCGTTGCTGGTGAAGCCGTCAGGTCCGCTCCAGGCATAGCTCGGGCCGGTTCCATCCGTGAAGGCCGTCAGAGTGACGGAACCACCCTCGCAAGGGAGCATGCCACCTGCTGCGCTTAATTCAGGTATCGCCACATCGCTCGTCACCGTGGTGGATGCGCTGTTGGTACAACCATTGGCCGCCGTTATCGTGACCATGTATATGCCTGGCACGCTCACTTGGGGGTACTGTGAGGTGCTGGTGAAGCCGTTCGGACCGGTCCAGGTGAATGTGCCATTGCCGTTCGCGTTCAAGATCACGCTCAAGTTCGTGCACGTGATCACACCTCCGTTCGCGCTGACAAAGGGAACATCGACATCCGAACCCACTTCAGTGCTCGCCATGCTGGTGCAGCCGTTCACACCGGTCACGGTCAGGTCGTAGGTGCCTGCCGCGCTCACGGTGGGGTTCTGCTCATTGCTGGTGAATCCGTTCGGCCCGGTCCAGGCGAAGGAGCCGTTGCCGGAGGCTTGCAGCTGGATCGAAGTCACCTCGCAGGTCAGCGTACCGCCGGTCGCTTGCGCGCCCGGAGCGGCGTTGTCGAGTTCGACGGTCGCGCTCGCCATGCTGGTGCAGCCGTTGTCACCGGTCACGGTCAGGTTGTAGGTGCCAGCCGCGCTCACGGTGGGGTTCTGCTCATTGCTGGTGAATCCGTTCGGACCGGTCCACGCGAAGCTGCCGTTGCCGGAGGCTTGCAGCTGGATCGAAGTCACTTCGCAGGTCAGCGTACCGCCGGTCGCTTGGGCGCCCGGAGCGGCGTTGTCGAGTTCAACGATGGCGCTGGCCGTGCTCGTGCAGCCGTTGATCGGGTTTGTTACCGTCAGGGTGTACGTGCCTGGTTGATCAACATTCACATCCTCATCCGTGCTGCTGAACCCGTTGGGGCCGCTCCATCCAAAATTGACCCCGTTGTTCGTGCTTCCGCCATCCAAAGCGATGCTCGTCACGAGGCAGGTCAATGTGCCACCACCGTTCACGGTCGCGTTCGGTGCCGTCGTGTTCATCGTCACGTTCACTGCGTCGCTCGCAGAACAGCCCGTTTGAGGGTTCGTGATCGTGAGCGTATAGGTGCCCGCTGCGTTCACGCTTGGGGTCAGGGTGTTCGCCCCGCCGGTGATGTTGCCACCATTGCTCGCGATCCAGCTGTAGTTCCCGGCCGTTCCTGAACCGCTCAACATGATCTGCGGACCTGTAGCACACGTGATCGTGGCATCGGCTCCGGCGTTCACCGTGGGAAGCCCTGTGCTAGGGATGATGACCTCAAGCGGGAAGATGCATCCTTTGGCATCGGTCACGGTCACGTTGTAGGTGCCGCCAACTACTCCGCTGATGGACTGGGCGATGCTGCCCGTACTCCAGAGGTAGGTATACGGGCTCGTTCCACCGCTCGGGTTGACCTGGGCACCGCCGTTGGACAGGCTGCATGTGGCCGGAGTGACCGTCGCACTTGCGGTCAATGGCGCTGGCTGGGTCACTTGGAAGGTTCCTTGTGCCGTGCAGCCATTGGCGTCCGTCACCGTTACGGTGTGGGTGCCAGGGGCAAGTCCGGTCGCGGTCTGTGTGGTCTGTCCATTGCTCCAGGCATAACCGAACGGTGCCAGTCCGTCGGCACTCACCGTGATCGATCCATCGTTCGCGCCGTTGCACGTGACATTCGTGACCTGACCGGTCACGCTCATGATCCGTACGGTCACGACCTGGTCGGCAGCACCGGCCAGTACGCAGGCATCACCGCCGATGATCCTGCGGATGTATGTGGTCTCATCGATCGCTCCGATGGCGCTGCCGGACAGGTCCTGCCCGGTCTGGCCGGCGATGTTCGTCCAGTTCACGCTGTCGGCGCTGATCTGCCATTGGTAGGTCGCTGCGGAGGGGAAGGACGGGTAGCTCGAAGATGAGTTGTTGCGTACGATCGTTGGCAGGGTGTAGCTGGGTTCGGAACCCGTGATGTCGCCAGGCACACTCCCGGCGCAGATCGCCGTGCCATTATAGTTGATGCTGTTGCCCAGCAGGTCCGGCGGATTGGCCCAGACCACCAGTCCCGGCTCATAGCGCGAGGTGGAACTGTTCTTGGTCGTGTTCAGCGCGCCCTGCGTCAGCGGAATGTTGTTGCTGCGCGCGGTGACGATCGTGTAGATCCGGCAGTTGCTGAACTTGATGCCGCGCTCGCCCACGGGGTCGTAATCATCAGCACTGCCACCGTAGTAGGTGCTGAATTCAAGACTGCTCAGGTCGCTCTCCAACTTGAAGAATACCTTGTCGTTGCTGCCGTTGTTCGAGGCCTGGAGCGGAACGTTCGGCGAGCCCGTGATCGGGAAGTTGGTGCTGTTGGTGTAACCGAACACATAGACGTCGTTGTTCTCGTCCAGGTTGAGGCCCATCATGTTCACCTCATTGTTGGAGCCACCGATGTAGGTTCCTCCAAGGAACGTCTGGTCGACCGTCATGCGCGCCACGTACAGGTCGTTGCTGCCGTTGTGGCTGTTGTCCCAAACGCCGGAGGCGGAGATGTTGGCCGAGCTCAAACCTTCCGTCACCCCGCCGAAGTAGAGCTCCGACCGGGTGGTGTTGAAGGCCATGCACAACAGGTTGGCATCATCACCGCTGGCTGAAGAGAAGTAGGAGGACCACGTGGTAGCACCGGCACCGGTCATCCGCTGGATGAAGCCCGCGCTGGACCCGCCGCGCGTGGATTGACGGGGACTTGCAGTGGGGAAGTTGGTGCTGCTGGTGTTGCCGCCAACGAAGAGGTCACCGGTCACCGGGTTGTGCAACATGATGCTGCCCTGGTCTGCACCCGATCCACCATAGTTGCGCATCCAGACCAGGGTGGAGAGGTCCTGGTCCAAACGGAACAGGAGCACGTCGCTCGATCCGTTGTTGGTGTTGCTGGCGCCACTGCCCGCGTTCAGACTGAGCAGGTTGGTGCTCGTCGTGCTGCCCACCACGAACACATCGCCATTGGTGGCGGTGCGCAGGTCGTAGGAGTCGTCCGATCCATTGCCACCGAGCACGGCGGCCTTGATCGAGTTGCCCGCGGTATTGATCTTCAGTACGAACACGTCGTCGCCGCTCTGGGACTGCTGATTGATGCTGCTACCACTGAATTCGCTGCCACCGAGCAGCGGGAAGTTGGTACTGCCGGTATAACCTGTGATGTACAGGTTGCCATCCGGCCCTTGCTCCATGGCGTACGGGTTATCATCGTTATTGCCTCCGATGTACGTCTGCCACACGCGCGTGCCACTGCCGCCCACATTCGCAGGCTCCAGGTATTTGCCCACGATCATCTCCAGGTTGCCATTGGCGCTGGTGTCGAAGGCTCCGGGAGTGATCTGGTCGGTGGTGCCCACCACGCGTGCCACTACGTAGATGGCGCCGTCGCTCGGGTCCACCCAGATGCAGTGCCCGTGGTTGTCTCCGCTGCTGTTGGTGTTCACCCAGGTGGCCCAACGCATCGCGATCGGGTCGATCACCAGGGCTTGTGTCTTGTCGTAAGCGCCCAGCAAGAAGCGTATCACGTTCTTGTCCTCCACCACGTAGCGTGCCTCCACCTTCCTCTCCCGGCCGTTCGCGCGTTGGTACACGACAGGGGCTGGGTAGCTCATATCGCCCAGGCTGGTCTGCATCATCAGTTCGCCCTTGTCGTTCACCCAGGCCCGGTCGATACCCTTCAGCTCGATGGCGATCTGCTTGGGGTCGCTACCGGGTTTGCAGATGATGTCATACTCCAGCGATCCATCGGCTGCCGGGTAGTAGCGCACATCGGTACCCCGGTAGACATCGCGGTACCACACTTCCTGGTAACTGCTCACACCAACGGCGTGGCTCGCTTTGTCCCCGAGGAAGTAGTTCGCAACGTCCGCATGGGCGTCCATGCTCTCCACGGTCATATCGGGTGACGCCCCGCGGAAGTGCATCAGCCAGCCATGACCCCGCTGACGCCAGGTCAGTGGACGGGCCGGTCTACCCTGTGCCCGCTCAGCCTCGATCGCGATGCCCTCCTGGGCCCTGGCCTCCATGGCCTCGGGGTCGAATGCGGTCACGAGCATGCCCTCGCTGGTGGCCACGGCCTGTCCCATCGGAAAGTCGGCACGGTATAGCACCGTAGGGCCGAACTGCCCCATGTTCTTCACGAAGTGGATCTGCTGGTCGTATTTCCGCAGCAGGGCATCCACACCCTCATCGTGGGCGTGTCCACTGTGGTCGTGGAGCGCACGCTGGGCGCTCAGGGGGGACCATGAGGCAGCGAGCATCACCAGCGCGAGGGCCGTGTGTCGCAGCCACGAACGTTCCGTCGGGTTCATGTACATCGGTGTTGGTTTTGGTTCATGCAGTTGGTCGAGGTGAAGAGCCCCGTTGATCAGGCTCGTGCTATTCGTTCGGGACATCGACACCCGGCTGCAACCCAGCCCGGTATCAGGCATATGGTCCAGGATGGGCTCGCCTAGGTGCTGGCTCGGCCGTGAGCTGTTCACCGATCGGTCCCGGTGGTGCTCGAGAATGGGGGATCGCATGGTCTGTTCCGTTTACAGAACAAGCGTCCAAAGGCTGTCATCTAAAGAACGATCCGTCGAAAAGAGTGGTCCGAAACTAGGGGAGGTCGCATCCGGCTGTCAAGTATTTGTCGATAGGAACTGAGGCTTGGTCGATAGCTATCAGACTTTAATGGGTGTATTTCACTAGCGGAACGATGGGGCCTGTTCAAAACTTTAGTTGCCGGAATATTTGGCGATCACAAAGCGGTTTGCTTATTTGGGCGTCAGCTATTCGACAGAAATATCGTCAGAATAGGACAACGAACCGAGGACACTCGAAGAAGCTCAACGAACAACCCAAAACGCCATGGCAACCGAGATCAACAAGGAGAAATTGAAGGCTCTTCAGCTCACGATGGACAAGATGGAGAAGACCTTCGGCAAAGGCGCCGTCATGAAACTCGGCGACGATGCGATCGAGCAGGTCGAAGTGATCCCCACCGGTTCCATCGGATTGGACCTGGCGTTGGGGGTGGGTGGCTACCCCAAAGGAAGGATCATCGAGATCTATGGTCCCGAGTCCTCTGGTAAGACCACACTGGCCATCCATGCGATCGCCGAAGCGCAGAAGAAGGGGGGCATTGCCGCCATCATCGACGCGGAGCATGCCTTCGATCGCGTGTATGCGGAAAGCCTCGGTGTGGATACCGAGAACCTCCTGATCAGCCAGCCCGATAATGGCGAGCAGGCGCTGGAGATCGCGGACAACCTGATCCGTTCCGGTGCGATCGACATCATCGTGATCGACAGCGTGGCCGCGCTCACCCCGCGGGCCGAGATCGAAGGAGAGATGGGGGATAGCGCCGTGGGTATGCAGGCCCGCCTCATGAGCAAGGCCCTGCGCAAGCTCACCGGTACCATCAGCAAGACCGGCTGCTGTTGCATCTTCATCAACCAGCTTCGCGAGAAGATCGGCGTGATGTTCGGCAACCCCGAAACGACCACAGGTGGTAATGCCCTGAAGTTCTACGCCAGCATCCGCATGGACATCCGTCGTGCCACCCAGATCAAGGACGGCGAGAACGCGGTGGGTAACCGGACCAAGGTGAAGGTGGTGAAGAACAAGGTGGCACCACCCTTCCAGAAGGCCGAGTTCGACATCATGTTCGGCAAGGGCATCAGCAAGACGGGCGAGATCATCGACATGGGCGTTGAACTCGGCATCATCAAGAAGAGCGGCAGCTGGTTCAGTTACGAGGACAACAAGCTGGGGCAGGGCCGTGACATGGTGCGCCAGTTGCTGGACGACAATGTGGAGCTGTGTGAGGAACTCGAGGGGCGCATCAAGAGCGCCATCAACAAGACCGACCAGCAACCGGTCGCTGTATGATCCTGGTGGTCTGCGTGTCGCTGTATTCCGCTGCTCAAGTCATGGCGAAACGATAAGACAGCATCCACGGCGCGCGACTACCTTTGAAGACCCCGGTCAAGTACCGGGGTCTTCTGCATTATGGCCTCGATCAAGCGCTCCCACCTTCACTTCGCGACCGCTCTTGGTATGACGTGCTGGTCGGCTTGTTCAACCAGTGGCGAGAAGACCGCGTTGGTCGATCACACCAGACCCTGGACCCTTGCCAGGGTCGATAGTGCCATCCTGGCCGATCCCGACAACGCCGCCCTCTTCGCGCGACGTGCCCGCATGAACCTGGCACGTGACAGTGTGCGCGGTGCCATGAACGATTGGAAGCGTGCCATCCTGGTCGACAGCACCAACTTCCGGTGGCACCTGGGCCTGGGTGACCTTTACTTCTCCAAGGCCGATCTCGTGAACGCGGAGATCGAGTTCACGAAGGCGCGGAACCTGGCCCTGGACAGCACCGAGGCGCGCTTCAAACTGGCGGAGCTGCGCCTGCTCCAACGGGACCATGTGAACGCCATGGCCGAAGTGAACGATGCGCTGCGGATCGACGACCAGAATGCACGCGGTTACTTCCTCAAGGGTTGGATCCATCGCGAGGCAGGGGATACGAGCCTGGCGATCAGCAGCTACCGCACGGCCATTGAACGGGACCCGGACCTCTACGAAGCTTACATGGCACTGGCGCAGCTGCACGCCGGTCAGAACGACCCACTGGCCTGGCAGTATTACAACTCCCTTGTCGACCTGCGCCCGAAAAGCGTGGAAGCCCTGTATGCACGAGGCCTTTACGCCCAGGAACATGGTCGTGACAGCATCGCACTGGCCGACTATGCGTTGATCAAGACCTTGGATCCGAACAACCCGACGGCCTGGTACAATACCGGATTCATCTACCTGGAGCACCAGGACCGGTTCGAGGCGGCCCGTGAGGAGTTCACCGGTGCGATCGAGCGGATGCCCACCTACGCGCAGGCCTATTACAACCGAGGCTTGACCTACGAGTTCGAAGGGGTGCTGGATAGTGCGGCCAAGGACTTTCGGGTGGCCCTGGCGCTCATGCCCGACTTCGACGCTGCGGCCCACGGTCTGGACCGCCTCCAGAAGCGGGGCTTACGGGTCCTGCGTTAATTCAGCGCTTCCGCACCGGTCCTTTCGGCGACCACACGACGGTCCCGCGCTCCATCACCACGAAGCGGCGGATGGAAAGGCTGTCACCGCGGTGTACGCGCAAGGTCCAGGTGCCTGGCCGCAAGTCGCCGAGTCCCACCTGGTCCAGCCTGTCAGCGCCGTAGCTATGCTTCACATTGCCGCGAGCGTTAAGGATGTCCACGCGGTCCGCGTCGGGCGGAATGATCGCCTCGATCTTGCCGGCCACTGCACTTTCCACGAAGGTGATCCGGGTGTCGTCCGCCGTGCGCGCGATCGGTTCTTCTGGCACATAGGCCACCAGTCCGTCGGCCTGGGCACGAAGGTCACCGATGAATAGGAAGGCTCCGATCAGCAGGCCACCGCGTAGCTGTTGCATGGGCCTTGTACGAAGGCCCGGCCCGGGGGGTTATCAATGGATCGGTCCACCTGGGCTCCTACCGTGCCACCATCACCCGTTGCTGCAGGCGGATGTCGCCGGAGCGTACCTCGACCAGGTAGAGGCCTTCAGGTTGGCTGCCAAGGTCAAGATCGAACCGCTCCGAGCCGCCCGGTACCCGATCCGTGGCGACAAGTTGACCCACAGCATCATGGACCATCGCGGTCCATGTGCCTTCGTGACCCTTCGGGAGGACCAGGTTCACCAAGCCCGTCGTCGGGTTCGGCCATGCCTCCAGACCGGCCCCGTTCAGCTGCTCAGCGATGCTCGAGGTGCTCAGGGGGTAGCCATCAATGGCAGTGCCGCAATCACCCAACCATTGCTGGAGCGCGGGAAAGCTCACACTGAATTTCCCGAAGTAATCGGAGAAGTCGTTCCCGCAGGCGGCACCGCCTCCGAAGAGTTGTCCAATGATCCGCTTGTCGGCATTCCACAAGCCGCTGCCGCTCGAGCCTGGCTCGGTGGTGCCATCATCCCAATCGGTCACGCGCCAGCACTGTGCCCCTCCGAATGAACCCGACACCACGTTCTGGTTCTCGAAGCTGATCTTCTTGATGTCGCCGGACGGGTGGTGGATGCAGGTGGCGCCTCCGGTGGATGCGGCGCTGCTCTTGTCCCAGCCGCTGTAGAACACATTGAAGGATGGGGGAGGGGTGGTGTTCAGGCGAAGCAGGGCCACATCGCTGCCGGCACTATTATGCAACAGGGTGTATCCCACCACGCTCTGGTTCATCGGGCCGTTCACCGTGGGCGAGCACTGCGGGCTGTTCCAATTGAAACGGAACACCACGTTCGTACTGTCGTCTTCCATGCAGTGGTTCGCGGTGAGGAAGTAGGGCGTTCCATCGTTGTTGCAGTTGTTCAACAAGGTCCCGGTGCAGAAGCCATCGCCGCCCGTAACGAGCATGGCCACCGATCGGATCTGATCACGCCATGGATCACCCTCCGGGCAGATGACGTTGTTGTTACACGAGCCGCTCTGGTTCAACCCCTTGGCCATGCCCATCACATCCCGGTAGCCATGGGTCACCTGGCCGATCCTTAAACGCCCCATTCCGGTCACGTTGGCCGGTTCCACGTATTCCACAGTGACCAGGTCCCCAGGTAGCAGGTCCACACCCATCTGTGTTTGACAGGGGTTGCTGTTGGCCTCGAAACCACCCAGCACGTCACCGAACTCATTGTATACGAACACCTGGGCCCCTTCGGGGATCACGTATTCGTGGAATTCCATGTTGATGCTGAAGGCCCCCGGGCAGTGAATGGTCGTACGCCAGACACGATCCCCATTCGGCAGGGTGTGCCAGATCCCCGCATTATCAAGACCGATATCCGTGGCATGGTTGAAGCCGAACCGGTAGGGGCCCTTGATCCCACTCGCCGCACGCGCTTCGTCCTCAGCCATCAACGCAGTGGCGTCCACTTCGGGCATGATCGCCACAGGGGCCGCAGGAAGAACGTTGGAACGACCCGTTCCGTAGGGATGGCCCCCGAAAGACAATTGTGCAGTGGAATCAAATGTCAGAAGTGAGCCTGCCAGGAGCAGGGACGAGTACAGTGATCGCATCGGTCTAGGCTGGGTTGAGCGGGGCAATGTAGGTTGTTCGGTTGGGCGGGATCGTCACGCTTCCGTACGGTTCGGCGCAACGTCCAGCGACACCGACCAAAGGTACCCATGCAACGATGACGGGGCTTGGACCTACCTTCAGGCTTGCTTGGATGCCTTCTGACGTTCCTCGAGCAGCTTGCGCATGGCGAACAGTTCATCTCGGAGCTGGGCCGCCGCTATGAAGTCCAGGTCCTTCGCGGCCTTCCTCATCTGGGACTCAAGCAATTCGGCGTTGTTGGCGAGCTGTTCCTCGGTCATGTACTTCATCACCGGATCAGCAGCGAGGCTCAAGGTCTCAGGCTCCACGTAGGCTCTGCGCTGTCCGTCAGCATGTATATCGATCACCGCGGTCTGTCGCAGGACATCGGCTCGGTCGCGCTTGATCTGGGTCGGGGTGATGCCGTTCGTCTCGTTGTAGGCGATCTGTTTGGCTCTGCGCCGCTCCGTCTCCTCCATCGTTCGGCGCATGCTCTCCGTCACCTTGTCGGCATAGAAGATCACAAGGCCGTTCACATTCCGCGCGGCGCGACCCGCTGTCTGGGTCAGCGATCGGTTGCTGCGCAGGAAGCCCTCCTTGTCCGCATCCAGTACGGCCACCAAGCTCACTTCAGGCAGGTCCAGACCCTCTCGCAGCAGGTTCACACCAACGAGCACATCGAACATGCCGAGACGTAACTGCCGGAGGATCTCGATGCGCTCCAAGGTGTCCACATCACTGTGGATGTACTTGCAACGCACCCCGTTCCGGCCCAGGAAATCCGTCAATTCCTCGGCCATGCGTTTCGTCAGGGTCGTCACCAGCACGCGTTCCTCGCGCTGGGCGCGATGCCGGATCTCGTAGAGCAGATCGTCGATCTGGTCCTTGCTCGGACGCACATCGATCGGGGGATCGAGCAGGCCGGTCGGGCGCACCACCTGTTCCACCACCACGCCTTCACTGCGTTCCAGCTCATAATCGGCCGGGGTCGCGCTCACGAAGAGGGTCTGGCCCATCATGGCTTCGAACTCCTCGAACTTCAACGGGCGGTTGTCCATGGCGCTGGGTAGTCGGAAGCCGTACTCGACCAGGTTCTTCTTCCGGCTCCTGTCCCCACCGTACATGGCTTGTACCTGGCTTACGGTCACATGGCTCTCGTCGATGACCATCAGGAAATCATCCGGAAAGTAATCCAGCAGGCAGAAGGGGCGCTGGCCGGTCTGTCGTCGATCGAAGTAGCGGCTGTAGTTCTCGATGCCCGAGCAATACCCGAGTTCGCGCATCATCTCCATGTCATGGCTCACCCGCTCCTCGAGCCGTTTCGCTTCCAGATGCTTGCCGATCTCCTGGAAGAAGGTCACCTGCTTCACCATGTCGTCCTGGATCTCGCGGATCGCACCGTTCATGGTCTCCCGGCTCGTCACGAAGATGTTCGCCGGATAGATGGTCAGTTCCGCGGGTGTTTCCACCACCTGGCCGCCAAGCGTGTCAAAGCGCTCGATCCGTTCGATCTCGTCGCCCCAGAAATGGATCCGTACCGCCTCATCGGCGTAAGCCAGATAGACCTCCACCACATCCCCGCGCACCCGGAAATTGCCCCGACCGGGTTCATCGTCCTTCCTGCTGTACAAGGCGCTTACCAGCTCATGGAGCATCTTGTTCCGTGGGATCTTCCGTCCGGCATTGATCCGGACGATGGTCTTGTGGAATTCGGCCGGGTTGCCGATGCCGTAGATGCAGCTCACACTGGCCACCACGATCACGTTACGTCGGCCGCTGAGCAGGGCGCTTGTCGCGCTCAGTCGCAACTTCTCGATCTCGTCATTCACCGAGAGGTCCTTCTCGATGTACGTGTTCGTGGTCGGGAGGTACGCTTCCGGCTGGTAGTAGTCGTAATAGCTCACGAAGTACTCCACCCGGTCGTTCGGGAAGAAGTGCTTGAATTCCCCGTACAACTGGGCCGCCAAGGTCTTGTTGTGGCTCAGGATCAGCGCCGGTCGGTCCGTGCGCGCGATCACGTTGGCCACGGTGAAGGTCTTCCCCGAACCGGTGACCCCGAGCAGTGTCTGCGCCGGAACACCGTCGTTGATCCCCTGGACCAGCTGGTCGATGGCCTCCGGCTGGT
This sequence comes from Bacteroidota bacterium, assembly GCA_029573495.1. Lineage (GTDB taxonomy): Bacteria > Bacteroidota > Bacteroidia > Flavobacteriales_F > PHOS-HE28 > PHOS-HE28. The sequence continues at coordinate 38,352 of JAKQEI010000140.1, read as the reverse complement.
CGCCGGTGGGCTGGAATTCCGAGATGAGATCGAAGGGCACGGGAAGCGGATCGGGGCACAAAGGTACCGCCTTGTATGGCCGGGCTTTCGCACCTTCGTGATCCCATGAACAGCCGTTACACCATCGCCATCCTCACCAGCCTGTCCTACTTTTCTTGTGCGGAACCGAACATGGATACGACGACCCCCACGGATCCTGGACGCTCAGGGAACGAAGGGATGACCGTCTCGATCCAGGCGCACGACGGGACCTTCGTGGGATGTGAGTTGGGTGGGGGCGAAGGGAGCCCACCTGTACTGCGATCGGGCCATCCAGACGTGAACGATTGGGAACGGTTCACCATGTTCCGGAAGGGCGGGGATACCATCGCCTTGCAGGCGGCGAACGGCAGGTATGTGTGCGCGGACGGTGATGAGAAGGAGGTCCTTGTCGCGAACCGCGACTACATCGGTGCCTGGGAATCGTTCGTGCTTGAACCGTTGGATGGTGGGCGCGTTGCGATCAGGACCCACCGCGGTCTTTATGTTTCCTCGGATCACGCGCTGCCCGGGGATTCGAGCAACCGCCTCATGGGCGACCGCGATGCCGTTGGTGCATGGGAACGGTTCACGATCGTTCCCGATACGGCGTTCAGGCCGTGAGGGCATCGTCCCACTGAGCGCCTACCTTGGTACCATGTTCTGGAAGCGCGTCCTGTACTACCTGAACCCGGCGACGATGTTCAAAGCACCGGACCCGAACATGAGCCTTCGCTTCATGCACGGGATCAACAGGATCTCGGTTCTCGTCTTCCTGTTCTGCCTCATCGTGATGGTGGTGCGGGCGTGTGGGCGGTGATCCTGACCGGTGGCCGGATCCGGCTTTCTCACCTATTTTCACGGAATGAGCTTCCGCCTCCAAGGGGCCTTCCTCGTCCTACTTCTCGCATGCTCCGTCCGTTCGAGCGGCCAGACCCCTCAATACCTCATCGGTCCGTGTGCTGATTGGGTCGTGTCGCATGATCCGGATCCTGCTGCACGTCTGGACACCGCCTGTGTGCAAGGTGGTGAGGAGTACGTTCTGCTCGATAGGCAGTACCACCTTGGCCGGCAGCAGACCTACTGGCGCAAGGCCGTGCGTTTGACCACTCACGAGGGGGTGCAGAACGGTTCGCGGTTCTCGATCGCATTCGACCCCACCTATCAGCGGCTCACCATCCATCACCTGCGCGTCATCCGGAACGGGCGGATCCTTGACAAGCTGGACAGGTCCTCGCTGCGGATCCTGCGACGCGAGGAGGACCTGAACTCCTACCTCTATGATGGAACGCTCTCCGTCGTGTGCGATATCAGCGATGTGCGGGCGGGCGATGTGGTCGATCAAGCCATCACCATCGAAGGATGGAACCCGGTGGACGAGGGACGGTTCCATCGCGAAGTGCGGATGGGCTTCTCCATTCCCGTTGCCCGTTGCTTCACGCGGATGGTGGTCCCCCGTGGGCGGACCCCGTTGATCGCCAATCACGGGAACGTACCTCGCCCGCTGGAGTCGACCTTGGCCGGGGATAAGGTGCTTACCTGGGATCAGACCCCGCTCGATTGCATGCATGCCGAAGGTGGGGCGCCTAGCTGGTTCGATGCGTTCCCATGGATGGAGGTCAGTGAGTTCAGTGATCTCGAGGAACTTCGGTCCTGGGCGCTCGTTCAATACGGATCCGAACATCCATTGGGAGCTGCGTTGACCGAGCGCATCCGGGGATTCCGTGATCTGCCCACCGATCAGCTGCGGATGGACAGTGCGATAGCCATGGTTCAGCGGGAGATCCGCTACCTCGGCTTGGAAGAGGGTATCGGCGCCTACAGGCCTCACCGGCCGGCGCAGGTCTACGAACAACGTTTCGGTGATTGCAAGGACAAATCCCTACTCCTGTCGAGCGTGCTCAATGCGCTGGGGACCGAGGCCTATCCGGCGTTGGTGAACTCCTCGGCGGGTGCGCAGGTGGGAGGGTGGTTGCCGCGTCCGAGCCAGTATGATCATTGCATCACCATGGTCGTGGCGTACGGTGATACGATGTGGGTGGATGGTACCGCAACGCACAACGGAGGGCGCGGCAAATTGCGGTACACGCCGGATTATGGGAAAGCCCTGGTGGTGTCGCCGCGAGCCAAGGGGTACACATCACTGGTGGTGAACGACAGTGGTTCAGTCCGGGTCATGGAAAGGATCTCGCTCGGCGAACTGGGTGGGGAAGGTGAGCTGTCAATCAGGTCCGAGTTCCGCGGGGGACGCGCCGACCGTATCCGTGCTGATATCGCTTCACGCAGTCCTACCGAATTGGGGAAGAGCTATTCCGATTACTATTCCGGGATCTACGGACCATGCGAGCTGCTGGAAATGGTCAAGTTCGAGGATGACCAGGAGCGGAACGTCCTCTCGGTCCACGAACGCTACCGACTCCTACAGCCCTGGGATACCACCGAGAACGGCGCTGCTTTCAAGTTCGAACTGTTCGCCGCATACGTGAGCGACTATCAGAACGATCCGGGCCGGGTCTCCAGGAAGGCTCCTTATGCATTGGGCGAGCCGGTGGATGTGCGACACACTTTCAGGGTCGAGCTTCCGGTGGAATGGTCCGTGGATACCTCATCCTCCCGGTTCGAGGGCCTTGGGATCAGCTTTGTTCGGAGTGTCGAGGTGGAGGACGATCGTATCGTCACCATTGATCACCGCTACACGAGCACCCGACCGCACATCGAGGCCGCTGAAGCATCAGCCCTGCACGAGTTGCAGTCCCGCATAGGTGATGCGCTGACCTTTGAGTTCACGCACCCGCTTTCCGCGGATGGATCGGCTATGGGAATGGCCTGGGGCGATTGGCTCTTCCTGGGAAAGTGCATCCTGCTTGCCGTCTTCGGCTGCATCCAGCTCTATCGCTACGATCCCCCGGGACACCCCGAGGCGCTGGGCCAGCTGGATCGCTCGATCGGTGGGTTCCTGATCCTGCCGCTCATCGGCTTGTGCTTGTCAGTGCTTAGGATCCTCGTGGACATGTTCCAGGACGATGGATGGTTCTTCCTGATGACCGGAAGCGATTGGGCGCATGCGACCGAACATCCGTTGGTGGCGGAGCTCTACACCCACCTTTCCCAGGCCCATGGCGTCGCCATCCTGGCCTATACGGTGTTGCTACTGGTCCTCTATGTCAAGCGCCGGACCAGTACCCCATTGTTGATGAAGGTGCTCTACCTGTGGAGCGTGGTGTTCCTCCTCGTGGATATCGGACTGTACAACTGGTTGAAGCTGGATGAGATCACCGGCAACCCCTATGCGGTCAAGGAGGTGACCCGCGGGATCATCGCCGCATGCATCTGGATACCGGTATTCCATTACAGCAAACGGGTGAGGAACACGTTCACCCGGCCCCTGGCTGGTCCGGAGGTCGTTCCCGGGCCATTCCCGGCCCAACCCGCTGGCTGAGATCGATCAGGAGTTCCAGATGCGCCAGGCCGCCTCCGCCTGTGCATGCAACATGGCCAGCCCGTTGGCCACACGCGCGCCGCGCGCCGCCCCTTCATCCAGGAATCGGGTGCGTTCCGGGTTGTAGATCAGGTCCAGCAGGATGTGACGCGGACCGATGGCGGCCATGGGTACGTCGGGCATCTCATCAACCTTCGGGAACATGCCGACCGGGGTGGTGTTGATGATCAGCGGACACACACCGACCAAGGCAGGATCCAGGAGGTCCCACGTGATATCGCCCGTTCCGCGGCTGCGGCTCACCACCCGGAACTTGATGCCCAGTTCGCGCAGAACGAAGACAACGGCCCTGCTCGCACCACCACTGCCCAGCACCAAGGCACGCGGCCGCTGATCTCCGACCATGGGAAGCAACATCGTTCGGAAGCCTTCGACGTCGGTGTTATAGCCGGTGCAGTGACCATATTCGATCCGGATGGTGTTCACCGCACCCACGGCGGCCGCAATGGGATCCACCCCGTTCAACAGCGGCATGATGGAACGCTTGTAGGGTATAGTAACGTTCAATCCACGCAGGTCGGGCGTGGACGTGAGCAGGGCGCGCAGTTCCTCCAGTTCCTTCAGCTCATAGAGCTGATAGCGATGGTCCTTGAGCCCTTCGCGCTCGAACTTCTGCGTAAAGTAGGCCTGGCTGAACGAATGACCAAGGTGTTCACCGATGAGTCCGAAGTGCGCCACGCCTGCACCAACGCTCAGGATGCTGATCTATTGCCGGGCTTCATGCCGCGGCCCCATTGACGGACGAATTCCACCAGCATGGGCAATACGCTGATGAAGACGATCGCCAGGATCACCGTTTCGTAGTTCTTCTGCACGAACGGATGGGTGCCGAAGAGATAGCCAGCCAGCAGCAGCAGACCGATCCACAGTGCGCCGCCGAAGACGTCGAAGGGCAGGAACTTCCGGCGGTAGTCCATCGCACCGATGCCGGCCACAAAGGGGGTGATCGTGCGGACGATGGGCACGAAGCGCGCGATGATGATGGTCTTCACGCCGTACCGCTCGAAATAGGCGTGTGTCTTGTCCAGGTGCTTCTGCTGCACCAGATCCCGGCCGAAGGTGCGCCATTTCACGATCCGCGGCCCGAAGAAACGTCCCACCCAGTAGTTGATGTTGTCCCCGGCGACGGCGGCAACGAACAGCAGGACGAACAGAGTGCCCAGGTCGAGCGGCGCGGAGGCCCCGGCCGCCAGCGAACCGGCAACGAACAACAGCGAATCTCCGGGAAGGAAGGGCATGATCACCAGCCCCGTTTCCACGAAGATGATGGCGAAAAGGAGCGCGTACACCAGGTTCCCGTGCTCGGCGATGAAGGCCGGCAGCGTGATGTTGAGGTGCGTGATGAAGTACCAGAATTCCTGGAGCAGTTCCATGCGTCGGGGTCAGTCACATTGAAGGTAGTGGTCCACCTCGCGTCCGAAGGCGAAGATGCCTCCGCTGAGGTTCACGAGGTTCTCGAAGCCATACCGGGACGCGAGGGCGTTGATCACCGCCGCCGACCGACCGCCGCTGCGGCAATGGATCACCACCGGGACATCCTTGCGCAGCTCGCCGATCCGCTCCACGATCTCGCCCATCGGAATGAGCGTGCCACCAATGCTGCACAGCTCGGCCTCGTACGGTTCGCGTACGTCGATGAGCTGGTGCTCCTTGCCCCGGTCGCGCCAGGCCTGCAGTTCAACAGGAGTGATCTCGTTCATGGTCCGGTCGGTGGAACGGGGGCGAAGTTCGCGTTCCTATGGGGATCGACGTGCCTCGCGTCACTCGGTGGGTTTCTGCCGCAGTTTCTCGGCCACCTTCTCCGGCAGGTATTGGAAGAAGGTGTCGCCGCGCAGGCCGAGTCGAAGGGTCTCGAGGGGGATCACCTCCTCGGGCGCGATATTGCCCAGGTTCACGTTCGATCCCAGCTGCTTGATGAACCACACTTGTTGGGCCTTCTGCGGTGCTTCCCAGAGGATGTCCTTGCCGGGGATCTTGCTGAGGATACGGTTCACGAGCGTGGTGTGTGCATGGCCGCTGGGCCGATAGATGCCGACCGTTCCGCTCTCACGTGCTTCGGCGATGACCTTCCAGCTGCCGGCGTCCAGTTCGGTGCGCATCATGCTCACCCACTTCGCAGGGCTGATGAGGATGCCCGACTCCTTCGAACCCACTTCGCTCAGCACGCGGAAGCTGCGAGCCAGTTCGTTGATGTACTTGCACTTCTCCTTCATGATCATGTTGATGGAGCCATCGCTCACCTCAACGGTGTCCAATCCAAGCGATTCCACCAACTTCCGATACTCTTTGAACTGGCCGCGCGCCACGAAGGCTTCGAAGAGGGTCCCACCGAGGTAGACGTGGATGTCCGCCTTCTGGTAGAGCTTGATCTTCTCCTTCAGGTTCGGTGTGACGAAGGAGGTGCCGAAGCCGAGCTTGACCAGGTCCACCAGGTGTCCGCTGGCGTCCAGGAGATCCTGAGCCTGCCGGAGGGACAAGCCCTTGTCCATCACCATGGTGACACCGTCCTCGCGCGGTTTAGAGGTCCGCGCGGGGATGTGGGAGAGCCTGTAGTTCATGAGCGACGATACAGTTCCAACAGGTGGATCACCTGCGGCAGCGAGGCGGCTTCGGGATAATGGTCCAGCAGCAGGTGGTGGGAGGCATGATCGTTCATCAACGCATCCTCAAGGGCGACCAACGCTTGCTGCATCTCACCCATGCGTAGCAGGTAGCTCACCATGCGGTAGGCATACTTGCTCGTGAGCTTGATCACCTGGGCACCCTCCTTCAGCTTGCGCGCCGCAAGGTCCGGACCTTTCATCTGCAGCAATAGGTCGGCGTGGTCCAGCCAGCCATCGATGTTCTCCGGCTCCAGGGTGTTCAGCTTGGCATAGGCCACGAAGGCCTCCTCGTAACGCCCGGCCCGCGCCAGCGTGTTCGCCAGATAGAACCAGCCATCGCCATGGTCCGGCGACCGCTGTACGGCCACTTCGAGGTCCTTGATGGCCTCGGGCAACCTTCCCTGCAGGTCCTTCACCACACCCCGGCCGATCCAGGCGTCCACCCAGGTGGGGTCCAGCGCGATGGATTGATCGTAATGGATGAGCGCCTGCTCGTAGTGCTCCATCTTCTCGTAGCACTCACCGATGTAACTGAACGTGATCGCCTGCGGGCCGTCGAAGTTGATCGTCTCCTGGTAACAATCGATGGCCTCCTGGTAGCGGCCCAGGATCAACAGGTTCCGCGCTTTGCTGAAGTAGGCGCTGGTGAAACGCTCCTCGATGACCAGGCAGAAGTCGAGTGCTTCGATGCTCTCCTCGGCGCGCTCCAGCCGGGCCAGGGCGTTGCCCAGATTGTACCACGCGACGAAGGAGTACGGGTTATCGTTCGTGAACTGCCGGAAGAAGGAGACAGCCGCCTGATGAGCATCGGACACATCGAAGCAGTAGGCCATCTCATACAGCACGGCCTCGTTCTCGGGATTGGCTTCCAGCGCGCCCTTCAGACTTTCCAACGCCAGCTCGTACATCTCCAGGTTCTCGTACTCGAAGGCCAGGTCCAGGTGGATCTCGTCCAACCCTTCCTCCGCCAGTTCCAACGCGCGTTTGTAGTGCTCCACCGCCCGGCGATGGTTGCGCAGTTGGCTGTAGATGCTGGCTTTGTGCAGGTGCACGTCCTCGTTGAAGGGCTCCATCTTGCCAATGCCGTCCAGCACCTCCAACGCGCGGTTCAACTTGCCCTGGTTCATGAGCACATGAGCCTCGCTGAACATGAGGTCCAATGATCCCGGATGCTGGCGTTGCGCCAGTTCAAGCACCTCGCGGGCCTGTTTGGTATCGCTCTGCTCCAGGTAGTGCTCAATGATGATCTCGAACTCCTCGACGTCGAAGAAGGACGTGGTGTTCGATCGGCGCATCGATTCGTACCGCTCCACACAGTGGTGGATCTGGTCGTTGCGCTCGGGATGGGGTAGGGGGCCTTCGTTCATGTGGTACGACCCGGTCTCCCGGGAAGGTGGGGCCTTGAGGTGCCTGCCGTACAAAAATAGGGAAGTCCGTTCCGGCGATGCCCAGCAATGATCCGGTTATGAACAGGAGCGGGTGGAAGGGCATGGGCCCAACAACACGGTCACCGGGCACGGTCGGGTAGCTTTGTGCCGCTCAATACCAGTACGATAAGCCATCATGACGCTCATTCGATCGATCTCCGGGATCCGTGGCACCATCGGAGGTGCACCGGGCCAAGGGCTCACCCCGCTCGATACCGTTCGTTACACCGCCGCCTTCGGAACGCTCATCGCCCGGAAGGCCGGGACGCACAGCCCACGCATCGTGCTGGGCCGCGATGCGCGGCTGAGCGGTCCAATGGTCCGCGACCTGGTCGTGGGCACCCTCACCGGCCTTGGTTTCGAGGTGGTCGATCTTGGCATGGCCACCACACCCACCGTGGAAATGGCCGTGGTCGGTGAAAAAGCGAACGGTGGCATCATCCTCACCGCCAGCCACAACCCGGTCCAGTGGAACGCGCTGAAGCTGCTGAACGAGCGGGGTGAGTTCATCTCCGCAGAGGATGGTGCCGAAGTGCTGCGCCTGGCGGAAGCCGATCAGTTCGACTTCGTACCGGTGGAGAAGCTCGGTCATGTGCGCGAAGGGAGTGGTTGGACGCGGAAACACATCGATGCCATCCTCGCGCTCGACCTGGTCGATGTCAACGCCATCAAGGCGAAGCGTTTCCGTGTGGTGGTGGATGCGGTGAACTCGGTGGGGGGCACGGCCGTTCCCCCCCTGCTCTCTGCGCTCGGGGTGATGGAGGTGATTGAGATCCATTGCACGCCCGACGGCCAGTTCCCGCACAACCCGGAACCCCTGCCCGAGCACCTGAAGGACCTTTGCGGCGCGGTGGTGAAGCACGGTGCGCACCTGGGCATCGCTGTGGATCCCGATGTGGATCGGCTGGCACTGGTGTGCGAGGATGGTTCCCTGTTCGGCGAGGAGTACACCTTGGTGGCCTGCGCCGATCAGGTGCTTGCCCATCGCCCAGGCGATACCGTGAGCAACCTGAGCAGCACCCGCGCGCTCAATGACATCGCTGAACGTCACGGTCGAACGCGCCATGCAAGCGCCGTGGGCGAGGTGAACGTCGTGAAGTTGATGAAAGAGGTGAAGGCGCCCATTGGTGGTGAGGGCAACGGCGGTGTGATCCTGAGTGAACTGCACTACGGCCGGGATGCACTCGCCGGTATCGCCCTCTTCCTGACCCTGCTCGCCAGGAGCGGCATGACAACGCTCGAACTCCGCCGCAGCTACCCGGACTACTTCATCAGCAAGAACAAGATCGAACTGCAGCCCGGCATGGACGTGGCGGCCATTGTGGATACCATGCAGGAGAAGTACCACAACGAGCCGCATAGCACGGTGGATGGTCTGCGGATCGAGTTCGGGAACACCTGGGTGCACCTGCGGCGCAGCAATACCGAGCCCATCATCCGGGTCTATGCCGAAGCGCCCACCATGGCGCAAGCCGATGAACTGGCCAGCAGGATCCTGAGCGAACTCGCGCAAGTGGCCGGTCTGGCAACCGCAGAGCGGTAATTTCGCGCTGCGATGAGGAAGGTCTATTTCGATAACGCGGCGACCACGCCCATGGCACCCGAAGTGCTGGAGGCGATGATCCCGTACCTGCAGGATCATTTCGGCAACCCGTCCGCCATCCATGCCTATGGTCGCAAGACGCGTGCGGCGGTGGAACAGGCGCGACGCCTGGTGGCCTCCTTGCTGAACTGTGCGCCGGGCGAGATCATCTTCACCAGCGGTGGTACCGAGGCGGACAACATGGTCCTCGGCGGTGCCGTTCGTGACCTCGGGGTCGAACACATCATCACCAGCCCCATCGAGCACCACGCCGTGGAAAGCACCGCGGAGCACCTGGGCAAGGGCAGTGGGGTCACTGTGCATTGGGTCCGGCTGGAACCGGACGGCAAGCCGGATCGCGCGCATCTGGAGGAACTGTTGAAGGCGACGAAGGGCCAGGGCGTCCTGGTGTCGCTGATGCATGCCAACAACGAGATCGGTACACGCATCGACCTGCAGGCCATCGGATCCCTTTGTCGTACCTACGGCGCACTCTTCCACAGCGACACCGTGCAGACCATGGGGCACTACCGATTCGATCTGGAGAAGCTGCCGGTGGACTTCATCACCTGTGCGGCCCACAAGTTCCACGGTCCCAAAGGCATCGGGTTCCTGTACATGCGCAGCGGCGCCGGTCTTAAGCCGATGATCATCGGCGGTTCGCAGGAACGCAACATGCGCGCCGGTACCGAGAACATATACGGCATCGTGGGCCTTGCCAAGGCCATGGAGCTCGCCTACACCGATCTGGAGGACCACCAGCGCCATGTGCAAGGGTTGAAGGACCGGATGAAGGAGCGGCTTTTGGAGGCATTACCCGGCGTGGGTTTCAACGGCGATGCGAGCAGCGACGCGCTCTACACGGTGCTTAACGTGCGGTTCCCAGATGATGGCAAGGGTGAGATGTTGATCTACAACCTGGACATCGAGGGCATCGCGTGCAGCGGTGGCAGTGCATGCAGCAGTGGCAGTAACAAAGGCAGTCATGTACTGGGTGCCTTGTATCCGGAACGTCCAGGGGCCAACATCCGGTTCTCCTTCAGCCGGTACAGCACGGTGGAAGAAGTGGACCACGTCGTGGGTGTGCTCAAGCGGATCTTCGTGCCTTCTTTGGTGAAGGCCTAGTTCCGTCAGACCGTTCCGGCTTCTGCGCATGCCTGCGCGTAGCCTGTGGCTATTTCACCACTGATCGACTTCTGTCCGTCCAGAACGATCAACTCCGGGCATTCGGGTACTGCTCATCTATCCGCGCGACCTGTGGCTATGCGCGGCAACACATGGTGACATGTCTGCGCGTAGCCTGCGGCTACGCGCCACAAGGCATGTGCATCGTAGCCTTTGGCTACGCTTCCGTTCACCTATTTCAGCAAAAGGCCTGCGGCACGCGTCACCACACTTGGTCCTCGAAGCCTGTGGCACGGAAAGCCACTCACGCCTCCATCCGGCGCCGCGCTTCCATTGCCCAGCCCAGGTCGTTCAGGAACACGGTCGTGCGCCGCTCCCAACCCTCCTGGTCCATCAGCACGGCTCCGCCTTCACCGAACTGCTCCTGCACCTTGGGCACTTGCATGCTCGAAGGCACCACCCATGCCTTGATCTTCCACAGCGGGAAAAGCAGTTCCACCATCACTTGCGTACCGGCGAAGGCGCCTCCGGAAGCGGTGCAGATCGATACCGGCTTTCCTTTCCAGTCCTCCGTCAGGAGATCGATCACGTTCTTCAGGCTGGCTGGGAAGCTACCGTTGTACTCCGGGGTCACGATGATCACCCCGTCAGCCTTCCTGATCCGTTCGGCGAACTCCACCACCTTGGGGGCCGGCTCCTTCATGAACTTCAAGCGCTCGTGAAAGATCGGGAAGTCGAAGTCGAGCAGGTCGAGCAGGTCCACCGAATTGCTTGTGGCCTTTAGGGTCTTTTGTAGGTGCAACGCTACGTTGTGGCTCTTGCGGCCGTCGCGGACGCTGGCGGAGATGATGGCGATGTGGGACATGGTGCGAAGGTCCGTACTTTGGTTGTATCGAACCTGTCGGATCGCTCGAATGTGTGCGACCAACTCCCACGAGACCCCAGGGTTTTTCCATGTTACTGCTTCAACAGTTTCATGAAACCTGGCTCATACAACCTATAGATGGACGTAACAAGAAAGATGCACGTGCAACGGTTCGCCAAACGCTGAGGCCATGTGTTGCCGAGCTCCTTTCCTTTCCGTCGCGTTGCTGTGTGCCATGGTTGTTGCGGCTCAGCCCACCATCGACTGGCAGCGCAACTACGGTGGCAGTTTGCAAGACCGAGGGTATAGCATAGCCCCAACCAGCGATGGCGGCTACATCGTGCTGGGCGAAACACGATCCTCAGATGTGATGGTTGTTGGTTTCCATGGTGGAGTCACCTATGACCTTTGGGTGTTGAAGTTGGACGATGCAGGGGTAATCGAATGGCAGCGTTGCTTGGGTGGTTCTGGCCCTGAGACCGCAGGTGAGATCGCACAAACCCTTGATGGAGGGTATATTTTGGTCGGTAGTACGGCATCGCTGGATGGCGATGTAGGCGAGAGCTTGGGTGGGTCAGATATATGGCTCGTACGCCTTTCGGCCTCGGGAGATCTACTTTGGGAACAGAGCTTTGGAGGGTCCGACGTTGATTCGGGTGAACGTGTCGCCGTTCGACAGGACGGCACTTTCCTGGTCGGGGCCTTCACATTTTCCATGGATGGTGATGCTGGTGATAACCATGGGGCCTCTGATTTCTGGTTGGGCCATATTTCGGAAGATGGTATCCTGCTGCAAAGCCGATGTTATGGCGGTTCTCGCTTCGATCATCTTCGAGATATGTACTTCGGCGCCGACGGTGGCTTGGTCATGGGTGGGGTCACCAACTCGAATGATGGGGACGTGACCGATAATCCGGAAGAGTGGAATGATGCTTGGGTGGTGTACCTGGCCAATGGATGGGACATCACTTGGCAAACCGCGCTGGGGGGCTTGGGGGACGATCAGGTCCGTGGCTTACTAAGGACACCGGGTGATACAATTTTCGCCGTGGCCTCAACGGAATCCCAAGACGGAGATATCACTGATCCCTTGGGCGACGTAGACTATTGGATCGTGAAACTCGGTCCAGATGGCTCCATGCTTGATCAGCGATCCTTAGGCGGTAGCGGCCAAGACGTTCCTGGCGCCATAGTTCCTAGCGCTTCACTAAATATGCTTTATGTTTCTGGCCGTTCCAGCTCCGAGGATGGCATGGTGTCGGCCCCGCACGGTGCGACGGACTGCTGGACCCTCTGCCTGAACTTCGATCTTGACATGGTGTGGGAGAAGTCTTACGGCGGCAGTCAAGGTGATGGGGGGAATTCCTTGTGTTTGGCCCCTGATGGTGGCTTGGTCATTGGAGGTTATTCTCTATCCAATGATGTTGACCTGACGGGAAACTTCGGCCTTTCCGATGTATGGGTGGTGAAGTTGGATCCGCAGGAGGTGGGGTTACGGGAGGAGCGCGCGCTATCCGGTCTACGCCTCTATCCCAATCCGGCCGCCAATCAATTGACCATTGCCTGGGAGGAGGAAGCGAAGTCCTTTGCCGTACACAATGCACAGGGTAAACTTGTGGCCAGCTTGGACCGCCTACCTGCTGGCCAGCGCCAACACCAGTTGAACGTGGAAGCCTGGGCCGATGGCTTGTACACGGTGCAGTTGAAAGGAACCGGAACCCGGCAGGTGCAACGCTTCGCGAAGCACTAGACCTCACCCGATCCGAACACTCGTCATGGCGATCGATCCCATCATCAACTTGTCATTGAAGAGCGTGAGGTCCTCGTCCACCTCCTTCAGCGCCAGGGTGTACAGCAGGGGCAAATAATGCTCCGGCGTAGGTATGCTCAGTTGGAACGCACGTCCTTGGGCGGCGTAGTTCAGCAGACCGCCATGGTCGCCCTGCCGCACCATGCTGTTCATCCGTGAGCTGGCCTCCTGCGCCCAGTCGTAACCACCATCCGGGTTGTGCCAGTCGATCATGCCCAGGTTATGCACCATGTTGCCGCTGCCGATGATGAGGATGCCCTTCTTCCGCAGGAAGGCCAGTTCCTGTCCAAGCGCATAGTGCTGCGCTGGCGAGAGCCCGCGATCCAGGCTCAGTTGCACCACCGGCACGTCGGCCTTGGGGAAGAGGTGCATGATCACGCTCCAAGCGCCGTGGTCCAGGCCCCATGCATGGTCGATCCCTACATGGTTCGCCATCATGGTCTCCTTGGTCAACTGCGCCAGTTCCGGGCTGCCGGGCGCCGGATACTGCACATCGAACAAGGCCTGTGGGAAACCCCCGAAGTCGTGGATGGTGCGTGGCCTCTCCATGCCGGTGACGTAGGTGCCCCGTGTTTCCCAATGCGCGCTGATGCACAGAATGGCGTTGGGGCGGGGGAGGTCCTTGCCCATGCGCTGCCAACCTTGGGTGAACGGGTTGTCCTCGATGGCGTTCATCGGGCTGCCGTGCCCCAGGAAAAGCACCGGCATCGCGGGCGTGGGAGCGAAGGCATCAGCCGCACAGGCGAGTTCACGTAGGGTCATGGCGGCCACAGGAGTTAGCGCGAGCAGACGGAGGGCGTTCCGGCGTTCCACGCGACAAAGGTAGTTCATTTATTTGCCATGGAAAATAATTGGCCGGTCCTTGGCTTGTTCACCCGTTCGTCCCACAGGACCGTCCGCAGGGTAGGGCACATTGCTTCCTTTGCAACGGACCGAACCCCTCGTCGGCCTTCACACCATGCACACCTTTCGACTTCCGATCGCCTCGGCGCTCGCCCTGGCACTGATCGCATCCACCGGCACCGCACAGGACGATCTGATCAAGAAGATCAGCTTGAACAGTGCTGACTCCACGGGTTTCCGTTTTACGCAGGTGCTCACCACGCCCGGCACACCGGTGGAGGATCAAGGTTCGTCGGGTACCTGCTGGAGCTACAGCACGGGTTCGTTCCTCGAGTCCGAGATGATCAAGAAGGGTGGGCCGGCCGTGCCCCTCAGCAAGATCTACATCGCTCGCAAGAGTTACGAGGACAAGGCGCGCAGCTATGTGCGCATGCATGGCTCGTTGAACTACGGCGACGGCGGCATCGCCCACGATGTGGTGAACATGTACGCCAAGTACGGCATCGTTCCGTACGAGGCCTACACCGGGCTCAACTTCGGCAATAAGAAGAACCAGAGCGGGGAGATGCAGGAGGTGATCAAGGCCATGCTCGATGCCATCATCAAGGCACCGAACAAGGGTACGCTTACGCCCGTGTGGCCCGAAGCCGTGAACGCCGTGCTGGATACCTATCTCGGCGCGGTGCCGGAGACCTTCACCTACAACGGGAAGAGCTACACGCCGCAGACCTTCGCAAGCGAGGTGGTGAAGCTGGACCCCAAGGATTACCTCGAATTCCAGAGCGTGATGGACGTTCCCTACTACGCCCAGTCCACCCTGATGGTCCCGGACAACTGGGCGCTGGCCCAAGCCTGGAACATCTCGGTGGAGGACATCACCGCCGTCATCGACAACGCTCTGAAGGACGGTTACTCGGTGGCCTGGGGCGGCGATGTGAGCGAGCCTTCGTTCAGCTGGCGCAATGGTGTGGCCTTCGTGACGATGACACCGGCCTCGGAACTGAGCAAAGAGGACAAGTCCAAGCTCTTCAACGGTCCACAGCCCGAACCGGTGATCACGGCCGAGATGCGCCAGTCCGCCTTCGACGACTTCAGCACCACGGATGACCATGGCATGCACATCACCGGCATCGCCAAGGACCAGACCGGCGCCGAGTGGTACATCGTGAAGAACAGCTGGGGCACGAGCAACGACCAGAAGGGCTACCTGTACATGAGCAAGCCCTACGCGGCCTACAAGATGACCGCCTTCATGGTGAACCGGAAAGGTGTGCCAGCATCGTTGCTGAAGAAGATGGGCATGTGAGGCCCCTGACCGGCGCTGTTCAACGGAGGTTGGTGCGCATTGGCTGACGATGGACCATTGCGCCTGACCTTTGCGCCCGCATGGACCGCCGGCTCCTCATCCTCTTCCTCACCATCTTCGTCGACCTCATCGGCTTCGGGATCTTCATTCCGGTCGTGCCGATCTATGCGCGGGAGTTGAACGCCAGCGATGCCCTGGTAGGCGATACCGGTGCGCTGTTCTCGTTGATGATGTTCATCTTCACCCCGGTCTGGGGCGCCTTGAGCGATCGTTATGGACGGCGACCGATCATCCTATGGGCCCTGCTCATTTCGGCGGTGAGTTACGTGCTCTTCGCTCAGGCGGATAGCCTCTTCCTCCTCATCGCGGCCCGGATGCTCACTGGGGTCGGCTCCGGCAACATCACGGCGGCGCAGGCCTATATCACGGATGTCACGCCCCCTGAAGGCCGGGCGAAGGCCATGGGCTTGATCGGCGCCGCCTTCGGTCTGGGCTTCATCTTCGGGCCGCCCATGGGAAGCTTCATCTACATGCACTTCGGGATCGAATGGGTCGGTTACGGCGCGGCGATCCTATGCGTCCTCAATACGTTGGCCGTCTGGGCCTTCCTACCCGAATCATTGAAGGAGAAGGTCGCCGGCCGAAAGATCCAGGTGAAGCCGATCACCGGTGCCATCAAGGCGTTGAAACAAGAGCGCTTCCGCGATCTGTTCCTGATCAGCTTCATCTACATCACCGCCTTCAGCATGATGCAGATGACCATCGCCCTCTTCTGGACCGATGACTACGGATTGAACAAGGAGCAGATCGGTTGGATGTTCGCGGCGGTGGGCGTGGCTTCGGCGATCGTCCAGGGCGGCTTGATCGGCTGGTTGCAGCGCACCTTCGGTGAGAAGCGCCTGATGATGTACGGGTGCATCAGCCTGGCCACGGGTCTTACCCTCATCGCCTTCATCCCCGCAGCGCTCTTCCTGCCGCTCAGCATCATCTCGATCGCCCTCCTGGCTTTGGGGAACGGTTGCCTCGGACCCACCCTGCTGAGCCAGTTGAGCAAGAACGCCGAACAACGCGAACAGGGGGAGGTGCTCGGCCTCAACCAGAGCTTTGGTTCGCTTGCGCGGATCGTGGGACCCGCCATCAGCGGCCGCCTCTATGGCATGCACCACATGCTGCCCTACATCGGTTCGGGCGTGGTGATGCTGGGCGCCCTCTATTATGTGATGGCCTACCACCGGGCGCGCGAACGGGCGACAGGCGTTTGAGGCACAGGGGTTACTTTCGCGCCGCCCGAACACCTCCACCAAGCACCATGAGCGTACTCGTCAACAAGAACAGCAAGGTCATCGTACAGGGATTCACCGGCAGCGAAGGGACCTTCCACGCCACGCAGATGCTCGAGTACGGCACCAACGTGGTCGGTGGCGTCACCCCCGGCAAAGGCGGCCAGCAGCATCTGGACCGACCGGTGTTCGAAACGGTGAGCGATGCCGTGAAGGAGACCGGGGCTGACGTGAGCATCATCTTCGTGCCGCCACCTTTCGCGGCGGACGCGATCATGGAGGCTGCTGAAGCGGGCATCAAGGTGATCGTCTGCATCACCGAAGGCATTCCCGTGAAGGACATGGTTACCGCGCGTGAGTACATCCGTGGCAAGGGTTGCACCCTCATCGGCCCCAACTGCCCCGGTGTCATCACAGCCGAGGAATGCAAGGTGGGCATCATGCCGGGCTTCGTCTTCAAGAAGGGCACGGTGGGCATTGTCAGCAAGTCGGGTACGCTCACCTACGAAGCCGCCGATCAGGTGGTGAAGGCAGGCCTGGGCATCACCACGGCCATCGGCATCGGCGGCGATCCGATCATCGGTACCACCACCCTGGAAGCGGTCCAGCTCTTCGCGAACGATCCCGAGACCAAGGCCATCGTGATGATCGGCGAGATCGGCGGTGACCTGGAGATCCAGGCGGCACGGTGGATCAAGGCGAACTGCAAGAAGCCGGTGATCGGGTTCATCGCCGGTGAAACGGCTCCGAAGGGCCGGACGATGGGCCATGCCGGCGCGATCGTTTCCGGAGCGGATGAGAGCGCGGCCGCGAAGAAGGCGGTGATGCGCGAAAGCGGCATCCACGTGGTGGACAGCCCCGCCACCATCGGCGCGAAGGTGAAGGAGGTGATCGGCTAACGCCTCGGCGGGCTCAGCAACTCCCTGTCCTCCGGCGTCGGGTCCGCATCCAGGTACACTGCGCGATACGCGGCGAAGTTCATCCGGTCGTAGTGGATCACGGTGTTGTTGTACTGCTTGATCTGGAAGAGGTTCACGGCAAGCAGATAGCCGCAGAACCCCAGCACCGGCCAATTCCAACGCGAAGCCAACGCGCGCTCCAACAAGGCGGCAAAGGGTAGGGCAAGCACGGGATAGCTTTGGACCAGGGCGCGGCTGCTATAACTCCCGCCGTAGTGCCAGTCGTGCCAGGCGATGATCAGCCAGGTGTTCAGTAGGAAGTAGACCAGCACGCTCTTCCGCCAGGGCTGCCCACGCATGAGGAAGAGCCCGGCCACCATCAGGATCGTGATCGGCGTGTAGATGAACCAGCCCTTCTCGCCACCGACCAGCACGCGCCAGTGCGGATCGAGGAAGTCCCACTTGCTGCCCACGTCATAGACCCATGATCCCGTGACCAACTTCCAATAGAGCAACTGGGGGAGGAAGGCGAGGAATCCCATGATCAATGCCATCACCACATGGCCCCGATGTGCGCGGACCAAGGCCCATTTGGCGCGAGCGGTTTCCTTGGTATGCGTGTTCCACAGCAAGGCTAGGAAGAGCATGAGCGCTTCCGTAGGTCGTGAGACCGTGGCCAGCCCGATGAGCCCGCCCACGGCCGCTGCGGAGAGAAGGCTGGGCCGCTCATGCCAACGCATCGTCGCGTACAGCTGCGCCGCGTACAATGTGAAGAGATAGCCGTGCGTCTGCGCATTGTCCACGCTGATGTACTGGATCGCGTTCGTGGCGAGAACGAGCAGCAGGATCGTGAGTGCCGTGGCCGCGTCGGAGAAGTAGCGGAGCAACACCACACGCAACAGCAACAGCCCGATAAGGCCATAGAACAATGGGCTCAGGGCGATGGCCCACTGATAGGGCGGTGAGAAGCCGTCCTGGGCAGCGCCTGTGAGCCCGGCCACCACGTGCCCAACGGCGAAGAAGGGTGCCTGCAACAAGGCGATCCCGCAGAAGTACTTCGTGGCCCGGTTACCGTTCGGCAACTCGGTCACCTGATAGATGGTACCACCGCTCAGCTGGTAAACACTGTCTATCGGCTCCAGCCAGGCCTGCCGCTCGATGTCGCCGTGGATGAGGACAGCCGGCAGGTATTGGTAATAGCCGAGGGCATCCCATTGCGTCACCTTCATCGGGGTCCACCCCCGGAACTCACTGTACTCGATCCGCGTCCACACCAGCACCAGGGTGGTGATGACCACGGCAAGGAGGGATAGGCGGACGGAACGCATGGCCCAAGTGTACGCAACCGGCAACTGCTACCTTCGCAACGACCGACCAACAAATGTTCGGTGAATACGAGGCATGGGTATCCTGGATGGCAAAGTGGCATTGATCACCGGCGGCTCTCGCGGCATAGGCAAGGGCATTGTTGAACGTTTCCTGGAGGAAGGTGCCGATGTGGCCTTCACCTACGTGAGCAGCCCCGAAAAGGCGAACGCGCTGGCCTCGGAACTCGGGAACCGCACCGGCCGCAAGGTGGTGGCCATTCAGAGCGATGCCGGCGACTTCAACGCCGCACAGGCCGCGGTGGACAAGGTGGTGGCCGACTGGGGCAGGCTCGATATCCTCGTGAACAATGCGGGGATCACCAAGGATCAGCTGCTCATGCGGATGAGCGAGGCCGACTTCGATGCCGTGATGACCACCAACATGAAGAGCGTGTTCAACATGACGAAGGCCGTTCTGCGGACCATGCTGAAGCAGCGCGACGGCAGCATCATCAACATGAGCAGTGTGGTGGGCGTGCAGGGCAATGCAGGCCAGGCCAATTACGCCGCCAGCAAGGCCGCCATCCTGGGCTTCACGAAGAGCGTGGCCAAGGAGCTCGGCAGTCGGAACATCCGCAGCAACGCCATCGCCCCGGGCTTCATCGAGACCGAGATGACCGCCGCCTTGGATCCCAAAGTGGTGGAAGGCTGGCGTGAAGGCATTCCCCTCAAACGCGGTGGCACCCCGACCGATGTGGCCAACGCCTGTGTCTTCCTGGGCAGCGACCTCAGCGCCTACATCACCGGCCAGACCCTGAGCGTCTGCGGCGGCATGCTGAGCTGATCGACCGGATGGCACATGCTCCGGAAGGTCCACGGGCCCTCCGTGACCGACCTTTGCACCCCAATGTCCCTGACCACCGCCCATAGCCTTTGGCTGGCCCCGCTTTGCCTGTTGTTGGGCATTGGGGCAGCCTGGTGGCTCTATCGTAGGTCGGAGGGGAAGGAGGGCTTCTCCCGGAATCTGGCGCTCGTCCTGGCAGCCTGTCGGGCACTGGCCATCGCCTTGATCGCCTTCTTCCTGCTAGAACCCATGGTGCGGATCCTGGTACGCGAGGTCCGCAAGCCCGTCGTGGCCATCCTTCATGACGGGTCCTCGTCCATCCTCGCCGCAGGGGATACGGCGGCGTTCAGGACTACCTATCCGGCCGGACTGGACCAGGTAAAGGAATCGCTCCGTGAGCGTTTCGATGTGCGTGTCTTCACGTACGGAGATGCCATGACCGATGGGCTGGACCTCGCGCAGCGCGGGACATTCACGGATATCGACCAGGCCTTGCGCGAGGTGCAGGACCGGTTCAGCGGACCTGACCTCGGAGCGGTGATCATCGATGGCGATGGGATCTACAACCGCGGACGTGATCCGCGCACCGCGGCAGACCAACTGGCTGTGCCGGTCTTCGCCATCGCCCTCGGCGATACCACCGTGCGACCCGACCTGCTCCTGCGCGGGGTGGACCACAATCGGATCGGATACCTGGGCAACGAGCTTCCCTTGTTGGTGAAGGTGGAGGGGCGAAGCAGCCACGGCACCGCAACCAGGGTGTCCATCCTGCAGGATGGCAAGGAACTCGCCGGTAAGGACCTCGTGCTTTCGGGGCGGAGTGCCTTCGTCGAAGTTCCGTTCACCGTGAGACCGGAGCGTGCCGGGATGCAACGTTACAGCGTCAGGGTGCGGCCGGTGGCGGGGGAGGCCACGGAGGTGAACAACCGGATGGATGTCCTGATCGATGTGCTGGACGACCGCCAGCGGATCCTGCTGCTCGGCGCTGCGCCCCATCCCGATCTTGGTGCGTTGTGGATGGCCCTCGCAGGGTTTGAGGGCTACAGCACCGAACTTGGCTATGCCGATGCGTACACTGGCGAGGTCTCCGGTCTTGACCTCATCATCCTACATGGTCTTCCTTCGCCCAAGTACCCGGTGCAGGCGCTGCTGCAGAAGGCTGATGTCGCTGCCGTCCCGGTGTGCTACATCCTCACCAGCAGTATGGACTTCAACGCCTTCAACGCGAGGGGCGCCGGTGTGAACGTGACTGCCGCACGCGGATCCATGACGGACGCGCAAGCGGATGTCAACAAGGACTTCACCTTCTTCACTCTCGATGCCGACCAACAGCGGGCCATGGAGCGTTATCCGCCGCTGCAGGTACCCTTCGGGCAGTTCGAGCTGGGCCGTTCGGCGGTCGCCCTGGCCAACCAGCGCATCGGCGTGGTGAACACCCCATATCCGCTCATCGCCTTCGCCCAGCGGCACGATGGTCGCTCCGCCGTGATCGCAGGGGAGGGTATCTGGCGCTGGCGCATCAATGATCTGCAGCAGTTCGGCGACCATATGCGCTTCGATCGGTTCGTGCACAAGCTGGTGCAGTTCCTCGCCCTCAAGGTGAACAAGGAACGCTTCCGCGTGGAGCACGCACCCCGCGTCACGGAACATGAGCGCATCGTGTTCACCGCCGAGTTGTACGATGCCACCTTCGCTCCCGTGCGTGATGCGGAGATCACCATGGTGCTGAAGGATGAGGAAGGACGCGACTTCAGTCATGCGTTCGTGCAGAATGGATCGAGCTATCGGGCGGACATCGGCCAGCTTCCTGCGGGGAGCTATTCCTGGATCGCCCGCACATCCATGGAAGCCAAGTCGTATGAGGTTGCGGGCGAGGTCCACGTGGAAGCCTTGACCGCCGAGCAGATGAGCACCGTGGCCGATCATCGTCTCTGGGAGGATATCGCGGCGCGCACGAACGGCCTGGTCGTGCAGCCGGGAGGCACGGATAAGCTCGTGGAAGCCATCGAGGCACGACCAGGGCTCGTGGCACGTTCCTATGTGCATCCAGGCTTCAGCGATCTGATCGGTCTGCGCTGGATCTTCTTTGCGATCCTCGCATTGCTCACGTGTGAGTGGGTGTTGCGCCGAAGGAACGGGGCTTATTGAGGTCATGCACATGAGCGTCGGGCTGAAGGGACGATGGTTGAGAGGTTGGCGCCTGCTGCTGCCGATCGCGTTGCTCCTGATCATCCTCGCATGGTACGGTCGGTATCGGATCCTGCATCGCCTTGGTGCCTGCCTGATCGAGGACGATGCACCGACCCATGCGGATGCCATCTACGTGCTGGGTGGTGCACCGTTCGACCGGGGGACCTACGCAGCGGAACTGCTTGAACGTGACGTGGCGCCCATCGCCTACGCAACGGGCTCCAATCACTCCTCCATCCTGAAGGCCGAAGGACGGCTAGTGACCGAGGCGGAACTCAGTTGCCGTGCCGCTGTGCGGGCAGGAACGCCTCCGGCCCGGATCCTGCCACTCACTTATGGTACGAGCACCTTCGAAGAGGCGCAAGGCGTGCTGTACCACGCTCAACGTATCGATGCGGACACCATTGTCGTGCTCACCACCGACTTCCACACCCGGCGCGTGGGCAAGGTCTTCCGGAAACGATTCGAGGGCAGCGGGATCCACGTGCTCGTGGCCAGCGCACCCAGCACGGAGTATGACGCGGATCGCTGGTGGGAGAGTGAGCAGGGCCTGCTGATGGTGAACAATGAGCTCGTGAAGAGCTTGTTCTACGCCCTGAAGTACTGACCGATCAGCGAGCCACGATCATCCGTTGCGCGGCCACCCCCCGTGGCCCGTCGACCACCACGGTGTAGGCCCCAGGCCGAACATCGAGTCGTACCGATGCGGTGTTCAAGCCATTCCCAGGGATCATCCGCACGGTCCGGCCCAAGGCGTCAAGCACGCGGATGCTTCGGATGGTCCCGCCCGATGCACCCGTGACCTGGAACCCACCATCGTTCGGGTTGGGGTGGATCCGGTACTCCGCAAGGACCGCTTCAGCAACGGCCACCGCGGCCAGGCAGAACGGGCTCACATCCTGCTCACCATATTGTCCGTCGCTCTCACCGTAGATGGTGCCATAAGCATCCCGCAGCACATAGCTGCCTTCGCCCTCGGCACAGCAGATCCCATCGCCGAAGAAGTCGTTGATCGTGAAGATGTAGCAGTCGTTCGTCAGGCAGAAGGCCACGCTGTCCACCTGACCGTTATTGCCATCACTATATGGGCCACCCGTGTGCAGCACCGTACCATCACTCGTTCCCAACTGCCAGGTCACATCGGAGCCGAAGTCATCCAGCGTGAGGATGAGGTTGACCGTGCCGGCAGGAAAGCTGGTGGTGTAGTCGAGGCTCCAGGAATCGTTCTCCAACACCTGGTCCAGCAGACCGTTCGGAGCGGTCACCGTGATCTGAAGGGAGTTGCTGCCGGAGACGGCGGGGATCGGAGCGAGGGCTACCGTGGTGGTCTGCCCGGTGAACAACTCGCCGACCCAGGGTTGTTCGTAGATGGTGCCGCCGTTGATGCTGTACTGGATCACGGCGGATCCGAGCACATTGATCCCATTGTTCTTCAAGGTGATCACCGGTGCCACGCTATCAACGTCGCACAACAGCTCAGGGATGTTGGTGATGGAGGTCACCGCCGCATCCTCGAAGATCGGCACCACCACCTCTTCATCGTCGATCCCCGGAACACTGGTCGCACATTCCCCAAGCCAGGGGGCCATCAACGGGTAGGCGAGGTCGAAACGACCGTAGGCGGCCACGGCGGTATCGTCGTCACAGGTACCCAGGCCACCCGAGAGTTGCCCCACCATGAGCTTGTTCTCGTTCCACAAGGGACTACCGCTCGAGCCCTGTTCCACGATGCCATCATCCCAGAACTCGATCTTCCACACATCGCGCAACTCCGCACCGACCACCTGCTGGTCCGCCTCTACCTCATCGAAGGAACGGGAGATCTTCTTGATGTCACCCGCCGGATGATGCACGCTCACCACCTCCTGTGCGGGGATCCCGCTCGCGTCCCAGCCGCTGTAGTAAACGTTGTAGCTCTCGGGTGGTGTGTCGAACAAGCGCACCAGGGTGAAGTCCGTTGATACCTGTGTGATCAGCAGATCCGCACCGGAAAGGCTCATCGTCATGGGCGCGTCCTCGGTGGGATCACAAGTGGGGCTTTCCCAGTTGAAGGTGAAGATCCAAGACCCCACGTCACCGACCAGACAATGATTGGCAGTGAGGAAGTACGGCGTGCCGTCGTTCAGACAGTTGTTCAACAACGCCCCGGAACAATGTCCCGCTCCAACGTTCACCCTGGCCACGGACCGGATGTGGTCACGCCAATCATCGCCTTCCGGGCAGATCACGTTGATGTTGCAGGGCATGCTCTCACCGAACTCACGATCACCTCCGGCCACCCCGCGATACGCCGGATAGACCGTGGCAATGTGCAGGTCCACGGGTCCTGCCGCTTCAGCCGGTTGATGGTACTCGATCGTGATGCGCTCCCCGGCGAATTGATCCAACGCCAGGATCGTGCGCCCCCCGGACGGACGGCCATATCCACCGCGCTGCTCGCCTGCTTCATTCACGAGGTACACGCGGGCTTCGGTGGGGATGACGAACCGGTCGAAGACGAAGCCCATGCTGCGGGCCTCACGACATTCCAAGGTCAGTCGCCAGACCCTTTCACCCGACGGGAGCGTGGACCAGGAGCCATCGTCCAGTCCGATATCCACTGAATAGGTGTCCGCGAAGCGATAGGGACCCGGGATCCCCTGGGCCAGCCTTTGTTCATCCTCCACGAGCAATGCCGTGGCATCAAGTGGTTGCAGGGTGAACATGGGCGCTTCGGGTAGGTGGCTATTGGCCGGTCCCTTGCTCGGTGCGAGCCCTCCCAACTGGATCTGCGCCATGCTGCTAACAGCCATGATCATGACTGCGATGGTCGTGCCGGTCCGTCCCATGTTCCCTTGGAATTGAGCCGGAAGATAGCAAGCGCCTCGATGACCAGCGGGTATGAACGAAGAACCCCGGCACGGTGGCCGGGGTTCTTTGTGGGTCCGAGGCGATCAGTCGTCGTTCCCGATGTTGAAGCCCAGGGTCAGGCCATAGCTCATGTACTTGGAATCGATCTCGCTGAGCACAGGGTTGTCCTTGAACGCACGGCTCATGCCAAAGCTTGCGGTCGGGGCCAGGGTAAAGAGGCCCATATCGAAGCCGACGCCGGCTTCCAGGTTCCACAGCCCCGTGTTGAAGTCGCCTTTGTTCCATCCGAGCTTATCGTCACGATCATCGACGCTCATCAGGACATCGTAGCTAGGTCCGAGCATCAGCCGAATGTCGAACTGGTAGGTATCCAGCACGCGGTATCCGAGCATGGCACGCAGTTTCAAGCTCGTCCGGACCAGATCATCCTCGTAGACCAGGTTGGCCGTGGCGCCGTCCTGACTGGTGATGGTCTGTGTAACGGCCGTGACGCTACGCCCCAGGAAGGCTCCTGGCTGGATGAAGAGCTTGTCTCCGAAGCGGGCATCCAAGCCGAGTTGCCAGCCCATCTCCGCCTTGTAGTTGATGCCGTCCGGCTCCTGGGTGAGACTTTGGAAGGTGAGGCCGGCCTGTGGATTGATCTGCGTCTGTGCAGCGGCCGCCATTGAGCTCAGCATCGTGAGCGTGATCAGTGTCTTTTTCATGGTCATCAAGACTTGAGGGGCACTAGTCCAAGAACGTGCCAAAGTTCCATCATTCAATATGATACTCCTATTATCAGCTACTTATGCCTGCGGATAGGCCGATCTTCGCCCCATGCGGGTAGCGGTCATCGGTGGGGGAGCGGCCGGCTTCTTCGCGGCCCTGAGCGCCTTGGAACAGCGCCAGGACGCGATCGTCACCCTGTTCGAAAAGAGCGACAAGCTGCTGAGCAAGGTGCGGATCAGCGGAGGCGGCCGATGTAATGTGACCCACGACGAGCCCAGCATCTCCCGCCTGGTGAAGAACTACCCGCGTGGCGCCTCCTTCCTGCGCAAGGCCTTCACCGTGTTCGCCGTTCCGGATACCATCGCCTGGTTCCAGCGGCATCGGGTCACCCTGAAGACCGAGGCGGATGGACGCATGTTCCCGGTGACGGATGATTCCGGCACCATCGTGAACGCTCTGATGGAGGCAGCGGCGGACCATGGTGTGCGGATCAAGTTGCGGTCCGGAGTGTCCCACATCGAGCCAATGGGGAATGGGTACCGGCTGCACGTGAATGGCCAATGGATCGATGCGGACAAGGTCATTGTTACGACCGGTGGCCATCCGAAGCGTGAGGCCTACGGCTGGCTCGAAGAGCTTGGTCATCGGATCGTTCCTCCAATGCCCTCGCTTTTCACCTTCAACATCCCGGACAATCCCATTCACCAATTGATGGGGGTGGCACTGCCGGCCCGGGTGCGCATCATCGGTACCTCCTTGGAGAGCACCGGACCCGTTCTGATCACCCACTGGGGCCTGAGCGGCCCTGCCGTCCTGCGGCTCAGCGCGTGGGGTGCCCGTGAGTTGGCTGAGAGGTCCTACCGGTTCACTTTGCAGGTCAACTGGACCGGTGGACGACCCGAGGATGAGCTTCGGTCCATCCTCCAATTGGAAGCAATGGCCATGGAACGAAAGGCCGCACGCAACGCCGACCCGTTCCATCTGCCGACACGGTTCTGGGAGTATCAGCTCGCAAGGGCGGATATCGACCCCGCCCAACCGTGGGGCACCATTCCGCGGAAGTCGAAGAACCGACTGCTGGACCTCCTTACCAACGACCGCTACGATGTACGTGGGAAGACCACGTTCAAGGAGGAGTTCGTGACAGCCGGTGGCATCGATCTGGCGGAGGTGGATCCGACGCGCATGGAGAGCCGTCTGCGTCCGGGACTGCACTTCGCCGGTGAGGTGCTCGATATCGATGGCATCACCGGCGGTTTCAACTTCCAGGCGGCCTGGACCACCGGTTTCATCGCCGGGCGTTCGGCGGTCACCTGATCAGCGCAGGATGCGCTGCACCGATGGCTCTTGCCCGTCCATGCGTACCACGTATAGACCGGGCGCTCCCATGAAGGTGATCGAGCCTTTAGGGCCTGTGGCAAGCTGTTGCACGATCAGCCCACCGGCCACATCGAACACACGAAGGTGTGCCACTGACGTGACCTCACCCCGGTCGTAGTTCAGCCGGTCCCCATCCCACCAGAGTCGCAGATCATTGGCCGTGGTCTCCCGGATCCCCACATCAGTTCCCCAGATCTGCTCGACCCATTGCGGGTTGTCGATGTATGGATTTCGATTGCCCTGCAGGTTCGAATAGATGGTGTTGTTCCGCGCCACCTCCTTGGCACTGACGGGATCGGCCTGGTGCCACTCCAGCAGTAGGTTCCGGGCCCAGGGCATGAAGTTACCGTTCTCCAGCACCGGTGCCGTCGTCCAGTTGATCACATCGTCCTTGTACCGGGTGAGCAGGTAGAAGTAGCCGCGGGCCAGATCGCCTTTGTAGGCATCGATCGGTTCGAAAGCGAGGCCACTGCAACCGGGGTAGATGCACTGCCCCAACTTACCGCCGTTGTCCGCTGCGTAGGTCACGCTGGAGCCCACCACGCCATAGGGCCAGTTGGCGCGCTTCTGGTTCACCCAGCCATCCGTGGGGTACATGTGGAAGAGATCCGTGCTGGGGCCTATTTGGTCGTTGAACCAGCTCTGTGGGAAGCTGTGCTCCCTATTGAAACAATCGCCCTCCCCGTCGTATTGCCCGCATTGGTCCACCACGAACTGGAACGTGTAGGGTGGCGTGCCGTCAGGGATGTCGGAATAGATGTCCCAGACGGTGTTGTCCTCCTTGCGGTCGGTTTGTGAGAAGGCGCTCCACAGCGCACTGTTCGCCAGGACCGCGTGATCGTCGATGATGTCGTGCAGGGCCTGGCGCAAGGCTTCGCCGGTCAACCCTTGAGCGGTGTCATAATAACCGGGTGGAGGTTGTGCGACAACAACGCCCGGTAGCACGAGCAGGACGAACAAAGGGAACGGGCGCATGGCTCAAAGGTATCGTGTGATGGGAAGGGTGGGAATGGAAAAGGGGGCTGGAAGCCCCCTTCTCATGGATCGGATGACCCTTATTTCACTTTGTTCACGATGGCCGTGAAGGCGGCGGCATCCGTGTAGGCGATCTCGGCCAGCGCCTTGCGATCCAGCTCGATGTTCGCCTTCTTCAAGCTGCTCATCAGGGTGCTGTAGCTGATGCCGTTCAAACGGGCGGCCGCATTGATCCGCTGGATCCACAGACCCCGGAACTCCCGCTTCTTCAACTTGCGCCCGGTGTAGGCGTGCTGAAGGCCTTTCTCCACCGTGTTCTTCGCGACGGTGTAAACATTCTTCCGGCGACCGAAGTTGCCTTTCGCCATGTCCAGTACCTTCTTGCGCTTGGCACGGCTGGCTACCTTGTTCTTACTGCGTGGCATGTTCCCACTTTGGTTTTTGGGCGTGAGCGTTCCGCCGTTCGGCGAACTCTTGGGGGCTGCACGTCCTGGTTAACGCTACCTATCTACCCGGAGCGGTTGGGTTATCGTTCGGCCTAGCCCTGCAACAGGTCCAGGATGGCCTTCTTGTCGCTGGCGTGCACCAAGGTCTTCTTGGTGAGGTTACGCTTGCGCTTGGTCTCCTTCTTGGTGAGGATGTGGTTCTTGAACGCGCTCTTGCGCTTGATCTCGCCGGTGCCGGTCAGCTTGAACCGCTTCTTCGCGCCGGATTTGGTCTTCATCTTGGGCATGGCCTCTCGGGTTGTTGGGGCGATACGAGCATCGCCCTTGTCTATTTCTTTTTCTTGGGGATCAGGAACATCGTCATCCGCTTGCCTTCCAACTTCGGCATGCTCTCCACCAATCCGATGTCCTCCAGGTCCTGGGCGAATTTCAACAGCAGGATCTCACCACGTTCCTTGAACACGATGCTCCGTCCGCGGAAGAACACGAAGGCCTTGACCTTGTGACCCTCCTCCAGGAAGTTGCGCGCATGCTTCAGCTTGAAGTTCACGTCGTGCTCGTCCGTGTTCGGCCCGAAGCGGATCTCCTTCATCTCGACCGTGCTCTGCTTGGCCTTGATCTCCTTCTGCTTCTTCTTCAGGTCGTACAGGAACTTCTTGTAGTCCGTGATCCGGCAGACGGGGGGGACCGCTGTCGGACTGATCTCCACCAGGTCCAGGCCAAGGTCCTCGGCCATGCGCAGCGCCTGGTTGAAGGGATACACCCCCTGTTCGATGTTCTCGCCGACCACACGCACCTCGTTCACACCATAGATCTTGTTGTTGATCCGGTGCGGATCCTCTTTGATCACACGACCACGGTACGGACGACGGCCGCCTCCTCCGGAAGGACGCGGACCACTGGGACGGAAGGGAGGGCCTGCCACTTATGGGGTTTTGGTTCCTGCTTTCAGGGACACACGTCCCGTCAATGAAGGCGCGAATATCGGGACTTTTCCGTTCCCTCCAACGATCGCACGCCAGTCGTGGGATTCAGGCGTTACCAAGCTGCGTGGCGATCCGCTGCCGCACGAGATCCGCGAAGCCGGAAGGGGTGAGGACACCCAGGTCGCCCTGACCATGTTCGCGCACGGAAAGCGTGCCGTCCGCGGCCTCTTTCTCGCCCACCACGAGCATGAAGGGCACCTTGGTCAGCTCGGCATCCCTGATCTTGCGGCCGACCTTCTCGTTCCGCTCGTCCACCGTGGCCCGTACGTCCATTTCGGCCAGTTTACGCTGAAGGTCCTCGCACACGGCCAGGTACTTGTCGCTCACGGGCAGCAGAATGGCCTGCTCCGGCGCCAGCCACAGCGGGAAACGGCCGCCGGTATGTTCAATGATCACGGCGATGAAGCGCTCCAGGCTGCCGAACGGCGCCCGGTGGATCATCACTGGCCGGTGCTTCTGGTTGTCGCTGCCCACGTACTCCAGTTCGAAGCGCTCCGGCAGGTTGTAATCCACCTGGATGGTGCCGAGCTGCCAGCGGCGGCCCAGTGCGTCCTTCACCATGAAGTCGAGCTTGGGACCGTAGAAGGCCGCTTCGCCATACTCCACGATCGTCTTCATACCGCATTCGGCCGCTGCATCGATGATGGCCTGCTCGGCCTTCTGCCAGTTCTCCTCGCTGCCGATGTACTTGCTGCGGTCCTCCTTGTCGCGCAGGCTCACCTGCGCCTCGAAGTTCTCGAAGTTGAGGGCGCGCAGCACGAGGAGCACCAGGTCGATCACCTTCAGGAACTCCTCCTTCACCTGGTCCGGGCGGCAGAAGAGGTGGGCGTCGTCCTGGGTGAAGCCGCGGACCCGCGCCAATCCGTGCAACTCTCCACTCTGTTCGTAGCGGTACACGGTGCCGAATTCCGCCAGTCGGAGCGGAAGGTCCTTGTAGCTGCGCGGTCGGCTCGCGAAGATCTCGCAATGGTGCGGACAGTTCATCGGCTTCAGCATGAACTGCTCACCTTCCTGCGGCGTGTTGATCGGCTGGAAGCTGTCCTTGCCGTACTTCTCCCAGTGTCCGCTGGTCACGTACAACTGCTTGCTGCCGATGTGCGGGGTGGCCACCTGCACATAGCCGGCCTTCTCCTGCGCCGTCTTCATGAAGTTGATCAGGCGCTCGCGCAGTGCGGCACCCTTGGGCAGCCAGAGCGGCAGGCCGGCACCCACCCGCTCGCTGAAGGTGAAGAGGTCCAGTTCACGCCCCAGCTTGCGATGGTCGCGCTTCTTGGCTTCCTCCAGCATCACCAGGTACTCGTCCAGTTCCTTCTGCTTCGGGAAGGTGATGCCGTAGAGCCGGGTGAGCTGCTTCCGCTTCTCGTCACCACGCCAGTAGGCACCGGCCACGTTCAGGATCTTGAAGGCCTTGATGAAGGAGGTGTCCGGGAGGTGGGGGCCACGGCACAGGTCGGTGAATGCGCCCTGGCGGTAGAAGGTGATCTCGCCATCCTGCAGGCCTTCGATCAGCTCCAGCTTGTACTCGTCACCTTTCTCCTTGAAGTACTTGATGGCGTCGGCCTTGCTGATCTCGGTGCGTTCGAACAGCTCCTTCCTGCCGGCCAGTTCCTTGAACTTCGCCTCGATGGCGGCGAAGTCGTGCTCGCCGACGCTGCGATCGCCGAAGTCGATGTCGTAGTAGAAGCCGTTCTCGATGGGTGGTCCGATGCCGAACTTGGCCCCTGGATACAGGGCTTCCACGGCTTCGGCCATGACGTGCGCACTGCTGTGCCACATGGTCGCCTTGCCTTCGGGATCGTTCCAGGTCAGCAGCGCGAGCGTGCAATCACCGGGCAGTGGCCGGTTGGCATCACGCACTTCTCCGTTCACTTTCGCACTGAGCACGTTGCGGGCCAGGCCTTCGCTGATGCTCTTGGCCACGTCCATCGCCGTGGCGCCTTGGTCGTAGCTCCGGACGGAACCGTCCGGCAGGGTCACATTGATCTTCATCCGTTCGCCAGGCCACCATACGAGCGGTGGACAAGGGCCGGCAAAAGTAGCGTTCCTCCGCGTGACAGCTCCTGAACGGGATGAAGTTGCGGAGGCGCTCGCTTATTGGTCGCAGCGGAGCAACAGCAGTTCCTCCACGGACCTGTCGCCCAGGTCCCTGGCCTGCTGTAGGGCATAGCAGCCTTCCTGCTTGCGTCCCTGCCGGAAATAGACCACGGCCAGGGCACCATAGGCCTTGTCGAGGGTGGGGTCCAGGTCGATCGCCTTCTCGAGGTCCGCAACGGCACGGTCATCATCATGAGCGACGCTCCGGGCGATGCCCCGGTCGCACCAGGCCATGGCGTTGTACCCGGCGATCTCAACGAGACGGTCGTAATGACCAAGAGCGCTGGGGATGTCCTGTGCGGCCATGGCCATCCGGCCCAGTTCGGAAAGTGCTTGTTCAGTGGCCGGACCATTGGCATGCGTGCCGATCACGCGATACAGGTCGATGGTCGCTTTGTCCGCGTCACCCAGCACCGTGTGCACCTCGGCGCGACGAAGCATGGCGTGCACGTCTCGCGGTTCCATGGTCAACAGGTGGTCAAGGTCGCGCAAGGCTCCGTCGTTGTCCCCCATGGCCATCTTGTTCACCGCCCGGTAGTACCAGGTCCTGCCATTGGTCGGTGCCTCGGCCACGGCCTTGTCCAGCGCGATCGCCGCGGTGGCATGGTCGGCCTTCCGCATGGCGGACATGCCGGCGAGCAGGGGTTCGTCCTGGGCCTGTGTCGCACACACAACGAGGAGGGAGAGCAGGGCGGTCAAGTTCTTCATGGCTGCCGTGGTACGTGATCAGGGCCGAATAGTTCCGGTCGGGTTGTTGGAAAAGTCCGCTCCTCAGACCTGTGGCATGGGCATCGGACTCCGGAACTTTCGACCACCAAGCCAGTCCCGTCATGCTCATCAACAGCGAACCCATTTCCGAGGACCTCGGTCACCTGATGCTCCGGCTAGGCGCCGGTGGGACCATGTTCTGGCAGCATGGCTGGCCCAAGCTGATGGCGTTCGGGGACAAAGTGGATTCCTTCGCCGACCCCTTCGGCCTGGGGTCCGCGTTCAGCCTCGTGCTTCTCCTGATCGCCGAAGTGCTCTGTTCCGCCTTGGTGGTCCTTGGGCTTTGGACGCGCGCGGCCGTCATTCCGCTCGTCATCGCCATGGCGGTCGTCGTCTTCATGGTGAAGGGCGACGCCGCCTTCGCCGAGAAGGAACTGGCAGCGGTCTATCTCGTCGCCTTCATCACGTTGCTGTTCACCGGGAGCGGCCGCTTCGCCGTGGACCGGATCTCCTTCGGTTAGGAGAGTGCCGCCAGGTCGGAAAGCCACGCATCCAGTAGCGTGCTCTCCTCCGGACCGATCAATCCCATGTCGATGAACTCGGCATAGCAGGTCTTCATGTTCGGTCCAATGTGCTCCCGGCCGGGTCGGAGTCGAAGCTCACGGATCCGCTCCACGACCGCCCTGTTGTTCTGGTATCCGATCAGTTCGTCGGCGAAGTCCTTCATCAGGTCGTGGGCGTTGCGCTCCTGCCAAACCGAGGCGTTGTGGAAAAGCACATCCCAACCATTCTCCCAGCAGATCCGCACCGCCACGTAGCTCCGCCAGATATCGGTCATGCGGAAGCTGCAATACGACGGTAGGTACAGCAGCGGGAAGGCCTCCCGGAACCAGGTGGTGTTCTGCGAGTTGAATGGGCAGATGGCTCCTGCACCTAGCGATACAGGTACCTCCCTCGGCTCGAAGTTCAAGGGCAGTCGGCCTACCAGCCGATAGATCGCATCCACATCCGGATTCTCATCGGCCAGTCCCTGCTGGATGGGGCAGTTCCTCAAGGTGCTATCCGGTACGGCAGGAATGACATCCTGCAGGTGTTCCAGCGGAAAGCCCCGCGGCCAGATGCGTTCATTGCTGAAGCAACGGTACAGATTCACCCAACCCGTCCCCTCGAACGAACCCGTACGGTGCTCCGGAACGCGCGACTTCCAGAAATCACCACGCGGGAAATTATCATCATCCGACTCGACGATCACCTGCGCCCCGAGCGTGATGGCCTGCAGGTAGCCCAGGTTCTTGCGGCCATAATGACGTTCGGGTAGCAGGCGGGCCAGGGCGAAAGGCATCATCTTCTGGCGTTCCAGGCTCCAGAAATCGCAACCTTCGAGGCTGAAGTCCGCCGGAGAGGGCTTGTCCCCGATCACGATGAATTCGATGCCGTTCGTGGTGCAGCCTTCTGCGAATGCACGCAATACCGCGTTCGGAGCAGCGATGGAGGTGATCACAAGCGCGGTATGCGACATGCTTATAGGTGTGGGGCCTTGAAGAGGAGCCGCCGTTTGAAGTAATGCAATAGGACGCGGATGCTATCGCCGATGGCCTTTTGTGAGACCCTGGGGCTGGGAGCCTTGTAGTGGATGGGTATCTCCGCGAAGCGCGAGCGGCGCAGGAGATAGCGCAACTCGGTCTGGTAGAAGTGCGCCTTGGACAGCAGGGGGTAGGCCAGGAACCGCCCCACGATCACCCGGTGGAAGCCCTGATAACCGGAGGTGGTGTCATACATCCGGGTGCCCAACAGCACGTTGCTGAGGATGGTGCCCACTTTGGACAGGACCGTCCGCCGCAGGTTGGATTCGGTGATCGAACCACCGTTGATGAAGCGACTGCCGAACGCGCACTCGTTCCCCTCGTTCAGCACCCGCAGGAACATCGGGATGGCCCGGGGGTCGTGGGAAAGGCCGGCGTCCATCTCGATGATGATGGCATGACCATTCTCGTAAGCCTCCCGATAGCCTCGCAGGTAGGCATCCACCACGTTCCGGTTCTCGGGAGCCCAAACGGCCTTGAAGCGTTCGTCCCTGGTCGCGAGCTCGTGGCTCAACTCCAAGGTCCGGTCCTTCGAGACCGTGTCCACGACCAGATACACGGTGCCGGAACCGAGCCGGTTCAGGGTGGCCTGCAAGGCTTCGATGAACGGATCGAATTCCCCCTCTTCGTTCGCGAGGGGGATCACCAACGCCCAATCATCACCTCTGGTCATGGCGGGCGAAGGAACGAAGTTCATAGCGATCGGATGTTCGGATGTCGCCAAGCACGTCAAAGCCCTGGGTGGACATCCAATCCACGAAGGGCCCGGACGGCCTGCTTTGGATGTCAAGATGCAGGAAGACGACCCGGTCCTTGTCGGTCAGGTCGGGGCGTTCACGCCCCATGATGTACAACGAGAGATCGCCCGGCAGATGGCGCGATATCCTTGGCAAGGCGGTCCGCTTGGCCTCGTCGGTGATCAACAGGTCGCTTTGCGACATGACCGGGTTCCATTCCGATGGGATCGCCGGAACGAGGTACTCCGATCCGCGCACGCCCTGGATGAAGGCCGGGATGAGCTGGATGAGGTAGAGACCAAGTAGGATCCGCCGCCATCGTTGATCCGTGAGCACGGCCAGGAGAGCCGTGCAGCCTATCGCCGCGAAGGGCCAGAGATAGGCGAAGTACTGTTCACCCACCGCCTGCGATGGGCTCACCCCGATCAGGAACAGGGCCACCGTGAAGAACGCCCACCATCCGAAGGTGACCAGAAAGGAAGCCCGTACTATACCGACCCCGGCCCATGATCGTCGGGCACCATGGCGTCCCCACCAGATGGCGAGGCCACCGGCGATGGTGCATAACAGGAGGAACAGGTACCGCATGCGATGCCCTTCGGTGAAGAACTGCATCGAGGCGTAGAACACCCCCTTGAGCCGCTCGATGGATCGGACCGGTTCGGGCATATCGCGGGGCCTGTCGCCATAGCTTGTGAGGAAGGTGATGAACTCCGGATAGAGCAGCAACATGCCGATGGTGGAGATGACCAGGCTGGTCAGATAGAGCCCGGTTCGACGACCGGTGCCATGCTTCCAGAACACGAGGGCCATGCCAGGGAGCAGTAGGAAGGGGAAGTAGAGGTGTGTCAGCAGCCCGAGCATGTTCACCACGATGAAGCCGGTCCATACGGTCCGCGAGGGGGTGCTGTTGATCACCCGTTGGCCAAGAAGGTAGGAGGCCAGGGCAAGAAGGGTCAACAATTGATAGGGCCGGGCCTCCAGGTCGATCTGCGCGGCGGCAGGAGAGAGGTACCATACCACCGCAGCCACCAAGGGTGCGTTCGGTCCCGGTAGAACACCGCGTGCCAGCTTTGACACCAGGAGCAATGCAAGGATGCCGAAGAGGATGTTGAGATAGGCCCCTGTTGCCGGCCCGGTACCCCAGAGCACATGGATGGAGTGCAGCAACCAGAAGTACAGCGGAGGATGCACATCGTACATGGCCATGTCCATGGAGACCGTACCGAAGTCGAATGCCTCCGGCCGGTCATAGAACCGTTGGATATCCGCAACGGTGATCGGGGTGTTCACCATCCCGGCGATATGGGTCTCCCAGATCCCGGCAGTAGCGGCGGCACACATGTAGGATACGCTCTCGTCGTTCGAGAGGCTTGTCTTCCACGTCGCGACCGCGTAGAAACGATAGCCGATCCCCAGTATCAGAAGTCCGATCAGGGTCGTTCGCCAGATGCGCGTCGCACGGTTCTCCATAGGGCGGGAAGCAGGCAAGTTTATCGAACCCACGATCAGCCGGGTCCGTTGCGGTCAACTTGTGTTCCTTTGGAGCGAAGAACACACCATGCCGACACAGGAAGAATTCAGTGCCATCATGCAGGCCGGATACGCCACCAAAGGGGGGCATCTGGTCCTCGGTGGGGCCATACATACGGGTGAGGTGCCGACGGGATGCCGCGTCACCATTCCGCTGCGCACCATGAACCGCCACGGCCTGATCTGCGGAGCCACCGGCAGCGGAAAGACCAAGACCCTCCAGGTGATCGCGGAGCAGCTCGCCCTGAACGGCGTGCCCGTGTTGCTGATGGATGTGAAGGGCGATCTGAGCGGGCTTGCCGCACCTGGCTCGTCGAACGAGAAGATCGCCGCGCGCCACGCCAGGCTGGCCTTGCCGTACGAACCATCGGCCATGCCTGTGGAACTGCTCAGCCTGAGCGATGAACCCGGTGCCCGGCTGCGCGCCACGGTGAGCGAATTCGGTCCGGTGCTGCTCGGGCGCATCCTCGATCTGAACGACACCCAGCAGAGCGTGCTGACCCTGGTCTTCAAGTACTGCGATGACAACCAATGGGCGCTCATCGACCTGAAGGACCTGCGCCGGGTGCTCCAGTTCGTCACCGACGAAGGCAAGGAGGAGATCAAGAAGCAGTATGGTCAGGTGAGCCCGGCCACCGTCAACATCATCCTACGCAAGCTCATCGAGATCGAGCAGCAGGGCGCCGACCGGTTCTTCGGGGAACGCAGTTTCGAGGTGGAGGACCTGCTTTCCACCAATGACGGCAAGGGTGTGGTCAGCATCGTGCGCCTCACCGACATCCAGGACAGGCCCAAGCTGTTCAGCACGTTCATGCTTTGCCTCCTGGCCGAGATCTACAACACGTTCCCCGAAGTGGGTGATCCGGAGAAGCCCAAGCTCGTGATCTTCATCGATGAAGCCCACCTCATCTTCAACACGGCACCCAAGGCCCTGCTGGACCAGATCGAGACCATCATCAAGTTGATCCGTTCGAAAGGGGTGGGTGTCTATTTCTGCACGCAGGATCCGAGCGATGTGCCGGAGAGCGTGCTCGGTCAGTTGGGGTTGAAGGTGCAGCATGCCTTGCGTGCATTCACGGCCAAGGACAGGGCCACCATCAAGAAGACGGCGCAGAACTACCCGCTCACCGACTTCTACGACACCGAGGCGCTGATCACCTCCCTCGGGATCGGCGAAGCGCTGGTGACGGCGCTGAGCGAGAAGGGAACCCCGACACCGCTTGCCCACACCTTGCTGCGCGCACCGGTGAGCCGCATGGACATTCTGAGCGACCTGGAGATAGGCGGCCTGGTGGCCCGCAGCCGGATCGCGTCCAAGTACAACGAGGTGATCGACCGGGAGAGCGCCTTCGAGATCCTGGAAGAGCGACTGAAGCGGAAGTTGAAGGACGAAGCGGGACCCGCACCCGCCCCGGAGCGGGAGCGCAAGGTGCGTGAAGAACCGAGTACGCTGGAAAAGGTGAGCAAGAACACCATGGTCCGGCAGCTGGGCAACACCCTGCTTCGTGAGTTCACTCGCGGCCTGCTGGGTATGCTCGGCGTGAAGCCTACCCGAAGCCGCACCACGAAGCGATGATGATGATCCGGATGATCCTGCCATTGGTCCCGTTGCTGGTCGCATGCGGCGCAGCCTCCCCGCCACGACCCGCAGAGGAGCAAGGAACAGCGGGAGGGGAATTGAGATCCATGGCAGGTCAAGCGGTCGTCTGCTACAATGTGGAGAACCTTTTCGATACGGAGGATGACCCTGCTGTCAACGACGAGGACTTCCTGCCTAATGGAGCACTGGCCTGGACCGCGGATCGCTACGATCACAAGCTTCAGCACTTGAGCGAGGCGATATCGTGGAGCACGGATGGACCTCCGGCACTCCTCGGCCTGGTGGAAGTGGAGAACAGGAAGGTGGTCGCCGACCTCGCTGGTACGGGACGGTTGAAGGACGCTGGCTACATGGTCGTCCATCACGACTCACCCGATGAACGCGGGATCGACGTGGCCCTGCTCGTCCATCCGGACTTTGCGACGGTGATCCATGATGAAGCGCTCACCGTTGAGATCCCGAACGACCGGACCCGCGATGTGCTGTACGTTGAGGTCGCCATGGCGGAGGATGAACGGCTGCATGTGTTCGTGAACCATTGGCCCAGCCGCCGCGATGGCAAGGTCAGCGTTCCGAAACGCATGGCCGCTGCGGCGGTGGTACGCGCGAAGGTGGACCGCATCCTCGCCACCGATCCCGAAGCCCGCATCCTGATCATAGGCGACTTCAACGACACACCGATGGATGCGAGCATCCGCGAAGGACTGGGGGCGGCCTGCGATCGTGCGACCAAGGCTCGGCTCTTCGATCTCATGTGCATTGATCAGCCGCATGGCCATGGCAGCTACAACTACCAGGGCAAGTGGGACTACCTCGACCAGATGATCGTGAGCGCCGCGTTCATGCCCATGGTGGCGTCCGCCAAAGCCTATTGGGACGATCGCCTGCTCTTCAAGCACCCGCGCTATGGTCGTTCCCCGAACAAGACTTACGCTGGCCGCGACTTCAAGGGCGGCTATAGCGATCACCTGCCGATCGTGCTTCGCCTGAAATAGGAGCGGTACCGGATGCTCCGGAGCCGTTCGGGTCGGGGTGGGGTCTCAGTCGCGGCGGCCCATGTACATCATCACGTAGTACATCAGTGTGCCGATCGAGCCGATGGCCGCCACGAGGTAGGTGCGCGCGGCCCACTTCAAGGCATCGGTGCTCATGGC